>CAYXHB010000001.1:0-42893 GCA_964464795.1 uncultured Gammaproteobacteria bacterium
GGACAACTGCACGTAACTCCGGTAATGGCGGCAGCGGTCTGGATGGAACACTTACTAGTATGGCCTCACCTGCCACCTCCACCTCAGGATGGACTAATAATGGCAAGTTGGATAAGGCTCTAGTATTTGATGCATCAAACGACTATGTCACAGGCTCTGATGCATCTTTTCCGTCGGGTTCCAGCCCAAGGAGTATATCTGCATGGGTTAACCCAACTTCCCTGCCAACAACGAATGATAACGGAATAATTTTTGTTTATGGAACAAACTCCAACAATCAAGCAAATGGTATTAGCTTGCAGAATGTATCTGGAACTCAATACATCCGGTATTTCGGATGGGGTAATGATTTTGATACTACACATACCGTGCCTACCAATGCTTGGACTCAAATTGTGGCCACTCATGATGGAACCAATACCAGAGTTTATGTAAATGGCAAACAGGTTAACAGCTCAACAAGTTATACTTCATGGAATACTGTTTTGGGCGGTAGTTACTTCATTGGCAAAAATCTCCCAGCCGTAGGTTATTTCAACGGCCGTATTGACGAAGTCAAAGTCTACAACTATGCCTTAGATGAAGATGAGGTCAGAGTTGACTATAACCAAGGCAAGTCAGCTGTAGTGGGGTCACTGAGTACCGAGTCAGATGGGGTAACTCCATCCAACTCCTCAGCTCGTGAGTTCTGCGTCCCTGGGGATACCTCCACCTGTAACCCACCTATCGGCAGATGGAAACTGGATGAAAATACAGGCACTACTGCCATTGATATCTCTGGAAATAATAATACCGGCACACTCACCAATGGCCCATCCTGGGCACCAGGCAAACTGGGACAGTCCGTCCGCTTTGACGGTACCGATGACTACATCTCCATCCCCGACTCATCAACCTTGGTTTTTGGCAACAGTACCACCGACAACGCCTTTTCCATCTCCGCTTGGGTCAACCAAGGGAACAGTACCGCTCCTTTCGCGGATGGATTCCCCATTGCCTCCAAGACAGCTGGCACCCTGCCTCCGCTTGAGTGGTTGTTAGATATTTATACCAACCAGCCTGGACTTACCTTGTACGATGATGCCGGGAACCATCAAGTCGCTAGATACACCACCACCCCATACTCATTTGCCGCTAATACCTGGTATCACATCACCGCCACCTACACCGGAGGCGGCATCAATGGCATCAAGGTGTACATCAATGGTATGGAAACATCCACTTCCACCTATTCAGAAGGTACCTATGTAGCCATGCACAATACCACTACACCGGTGAACATCGGTGCATTCGCGCCCACAGATAGTACCTACAAGTGGTTTGCCAGTGGGTTTATCGATGACCTGCGCATTTACAACTATGTCCGTACTCCAGCACAAGTTGCCTGGGAATACAACCGGGGAGAGCCATTCGTCTGGTACAGGATGGATGAGTGTACTGGGACAAGTATTCGTGATGCTTCAGGGAATGGATTAAACAGCACCTTAACCATAGGTGGGAGCGGTACAAACACTTCAGCTGGAACATGTACAAGCGGAAACAGTGCTCATGCCTGGAACAATGGAGCATCAGGTAGAATCAATTCTTCTCTAGATCTGGATGGCACCGATGACTATATAGATACCTCATTGATGTCATCTCTAAATCTTACTGGACAGAGTTTTAGTATGTCGTCCTGGATCAAGACCACCCAAAGTAGTTTATCAACCTACATGATGATCAGAGATAATGCTGCAAATGCCTCAGGGGTCTTGGGAGGTTTGATTCTTAATGTGAATACTAATACTGTTGCCTTTGATACCTGGGACTATGTTTCCAATAGAGTCCAGGGTACCAGAACTGTTAATGATGGTCAGTGGCATCATGTAGTGGCTACCTACAATGTCTCTTCTGGACTAGCTAGCCTGTACATTGATGGAGCTCTTGATGCAAGTAGGACCTTGACTGGTTCAGCAGGGAGTGTAAACCGCAGACTCAGACTAGGTGGCAATGTCCATACAGGCGGCTCAGTGATTCAGTATTATGATGGCCAACTGGATGATGCTCGTGTTTACAACTATGCGCTAAATCAAACCCAGATCCGTGACCTTTACAACAATGGTGCCGTCAGCTTTAGGTAGGGGGGAAGAATTAGGAATTAAGAAAAAAGAATTACAGAGAATATCAGATTGCCACGGCCATCCTTATCAGTTTGTCCTCGCAATGACGGCCGCGGTGGTGTTTTTTAAGTCGGAATGACAAAGAAAGGGGCAAGATGACAACCGCGGTAGTGTACTCCTAAGTCGGGATGAAATGTAAGGCTGCCTTTCCCTACTGTAAATGTAAAGGCCGTCATTCGGCGGTTGGGAGCAGCCAGAAAGTGTCGTTAAGATGAACTAATTGGCAGATAGAGGTTTTTGGATTATAATAGGCAGAGTTATTTTCTTTAAAGAGAAAAATTATGCCAGTTACTAGAACAGCCACCCGTGCGTTGCGCAGGTCAAAAAGAAAACAAATTGTCAACCTGAAAAGGAAGAATGTTTTGCGGGCGGATTTGAAAAAATTCCGTCTCTCACCTTCGGAGAAAACACTACAGTCATTGACAAGTACAATTGATAAAACTGCCAAATGGGGATTGATACACGCGAATAAAGCGGCGCACATGAAGTCACAAGTGGCTCGTAGGCTGGCGGCGAAGTAAGGAAAGTAAAGGAAACATACTTGTAGGAAGAGATAGAGGTCATCTATACTGGGAAGTGTTCCTGCCATGCCCAGACACGCCCCGACTATTAATTTGCTGGAGAAAGTTAACAGTTCCAGTTCAACGGATAAGATATTGACCTGGGCGTTGTCCGTGGGGAGATGGATTGTAATTGTGACGGAGTTAGTGGTGATTGGAGCATTCATCTGGCGGTTCTCTCTGGATATGCGCCTGACTGCTCTACAGGAGGATATTGAAACTCAAAAAAATCATATTCGAGCATTTGCTTCGGTTGAAACCGAGTTCAGAGCTGCACAACAGAGAATTAATTCCGTAGCTGAGGCGTTGGATTTGCAACCTGATATCCCGACGATTTTTAGTGAGTTTAACAAAAGTTTTCCCAGGACAACTGACTTGAAAATAAACAGGTTTAATTGGAATAAAAATATAATTTCTATAACCGGCGAGGCTGTGGATGAAACTACGATTTCACTTTTTGAAAACACCTTAAGATCGTCACCTTTGGTCACCAGCGTCAACCTGACAAACGTGAGTTTGAAAGTTGAGAACAACCCAGAATTAGCTGGCACACATTTATATGAATTCAACTTAAACGCCAGTATTAAAATGAAATAAAATATGTCTGCCACACCTGACCAACCATTAAGTAGTAAGTTTTCTTTTAGAAGTTCGCAGAGACTGCTGGATACCAAAAAGAAACAAACTTATCTGGAGATTATACTGACGTTTGTGACCATTATTTTCTTCGGGTTGTTTGCCTTAAGACCAACATTCTCGACCATTGCGACGTTGTTGGGTGATATCAATAACTTGGAGAACGTAAAGACACAATTACAGGAAAAAATCGACGCCATGTTTGCCGCGCAACAAATTTTGGATGAAAACGGTAGTAAGCTAGGGTTGTTGGAAGAGGCAATTCCGATATCTGCGGACTTGGCCATGTTTACCGCTCAAGTAGACAGGGCGGTAGAAGGGACTGAGTTCAGCCTTAACTCAGTCGGATATGGTGACTACGCAATTGATGGCGGTGAGAATAGCGTATCTGCGGCAGAGACCACCGCTGATGCCGCTCCACAAGGAAACTGGACGGCAGTTAAATTTATAATTAACGGCAGCGGGAGATATGAATCTATTCTGGAATTTACACGGCGATTGGTGAGTTTCCGGCGAGTGATAATTATCGAATCGATTTCAATAGATTATAGTGATATTCAAATAGAAACTGACGTGCCAAGAGTAGTTATTAGCGGAGCTATTCTGCATCAGCCGAAAAATTTATGAAAAGACCTAAAGATAATACTTTTTTGATTTTGCTGGGAAGTCTGACTCTTATCACGCTGACTGTCTGGATTGGGTCGGAGGTTTATCGGGGATTGGTAGTAGATAGGATTTCGCCAGAAGTCAGTCAGGAGTTAGTTGAGCTTAACTCAAACTTGAATTTATCGGTGCTGCAAACGCTTGAACAAAGAAGTCCATCGGACGCGGTTATCACAGATACAGTAAATGAATAGGTTAAAAAAGGCACTCAAGACGGTTTACATGTTGACTGTTGGCCTGGAGATTGTAAAAATGAATTAATATTTATGTTCAAAAAATCTGCCTCTGCTGGGATGTCTCCCAAAATTCCGATGCTGGTGGGGTTATTATTACTAATTGCCGGAGTCGTCGGTGGAGTTTACTTAATACAAAACAGGCAATCGCCTATTGGGACTCAAGCTGAAGTGGGCACAGCCCCGGGGCAAGTTGAAGTTTCTAACGTAACGAGTAACTCGTTTACAGTCAGCTGGGTGACACAGAACATGGCAGCTGGTTTCTTATCGTACGGAACTGACGAAGGAAACCTCAACAGCGTAGCCCGCGACAAGCGGGACTTGATGTCCAGTGAATATCAGCAGCACCAAACCCATTATGTACAAGTAACGGGACTGAGTCCTGGTACAGAGTATTTTTTCGTAATTAACTCGGGAAGAATGGCTTATACCACAGCAGAAGGTTCTTCTTATATAGTGACAACGGCGACTGGTAGTGATGTTATAGGCGAGTTGCCAACCATATCAGGAACAATACAAAATGTGGATGGCGGAGTCGAAGAAGGAGCAATTGTATTGATATCAGGGCCGAACTTGAGTAAGCAGTCGACATTGAGTGATGAGAACGGGAATTGGACGATAGTTTTGGCGCAGGCTTTTAACCCGACCTTGAATGGAGCGGGGGGCATTGACGGCGAGGATGAAATCTGGATTAGAACTAATTCCGTCGGTGGGAACTCCTCGGCTTTGTTGCTTGGGAAACAAATTAACGACATTCCGACGTTAACCACGGGACAAACTTTTGACTTTAGAAGTTTAGTGGCCAGCGGAGAAAATTCTGATTCAAAATTTAATTTTATTGATGATTTGGCGGCCCAAAGTGCAGGTGGCGGCCAGACAATTAATATCTGGAACCCGCAGGAAAACGAAGCATTAAATACGTCGAGGCCTCAGTTTATCGGCACAGCGCCGGCCAATATCACAGTTTCCATAACTGTAATCCAGGGGCAAGATGAAACTGACGGCACCGCCCAAAGTGACCAACGAGGCAACTGGCGCTGGACGGCCGAGGAAGATTTTAGCTTGGGTTCCCACGTGGTCAGAGCTAGTTACACGAATGACTCAGGGATTACTTTCCAAGCCGAGAGACGATTTAGTATATTGGGTAGCTCGCTGGGGGGACCTGCGATAGAGTCCAGTCCCAGCGGTGGTTTGGCGCAGACTTCTCCATCCCCATCGCCAACGACCGTAGCCATGGCGCCAACGGCTACCCCAACCGCATCACCTACCAGCACGCCCGTGCCTTCAGTACTAACCCCGACAGTCACGGTAGTGCCGACAGTAACTGCCGTCCTCACTCCCTCGGAAGTATCTTTGACTCCGACTTTGACATTGACCCCAACCCCAACTGTGACTGATGAAGTGAGCGAGATTTCTCTGACCCCGACACCAACTCCGGCTCTTGAACTGCCGTTGGCTTCGACTACTTTGCCGACTTATGTGTTGGGGATCGTGGTGATGTTGATGGTGGGAATTGCGGTCTTGCTGCTTAACTAGTAGGGATAGTAGGATATAGCAATGCGATATATGATTGTGGGTTCTGGATTTACAGGACTGGTGGCAGGTCTGAAGTTAGCTCGAGCTGGTCACGAAGTGGTGATTTTGGAAAAAAATAAATATTTAGGCGGGTTAGCGGCTGGATTTGAAGACAGAAACTGGCAGTGGCCGCTGGAGCATCATTACCATCATATTTTTAAGAGTGACAGAAGCATTATTAATTTGGCAAATGACTTGGGGGTGAAAGTTGAGTTTAGGAGAGTAAAAACCAGCACTTGGGACGGGAAGAGTTTGTATCAGTTAGATTCCGTGGGGAGCTTGTTGAGAACTGACCAAATTACTTTGAATGATAAATTGAGAATGATGGCGGGGTTGGGGATACTCAAACTCTGGCCTAACTGGAAGATGTTTGAAGGAATGACAGCAGAAGAGTGGATAAAAAAAGTCATGGGGCAAAACGTATGGGCGAAAATATGGGAGCCGTTGTTTCGAGGCAAGTTTCACTCCTGGGCAGGAGAAGTCAACGCTACGTGGTTCTGGGCCAGGATTCATGCCAGGAGTCAGGAACTTGGTTATTTTGAAGGCGGATTTAAAGGATTAGTTGATAAGCTGGAGGAAAAGTTGAGAAGCTTGGGTGTGGAGATTTACACTGATTGTGAGGTGGAAAAAGTCGAACTTGAAAAAAAGAAGGTGAAAATAAAGGCGGGAGGGAAAAACTGGGCGGCTGATAAACTGCTCATCACCGGCCCGAGGTCAATTGTGAATAATCTGATGCCCAAGGTGGGGCTTAAAGGAGGGCAAATACCAAGTCTGGGAGCGGTGACCGTGGTGTTAGCCATGAAGGAATCACTATTAACAGACGGGACTTATTGGTTAAATATCAGTGATTTGAAGGCGCCGTTTCTGGCGGCGGTTGAGCATACACGGATGATCGACAAAGAGCATTATGGTCAGGATAACTTGCTTTATATAGGTAATTACTTGCCAAAGGAACATGAATTTTTCGCAGCGAGCGACGATGAATTGCTTGATAAGTACACGCCTTATTTACAAAAAATAAATCATAAGTTTAAAAAGTCATGGGTGAGGAAAATGTGGGTTTTCAAGGCACCTTATGCTCAGAGTGTAGTGAGAGTTAACCACTCACGTCAGGTGCCGGAAATGGAAATAGTGAAAAACCAAGTGTACTGGTGCGGGATGGAACATGTGTACCCATGGGACCGGGGCACTAATTACGCGGTTCTCTGGGGGGAAAGGATCGCAAAGATGATGCTTGCTGGGGTAAGATGAAGTATGGGTGATTTTGCGAAAAAAATCTGGCGGGAGAAAATGAAAACAATCATAGTAGTCGTGGGAATGGCGCTGGTGTTGGGAATAAGCAGGTTTGGATTCCTTGACTGGGGGGCACCATGGTATTTCCATCCGGATGAGCGCAATGTGGCGATGGCGGTGAGCCGAATTTATCATCAGATAGAGGCTGGAGAGGAAGACGCGTTGAATCCGGATTTTTTTGCTTATGGCGGATTGCCGATTTATACAATAGTAGGATTAATTACTCTGGGGGGGTATTTCTTTGAGGTTCAAGACGCATTTGAAGCGGCTATAATCGCCAGTCGGATATTAAGCGCAATGTGGATGGTGCTGGTACCGCTGTTAACTTACCAGGTTGGGAAATATTGGGGCAAAAGCATCGCCAAGACGGCTTTGGCTGTGAGTGTAGTATGTGTAGGGTATATCCAGTTTGCCAGGTATGGGACTTTTGAGAGTTGGCTAACCGTATGTTATTTGCTATTTTTGTGGCTGGTTATCAGGCTATGGAAGCACTGGTCAACAAGAGATTGGCTGCTTGTTAGTCTAGTCGTGGGAGCCGGAGTTGCTATTAAGGTGCCAAGTTTATATTTAGTGCCGTTGTTGGGGTTGACCTGGGGAAAATGGCTTTTTCTCAAAATCAAAAAAAGTCATGCCTGGCAGACCCGACTGGTCATGGTCGTCAATATGCTCATAAGTGGTTTGATTGCTGGCGGAATGGCTTTTGGGGTGTTTGCCCTGAGTAATCCTTATGCTTTCCGTGAAGATTTGGCACGGATTTATAGTGTTAATCCAGGGAGGTTTGTGATTGAATCCGGAGCAGAAACCATCACTTGGACTGGGCAAGTGGAAAACTGGAATGTGGCCAGTTTGAATAAACTATTTGGCGAGAGTTTCATTCATTCAATTAATGTTGAGGGTGGGATTGCACGGGGAACCATCAAGACCTTTTACACCCGCCATTTTCAAGGAAGCGAAAACGGCATATACCAACTGACCATGATTATGCCCTGGCTGCTGAGTATTCCTGTTATGTTTCTGGCTCTCTGGGGTCTACTGGGCTTGGGCTGGTGGAGCGGGAGGAGACACTGGCCAAGTTTGATATTGTTAGTCTGGATAGGGTTGCAGTTGGTGTTTATTTTCCCGTTGTATGTGAAGTGGACTCGATACATGGTGCCGGTGTTGCCTGGGTTTATCTTAGCCGCGAGCTTGGGAAGTTATTTAATCCGGCGGTTGATTGAGATTCTATGGAAGGATAAACAAGCGCGATTAGTTCGAAGAGTGATGTTAGGCGGGTTGGTGGCGGCGTGGGGATGGCATGCACTTTATACTTTGATGTTTGGAGTCACGTTGACCCAAGGCGATACCAGGATGCAAGCGGCTGAGTGGACGGGGCAAATGATGAGCAAAGATATCCGGGTGTTATCAGAGGTGTATGACTTGGGGATAGTGCCTTTTAACAGCGTGATTAGCCCCAGTCAAATTACTTTGTTTAATTTTTATGATTTGGACGACAACCCTAGAACCGCGATTGATATGGAAAAAGAATTGGAAAATTATGACGTGATTATCTTGCTGTCACGAAGAATCTGGAAACATACAACTGATAGTCCAGAACAGTTCCCTAAAGCGGCGGAGTTTTATAATGCGCTGTTTGAGGGAAGGAGCGGCTTTTTTAAGATACAGGAGTTTAGCAATTATCCGCGGTTTGGGCCTTTGATAGTATATGATGAAATAATGGCAGAGGAGACATTTAGTGTCTTTGACCATCCAAGAGTGCAAATCTGGGTTAAACAAGATAGTTATGAGTCAGTGATGTTATGAAAAAAAACAACAAGTGGATACATCCGTTACTGTTAGTGGTCATTTTGTTATTGGGGTGGGGAGCGCGGGTTTGGGGTATTAACTGGGACGATGGGTATCATTTTCATCCTGATGAAAGAATGATAATTATGGTGGCAGAGAGAATCTCGTGGGTGAATCCAATTACGGACTGGGAGACTTTTACCTCACCTGCTTCTCCAATGAATCCGAAATTTTTTGCGTACGGGAGTTTGCCGATTTATTTGCTGGCGATGAGTGCACATTTGCTAGGGGTGGTCTTGGGTCAAGGAAATGTGGCGACTTATGATGGAATGTTGATTGTGGGGAGGTTATTGTCGGCGACGTTTGATACTTTGACTATTTTGATAGTATTCCTGATTGGGAAGAAAATTGGCAAGGCAACTCTGGGGTTGATAGCGGCAGGCTTGTATAGCTTGGCGGTGTTTCCTATCCAGGCGAGTCATTTTTTTGCGGTTGATACTCTCTTGTCATTACTGGTGAACGCAAGCTTGTTGGTGTTGGTGAGTATAAGAAAAATGACTTGGAAAAGTGCTCTAGTTCTGGGATGTTTGTGGGGACTGGGGCTGGGGACCAAAGCCAGTGCTCTTGTGGTGGCTGGATTGATTGGTGCTTGGCTGGGGCATGGGTTACTTGGGGTGGGAAAATTGGGGAAAGGGAATACAAAGTTATGGGAAAGAGTTACGCGAGCTTTGGGATGGGGTGTGGTGATGGCGGCGGTGGCGATGGTAGTGGTAAGCATTGTCCAGCCTTACATGTGGTATGACAAGGAACAGTTCTGGGGAGACGTTGAGAACCAATCCAGAATGAGGAATGACGCCTGGACGTTCCCTTATACCAGGCAATACATCGGAACTATGCCTTATGTTTATCATGGGGAGCAAATCGCCAAATATGGACTGGGATGGGGACAGACAGGGTTAGTATTGCTGGGGATAGCGGCGCTAGGAGGGATGGTGAAAAAAACAGGCTGGAAAAAGTTCTTGGAGGAAAATAAAAGTGTTTGGGTAATAGTATTAATGGCTTGTTTTGTCATCCCTTTTGGGATGTATAGTGTTAAATTCATGCGCTATCTCCTGCCGATTTATCCAGGATTGGCGCTCTTGGGAGGACTGGGTTTGAGTAGTTACTGGAAGTTTGATGGAAAAGTAAAAAATATATATATCGTGGGAACAGCCTTATTAATCCTAATGAGTGTGTTATGGACCGGGGCGTTTATGTCTATGTACCAGAGGGAAAATACCCGCCTGACTGCGAGTAAATGGATGTGGAATAACTTGGATAGAGGTGCGGTGCTGGCAATTGAACACTGGGATGATGCTCTGCCTATCCCGCCGTGGCACAGTAAGTTTAGCCAAGTGAGTTTGGCTTTGTACGAAAGTGACACAAGGGAAAAGTGGTCTATAATCAGCATGCAGTTGGAGAGGGCGGATGCGATTGTGATAGCCAGTAACCGGTTATATGCCCCCTTAATGCGGTTGGATGAGCACTATCCGGTAGGTGGGCAGTATTATCAAAAATTGTTTGACGGAGAATTGGGGTTTGAATTATCATTGGAGGCAACCAACTATCCACGCATTTGGGGATATGAGATAGTTGACGATGAGGCTGATGAAAGTTTTCATGTCTATGACCATCCTCGGGTGATGGTGTTTGTGAAGAAAAATCAATATACTGCTGATGATTATTATCGTTTAATTACCCAAAATAAATTCTAAACATGATGATGCATATTTTAAATTGGTGGGCGGTGTGGTGGATGGTGGGATTTGTGTCTTTGCCGGTGGCGATGAAGATGTTTAGCTCTCTGAGTGATAAAGGATATGCTTTGGCACGATTGTTGGGAGTGTTGGTGATATCGTATGTGATTTGGTTGGGAGCAAGCTTAAAAATTGTGCCTTTTTCCAGCTACTCGGTTTGGATTGTGTTTGGGTTGTGGGTGGGGGTGAACTGGATAATTTTTAGGAGAGAACAAAAAGAGATAGTGAGTCAATTAAAGAGTAATGGCTGGAAATGGTTGCGGGTGGAGGCGATTTTTGTGGTGTTTTTGTGTTTGTGGAGTTGGGTGAGAACCTTTAGTCCGGATATCAACGGACTGGAGAAGTTCATGGATTATGGCTTTATGAATGCAATTTTGCGAAGCGAGTTTTTCCCTCCTAATGACATGTGGTTTGCGGGAAAAGGGATTAACTATTATTACTATGGTCATTATGTGTCAGCGCTGATGACTAGGATGTCCCAAGTACCAGCCGCAGTCAGCTATAACCTGATGATAGCGACTATCATGGCCAACGCTATTGTAGCGGTGTATTCGTTGGTTGGAAGTCTGGTTCAATGGGCAGGCCTTGAACAGAAACATAACTTACGGCCGTTTTGGTGGAGGTTGGGAGGGACGGTGGCTGTGTTTTTGTTAGTGTTCCGCGGGAACTTGCATTTGGGAGCTTATGAATTGGGGAAATGGTTATTGGACTGCCCTACCCCGACGGGAGAGGAAATTGTCTGTACTTCTAAGGTAGGCTTTGTAAACCCTAAGTGGTTTCCTGATGTATCAGCGCCATACTGGTATCCTGATGCAACGCGGTATATCCCCTATACGATTCATGAGTTCCCGATTTATAGTTTTATAGTGGCGGATTTGCACGCTCATTTGATTAATTTGCCGTTTGTAATTTTATATATTTCTTTTTTACTTCAGCTAGTTAAAGTTGGTACAAATAAATTGAAGTGGTGGCTGGTTGGCGGGTGGGTACTGGGAATTTTTTATATGACTAATGCCTGGGATTGGCCAATATATATGTTGTTAACAGGGTTGGTTTTGTTGTATTTACAATGGCGACGAATAGTAGAATTACCAGCTGGACACTGGAAGTGGTTGGTTAGTTCTAGTTTGACAGCAGGGCTTGTATTAGTGACGGTTGGGTTATTAGGTGGAAAATTGTCAGTGTGGCCGGAGTGGGTGGACTTGAATTGGCTGACAATAATTGTGTTAGCGACTATCTCTGGGTTAGGAATGTTTGTGGTGAGCAAAATGGCGCTGCCGGCGTGGTCGGTTTGGAAACCGATTGTGTACAACTTGGTGCTTCCGTGCGTGATTATTTTGGTTGTTTCGATACTGACAGCTTTACCGTTTCATCTGGCATTTGAACAAATCGCCCAAGGGGTTGATTATGTTGCTGTCAGGTCGGATTTTTCTAAATTGTTGACTCTCTGGGGTTGGGATTGGTTTATGGGGTTGGTGTTGGTGGGCATCACAATTTTGACTCAGAAGAAATTTGCTAGTCAGAAAAGCCAACTTGACGGAGTTATGCTGGTCATCTGGGGGTTAGGAATAGGTCTGATTGTGATTCCTGAATTTATATATATAAAGGATATTTATATTCAAGAGTACCATCGGGCCAATACCATGTTTAAGCTGGTCTATCAGTCCTGGACTCTGTTCGCGATAGTTTCGAGTTACACATTAATCCGCTTACTGCGCTTGGACATGGGACGAAAAGGAAACCTGGTGAAAATTCCTCTATTACTGGTAATCGGCTTGATGATATGGCAAATGGGACGGTATCCATTTGTGGCTACCCAGTCTTATTATTCCATTATCAGTCCGTTTACAGATAGCTTGAACGTAGAGGCTACACGAAAGGGGTTGGATGGAGAGTTGTGGCTAAAGGAAGTTAGTCCTAATGAATATGCTGTTTTGGAGTACTTGAAACAGTTGAAAGGCGCGCGTGTGATTGTGGAGGCCGTGGGTGACAGCTACACGGAATATAACAGGTTCTCGGCTTATAGCGGATTACCGACCATTGAAGGTTGGCTTGTACATGAGTGGTTATGGCGAGGGAGTTTTGATGAGCCGGGAAGGAGAGCAAGTGAGGTGGAGCATATTTACACGGCTAAAAGTGAGATTGAAACCAAGCCTGTGTATGAAGCAGAGCCGGTGGAGAGCGTGCCTGAGCTGATTAAAAATTACAACGTAGAATATATTATCTTAGGAGAAAAGGAAAGAGAAAAGTATTCTACAAATGGGATGACGATTAACGAGCCGTTGCTGGAACAGTTAGGGGACGTGGTGTTTGTTTCAGGTGAGAGCAAAGTATATAAGGTAAGAGCGAACCCTTGAGATATTGGAAATTAGTCTCTCGAACTGAGATTGAAGTATAATATAGGGAACTGACTATATGCGAGTGATTAAGTTAATATTATTTTTTGTGGTTATTTGGCCAAGTTTGGCCTGGCCGGCCATCAGCTGGGCCCAAGAAGACATGTTGAGTGTGGAATCGGAAATAAGCACGGAGCAGTTATTAATGGATGAGGCTGAAGGAGAAGATTTAGGTGAAGGGGAAATTTTAAACTTGCCAGTGTTAGCGAATAATGAGTCTGATGGGCGAGATTTGAGCCGGCTGCGGCCTTGGAATATTTTGGCCTGGGGGGTCAGATACGCTCTGAATGCCGGGGTGACCAGTGAAACGTTGGTGTTCGTGTTGCTATTACCCGCGTTGGCTACTCTAGTTACTCTGTGTCGGTATGTAATCGGGTTGCCGACCTTGGGAATGATTTTACCCTTGGCGTTGGCGGCGACGTTGCTTGCCACAGGACCGTTACTGGGAGCTGGTCTGTTGGCAGCTATCATGATTGGTTCGATCGGCGGAAAGTATTTGTTACGACATGTAAGGATAATGCATTTTGCTAAATTATCAATGTCTTTTTTGTTAGTAAGCTTTACGGTGCTGGGGATGATTACATTGGGGACTTTGACCATTAAGAGCCATGCCGAGGAGCTGACTTTTTTGCCTGTATTGGTGTTGATAATCTTAAGTGAAAGACTGACGGCTTTGGGACTCAATCGGACTTTGTCTGCGACTCTGTATATTTTCTTAGTTAATTTGGGAATTGCTTTGGTAGGGTTTGTGATGTTGTCTTCGGGGCAGGTACAGAGAATGGTATTGCTTTATCCTGAGTTAATCTTGGGACTAATACCAATCAATGTAATTTTGGGGCGGTACTTTGGGCTGAGATTAACCGAGTTGTTGAGATTTAAAACTTTAATTACTCCGTATGCCGGTAAGTGAACAAGTGCTGGGCATGAATGCCCGCAATTATTTGTATATTAGGAAATATAACAGTAGGGCGGCGCACAGGATTGCTGATAACAAACTGTTGAGTAAGAAAGCTTTACTGAAAGCAGATTTACCCACCGCCGCTCCATTGGCAGTGTTTAGGAATATGGGTAGTATGAAAAAGTTTGACTGGAGCAAATTGCCGCACAAAGGGTTTGCGATTAAACCCGCACGCGGGTATGGCGGTGAGGGTATTATTGTGTTTGCAAACTGGCAGGGAACTTATGGAGAAACAGTGAGCGGAGAAATCGTGACTGTGAAGGATTTGCAAACTCATATTCTGGATATTTTGGATGGGAAGTTTTCGCTACAAACGTTACCTGACTGGGGGTATGTAGAAGAGTTAATTACGCCCCATCCGTTTAGCAAACGGTTAGCAGCCGTAGGGTTGCCTGATATCCGCGTAATTGTGTTTAACCAAATTCCGGTTATGGCGATGATGCGGGTGCCAAATCAGAAGTCTCATGGAAAAGCTAATTTGATGCAGGGCGCGATTGCTCTGGGTATAGACTTGCGAACTGGGATTACTTTTTCAAGTTATACCAAAAAAGGTTCGACCCCGAGGTATTTATCAGGAACTAAAGTTAAAGCCAAGGGGATTAGAATACCTGACTGGAGACAGGTCTTATTGTACGCCAGTAAGGCCGCCCGCGCTTGTGAGCTAGGGTGGGCGGGGATAGACATGGTGATGGACGCAGAGCGCGGCCATCTGATACTGGAAGTTAATGCCCGCCCCGGGTTGGCAATCCAGTTAGTCAATAAAGCCTCATTGAGGACCCGTGTGGAACGAGTGGAGAATCTTAAACCCATGACCCATGCGCGGGCAGTGGATTTGGCACAATCACTATTTGCCCAGGACTTTGCTGATAAAGTGGACATGGCTCCAAAAATACTGGGCCGGAGAGAGGCTGTAATTTTGCATAAAAATGAAGACACTGTTTTGCTGGCAGATATAGATATCCAGAGTGAGCACTGTTTGATTGACAGAAAGTTGGCTAAAAGTCTCAAGATACCAGTTTTGGAAACTCCTCTGGTGATAAAAAATCGTAAAAGTGAGAAAAGTTATAAAGCAGTAACTTTGAGATATACATTGATGGGACAGAAATTTAAGGTGACTGCTGGGATAACTAATTTGGATGATAACGTGAGCAAGGTGATATTGGGAACTGATGGGATTAAAGGATTTTTGGTTAATCCGGAGAAGAAACAAAGCTAGGCTTATTTATAAAACTAGCGTCGCTACGGGGATTCGAACCCCGGTTACATGGATGAGAACCATGCGTCCTAACCACTAGACGATAGCGACAGATAGGGATATTTTAACAAACAGGCGCCAAAAAAGCCTTAGGAGAAAAATTAATCTCGAAAGGCTTGATTGGGGTTAACGCAAGACGGTTATATACTCGCCTGGGTTAAGTTCACTTGAAGCTGAAGCTACAATTCTACCGTTGGCGTCTCGGAAAATTGTATAGCCTGTGTTGGCTTCAGTTCCGTCAACCGGATCCATAGGGATGGCTGGAATATAAGTAGGAACTAATTCGTCACTCAAGTCGACTCCAGCAGTACCTAACTGGCCTGGAGTAGTAGTAATGTCAGTTGGAGCATTGCCGTCGTTTTCAACTGTGTATTGATATATGGCGTTGACAACCTGATAGACGTCATTGCGCCTTTGGGTGTCACGGGCGTTAGCGAATTGACGGAGAGGATTGACAGCTACAAGCACGACTGCGGCTAAGATAGCGATAATTCCAATTACGACCATCAATTCGATAAGGGTAAACCCGCGTTGTTTTGTATTGGTTTGATTCATGGGCAGATGGTCACCTCCCTTCAAGATATGATTTATCTGCCCTTAGCGCGAGATAATTACGGCGTCTGGGCAGACTCACTTGTTTCCAGCGTAACAGAGCTATCTGGGACTGTCAAACGGTCTTGGGTAGCAAACTCCACTGCGTCTTCAATTTGCTTAGGGCTTAGTTCGATGTTTTGGGTTGAGGGAACTTCCTGAGGTTTGGTTTGAGACAGTTGGATGTACATAAGCCAAAAGCTAACTCCCCCGACTATCAGCCAAGTGATAATGGTGAGAAAAATGGGAAGGTTTTGTTTAATTTGTTTGAACATAGAGTTTACCTTTGAGAGTAGCTTTGACTGAGTTTTCCGGCTCTGGTCTAATAGCTAAATCAACATCTTGAGGCGTATAAACCAAACCTCCAGCAGTCAGGTCGTCGAGCAACTTCTCTACCTCTGTAATACTAGCAGCAGTGAAAGTAATAGTAACAGGCAGGAAAGGAAACTGCTCTCCTTGGCCGAGTACCGGAGCATTGGTGTCAAAACGGAGTTGGGGGTCAGGGAAGGCTGATAAACGATGGTTGATGCGTTCAATTACCCCAATGAGTTGTTGTTCTGAAGGGAAAACTTGATTAATGGTGTCTAGTTCATCTTGGTATTGGGTTTGGAGTTGCTGAATTTGAGCAGCAGAGGCTTGTTGTTTACGCAGGTTCTCCCCTGCTGCGTGGCGTTTGATGACTTCTGAAGTGAGCTGATAGAAACCTAAAATCATGCCAATGAAAAGGAGGACTAGCATGATAGAAATAAGCAGACTTAAATTCTGAGGTTTGGGCGGCGGTGAAACAGCCGGAGTCTTGGTTTCGGACGGTGCGGGAGCTTGAGTTTGAGGAGACGATGGCTCCTCTTGCTTGGGGGCTTGAGTTGGAGGAGGATTGGAGGTAGCGTTCATAGGATTATTGATTGGAAGATTGGAGGTTAAGAGTAATTGTAAAGGGAACTGGTTGTCTTTGTTCGAAAACAGATAACGGCAACCTGACTTCGTTAAAAACTTCACTTTCGTCCAGGGCCGACTGGAAAGCGAAAACATCGGCTTGATTCGGGGCAACTCCGACGACAACTAAAGATTCTGTGGCGAGAACGAAGCGCATGCTGCTAATAGTTATTTGAGGAGGGAGGCTCTGGTTAACTGCCTGGATAGCATGAAAAGCACTGCGACGGGCACGTGACTGGTTAATCAAGTTTATCTGAGCCTCTGACTTATGGAATTGTTCTGATAACGCTTGCAAGTCAGCAGCCGGAGGAGCAACTGGACGCGAGTTACTGTAGGCTTGCCAGGCAAGAAAAATGAAGTAAGCGGCTAGGAAATTGAGGAGCAGCAAGGCCCAAGCACTGAGTGAAAAAATCCGTTTACGGCCATTGGAGTTACTAACGCTTGTGTAATCAATGTGGTATTGGGTAGGGACTAAGTTGATGGTTTGACGGTCTTGAGGTGGAGCAACTGGTTTACTGGCTACGGAATCAATAAAAGCAGTTTGGGAAGAGGGGAGGATTTTGGCAGGGAAACTAAGTTTGAGTGCTGAGGCAACTTGCTCTGCTAATGAGCCAATGACGTAAACATGGGTAATTTCGAGGTTGTTTTTCTTGTGATAGTAATTGAGCATTTGAGTGGCGACGGCGGCCACGTTGTCGACTTCTGAAACTACTGAAACTAGGTCAATAACATTTTTTTGGTTACTGACAACCAGCACTGACTCGGCTTCGGCTTCGATAATCAGGCCAGGGAGTTCTTGGGTGGAGATTATCCGGCAGAGAACCATGCTGGGAGTATCAATATCAACCACTTTGACTCCGTGAGAGCGCAAGACGTCAACATATTGCTCAAGAGGGGCCCGCGGGGCGGCGACGACCTGTAAGGTGGTAATAGGAGCTTCTTCTTTGATAATCTGCCAGTCGATAATCATTTGCTCAGGCGGCAGAGGTAAGTAGTTTTGGACTTGCCAAAGAACGGTTTCGTGCATTTCCTGAACAGGAGAGGTTATTTCTACTAACCGAGTGAGGATGCTGGATTCGGGAATACAGATGGTGACTCCTTGTCCAGGACTCCAGCCTGAGGTAATCTCTTTAATGGCCGGGTCAGTGGAAAGATGGGAAAAGTCAGTTATAGTTTCAGGTGCGAGAGTGGCCTGTCTGTAAGTTTTTTTGGACTGGGTTTTGGCAATAATTTGGCTACCAGTAAAACGGATTGCTTGTTTACTGATATAAAATTTAGTGTTGGATGAGGGCGATTTTGGAGTTTTGTTCATAGGGAAAATTTAGCCGCCTTGTTGTTGGAGGCCGCCGACAAGACTATAGATTGGACCAATAATTGAGACAACCATAATTCCCACCGCGACTCCAACCATAAGTAGTAAGACAGGTTCGATAATGTTGGCAAAATTATTGAGGATATCCTCTACTTCATTATCATAATACTCGGCTGAGTCTTTGAGCATGGTTTCCACAGAACCGGTTTTTTCACCGGCCGCAACCATGCGGACAGTGATTTGAGGGAATAGCTTGGGGTAACCCCGCATGAGGTCAGCTAAGGAGATACCTTTTTGCAGTTCTAAATGGAACGGCGCGACAGCTTTTTGATAGGTAGCTTGATTGAGGGATGTGGTGACAATTTGCATGGCCTGGTTAATCGGCACGCCGCTGGCAAGCAGAGTACTCAAGATGCGGCAGAAACGAGCTAAATCAAGATAATTAAGCAAGCGCCTGATGGCTGGAATGACTTTGACTGTGGCGAGGGTGATTTTTTTGCCCAGGGCTGTTGTGAGAAAAATAACCAAACCAACAAATCCAGCTAAAATGGCTGGCAAAATGAAAATAATGTTGTCACTGACGAATAAGCCTACCTGCATAATTAGTCGGGTGTAAAAAGGTAAACTGACTCGCATACTTAAGAAAACCGGAGCCATGCGAGGGAGGACGAAGAAGAGTAACAACATCCCGACTCCTAACATAGCAATTACAATGATAATCGGGTACATGAGAGCGCTTTTGACTTTTTGGCGGAGTTTGTATTCGTCGTAGAGAAAGTCGGCTAAGTAAGTCAGGGATTCGTTCAAAGTCCCTGATAACTCCCCTGCTTTGATTAAAGCAATGATAATAGGGTCGAAAACTTTGGGGTATTGTTCAAAGGCGGTGGAGAGGTTTTTGCCCTGTTGCAACTGGGTGTAGGTGGTAGAGAGAATTTCTTTGAGCTTGGCGTTGGATGTGTCGTGGGCAAAAACATCGACTGACTCGGGTAACGATAATCCTGCACTTAACATAGTGGCTAGGTAACGACAGAGATTGGCTTTTTCAATTAAAGGAACGGAGTTGCCCCATTTTTTGTTTTTTTTGGTGGAGACTTTCTTGAGCCAGACGATTTTGAAGCCTTGGCCTTGGAGTTCTTGTTTAGCACTGTTACTATCGGTGGCGTTGAGAGTGTCTTGGACAACTTGTCCTTGGGGGGTGGTGACTCGGTATTCAAAGGTGGCCATGTGATTTTGGGATGGGAAATTAATCTTGTTCTTTAACTGCGCGCAGGACTTCTTCGACAGTGGTGAGTCCGGCGGTGACTTTATCAAGACCGTCCTCAATCATGGTAGTCATGCCTTGTTTTTGAGCCAGTTCTAAGATGTTATCGGCAGAAGCGTTGTCGACGATGAGTTTACGAATGTCCCCGTCAATTTCGAGAACTTCGTAGACACTAATCCGACCGCGGAAACCTGTATTGCCGCATTCGTGACAACCGTGACTGCGGAAAGTAGTGACTTTTTTGATTTGAGGGCGATACTTGCCAAAGACCTCGGTAGCCGTGGGGTCGTCAGCGATGCGGTAGATGCAAGATGGACACAGACGTCTGACTAAGCGCTGGGCCATGACCACATTGAGGGTGGAAGCGAGAAGAAAAGATTCTACGCCCATGTCGATTAGTCGAGGGATAGCTCCAACCGCACTATTGGTGTGAAGAGTGGAGAGGACCAAGTGACCGGTAAGGGAAGCGTGGATGCCCATTTCAGCTGTTTCTGTGTCGCGGATTTCCCCGACCATGATGATGTTGGGGTCATGGCGCAGCAAGGCTCGTAAGCCGGCCGCGAAAGTCAGACCTGTGGCCGGATTAACCTGAATTTGATTAACCCGATGGATGCCGTATTCAATAGGGTCTTCGACTGTACAGATATTGACTGCCGTGGTGTTGAGCATGTTGAGGATACTGTATAAAGTGGTGGTCTTACCTGAACCCGTAGGGCCGGTAACCAGGAGCATGCCGTGAGGGCGGGTGATGTTGTGACGGATAATTTCCAAAGCGCCGCCGCTCATGCCTAATTCCGATAAACTCAA
The DNA here is from genome assembly GCA_964464795.1 of uncultured Gammaproteobacteria bacterium. Lineage (GTDB taxonomy): Bacteria > Patescibacteriota > Microgenomatia > CAYXHB01 > CAYXHB01 > CAYXHB01. Next base: position 20,211 of record CAYXHB010000001.1, read on the forward strand.
AGGGCGGGCTGATTCGAACAACATCCTCATGACGATGTTTTCGCCGTAGAAGGAAGGGATGATAGAAACTCGCAGAGCAATAGACTGGTCAGCATAGGAAAATTTGAAACGGCCGTCTTGTGGGACGCGGTGTTCGTCTATCTTGAGCTGGCCTAAGATTTTGATGCGGGCGACGATAGCGGGTTGGATTTGTTTGGGTAGAGCAATGATGTCACGCAAGTTACCGTCGATGCGAAAACGAATCATTAGGGCGTTATTGAGAGTTTCGACATGAATATCCGAGGCACGCTCAGCAATAGCGTACTCAAGAATAGTGTCGAGAATTTTAACGACCGGTAAATCTGAGGCTACCTTGGTAATGTCGGTTTGGGTGCGGGCAGTGGATTTTTTGATATTTTCGGATAAGATATCGGCGAAGACTTTCTTGATACCTTTTTTGTATTGAGTGAGAGCTTGAGTGAGGTCGTTAGGGAGAATGTAGTAAGGGATGATTTTGAGCTTGGTGGCGCGGCGGGCAATTTCTTGGGATTCGAAGTTTTGCGGGTCGGTGAAAGCGATGGAGATTTCAGTGTCAGTTTTTTCGAAAGGAATAATCTGATAAGAACGAGCTTGGTTTTCTGGAACGGTTTCGAGGACTTCTAGTGGGATGCTTTTGGTTTTGAGAGTGATAAAAGGCACTCCTTGAGCCTCAGCAATTAACTGACCCAAAGCCTGCTCGGAAATAATGCCGCGGAAAATGAGAATATCCTCAATAGGACGCTCTAGTTCGTCGGCAGCCTCTTTGGCCGAGAGGTAGTCGGCTTCGGATACGAAACCTGAGTTAACCAGGATGTCTTGTAAATTGGCGGGCAGATGGGATGACATAGAGTTTGTTTAAGTGTCAGACTCGGGTTTAGAACCCTTGGGTGAGGGTTTGATATATTTATGGACAACTTCAATTATTTGACTGGGGGTTAGTTTGGCCTTGATAAGGAATTCGTTGGCGCCCATGTCTAGAGCGGCTTTTTGTTCTTCTTCCTGGTTGAGATTGGAGAGACAAATTACAGGAGTGGATTTGGTTTGGCGGGTGGAGCGGATTTCCTCCAAGACATCCAGTCCGTTCATACGCGGCAGCATGATATCCAGCAGAATGACATCAGGTTCTTGAGAGATAGCCTGCTCAAGAGCTGACTGGCCGTCTGTACAAGTGATGACCTCATGTCCATCTTGCTGAAGATGGGTTGAATAAATCTTGATTAGGAAAGCATCGTCGTCGGCGATGAGAATTTTGGACATTAAATTACTGTTTATTTGATAATTGATAAATATGGTTTTTGAGTGATTCGATCTCTTCAAGGAGAGCGGCTGACTCATTGGTGGCAACTTGTAGCAATTCGTTAGGTTGGGACTGGGTTTGCTCAAGTTCCCAGAGTGCGGTTCTGATTTTGGTTATACGAGCAAGGATTTGGTGAAAAACTATATGAGTATCGTCTATAGGATGATGGCTGGTCATAATTACATTGTACTCAATAACGGCAAGTTACTGCTAGCCCTGGAAGGAGAGGCAATATTACTCAAGCAAGCGGGTTACTTTGGCAAGAAACTGATCGGGGTTAAGGTCTGACTTGATAATGACGCTATCAACGCCTAAATTTTTACCTTCTGTGAAAATACCATCATGGGATAAGTTGGTCATATAGACAATCTTATGATTGGGTTGTTTGGGTGGATGAGATTTGACATCTAGAAGCACGCTGCGGCCGTCCTTCTCAGGGAGCATGACGTCCAGTAGAACTAGATCATAACCGCCTTTTTTCATGGCTGCGGCTGCCTGGTCGCCGTCAATGGCTACATCAACTGCGTAGCCTGCCTCGGTGAGAACATCAAAGTAAATCTCACGCAAGAATTCTTCGTCTTCGACCAGGAGGATTTTTTTTTGTGCGGGCATACGACTTCACTATGGCACACTGGGAATTTTTTTTCAATCTAAAAAATAGCCTTGGTGGGCAAGCTGAAATAGAAAGTGGAACCTTTACCAAGTTTTGATTCAACCCAAATTTGGCCACCGTGTTTTTTGATAATCTGATTACAGATAAAGAGCCCAAGGCCAGTGCCGCCGGATTCAGCTACACTGACCAAAGTGCCCTCAAGGCGGCCGAACTTGGTGAAGAGCTTGGGCAAGTCTTTCTTAGAAATCCCCTTGCCTGTATCCGAGATGGCTGTCTGGACAGCGTTTTTCTCGGCCGTGAAACTAATATCAATTCTGCCGCCAATAGGCGTGAACTTGATGGCGTTACCAATTAAGTTAATAAAAACCTGATGAAGTTTGTCAGGGTCAGCATTGACGAGTTTGGGGGCTGGAGATTGAAGGGTGATGGTGATGTTTCTCTGTGTGGCTTGGGATTGTAGTTCATCGAGGGCTATCTTGGCTCTGGCGCTTAAATCAAGCTGAGCTGCGTGCAGCTCAATCCTGCCGGCTTCAATACGGGAAACGTCCAGCATGTCGTTGACCAGAGCTAAAAGCCGGTCCGTGGATAAATAGGCTCTGTCTAGGTATTGGCGGCTTTTTGGGCTAATTGTGTCACCATTATTGGATTTGTTAAGAATCATCCATAGATAACTCTTGATAGCCGTCATGGGAGTGCGCAGTTCGTGCGAAGCAATGGAGAGAAATTCGTCTTTGATCTTGTCCAGTTCAGTCAAACGTTTGTTAGCCTCGCGCAGGTCGGTGGTAGCTGATTTTATTTCTTGTTTGAGTCTGATATTAAAGTTGCTAATCTCAAGGAAAGAACGGGCGTTTTGGATGGCGATAGCCAGTTCTGGCGCCAGAATCTGAAGCAGCTGAATATCCTGGTCTGAGTAAATATCGCCTGAGGACTTTTCGCCTAAAATTAGTTGGCCGACGTATTGATGTTTAAAGGTTAGCGGGACGATCACGCCAATATGATATTCGCGCATGATTTGTTTGATGTGGTTCTCTGGTAACTCTTCAAAAACCAAGATTTTTTTTGTATTGGCTGAGAAAAGCTGGGCGTATCTCTCCAGATCATAGAGACTTTTGGCTCCATCTCGGCCCAAAATATTAATCTTAGTATGACCACTGCTCTCAAGCAAAACAACAAAGGCTATCTCAGTTCTGAGGTTGGTTTTGAGCTGGAAGATGGTTTTTTTTATTAAATCTTCCAGGTCGATGTTGACGGAAATTAACCGATTTAGGTGAGTTAACAACTCTTGAGTGTCATATCTGCCTTTGAACAAAAAGCGGTCAGTGAGGTGTTCGATGTACTTGCGCAAAGGTTGAAAAGTGTAGGCAAGAACCAAAGCCAAGGCGGTGGAAATACCGAATTGATCGCTATTGAGCTGACTCGGAAATAGATAACGACCAAGAACAAACAGCATTGAAGCGTAAAAGCTCGAGAGAATGAAAATTAACAAAGTGTAAGAAACAGTACGAGCAACAACTAATCGAACTTCCATCACACGATGCCTGACAATGGCATAAGCAATGATGATATTAAAAACAAGTACATAAATGGGGAGAAAAGGAACAAAATAGCCAATTTTAAAAAAAACAACCAACAGGAAATTAAAAATTAGAATGAGTGAGAATAAGACAAAAAATCCTAGAAAAACTAGGCTGAGCTTACGCTTTTCTATTTTTTTAGCTTTGCGATAATGAAGGTAGATAATAATTAAACCGCTAAGGACTGTAAGGATAGTGTGGATGAGAAAAATCGGCATGCCAATTCCAGGCTCAGGAATGACTAGGTTTTCTGGAGTGATCTGGACATCTTTGAAGATAAAGTTCGTGAAGCCAAGGAAAAACAGTGCTATTGAGCTAACGATTATTGGATATTTAACTGAATTGCGAATAGTAATTTCGTCTTGAGGAAAAGTGACAAGGAAGAAAAAGACAGCGGCGTTAATGAGAGCCCCGAGGGAGATAATGAGTTTGGATAAAAATATTTTTATATTAACGCCAGGAATTAAATATAGCTCGCTATTGACGACTAAGTAGACCGTGATTATCCCTAATAGAATTGTGAAGAGTTTGTTAGTCCAACTTTTGGGATTATTACGATAAATAAGAAGAGCCAGGATTAAATTTCCCAAAGCAAAGATGGCAAGAAGAACGTGTTGCATACTACTATCATAGCTGTTTATGTAGTACGTTAGTCAATTGTTTTCAATGACTTGGGAATATCAAGGAAAGCGCGGTAAGAACGAGTGTCTTTTTGAAGTAAGATTTGTTCGACTGCATGAGTAACGACAACTGATAAAAGTTGCGACGCAATAATTAGTTGTGGGTAACTGGTGAGAGTTGAGCCTACTTCATAAACCGAATTGAGCATTTTGGGCGAATGTAACTCTTTGCCGATCATTTGGATGAAAAATTCAGTCACGTCTTTCTTAGTAATTGTGGCTTTCTTCAAATCTGCGGGATTGAGCTTGTTTAAAAACAAGTCAGTGGTCAAGTTTTGGTCTATGTCATATCGTTCTACAATGAGCAAGATACCTTTTTCTATATCGGCACCCGAAACTACTGGAATTCCAAGTTTTTTGGCATATTGGCGTAGTTTGAGTTTGAGTGGAAAACTATCAAAAGCATCAATTACGACCTTGACGTTGCTTAAAAAGGCAGATAAATTTTTACTGTTAAGACCTTGGGGGAAGATGTTGATCGTCAAGTATGGGTCAATTTCGTGAAGTTCTGTTTGAACAACTTTAGTTTTGGGTTGGTATAGATGAGGAAGAGAAAAAGTGGCTCGGTTGAAGTTGCTTATCTCTACCTGGTCGTAGTCAGCTAAGTTGTATTCACGGCCTACACCATAACGGACAAGAGCATTGGCAATATTTTTCCCACTGCTAAGGCCAGCGATGGCGATGGTTGAATTATGGATTTGCTGTAATTCTTGTGCTGTTAACAGATTTAAGTTGCGACAAGTTCGTAATTCAAAATATTGACGTTCCTCGAGTAAATGAAGCAGCAAGTTGTGACTAGGATAGTGAACCCATCTCCCTTGAAGGTTTCGCTGTTTAATAGATGAAAGTGCAGGGTGGTGCTGGAAAATTATTTTCTGCTGCTCAGCAGGCGTGAAGGAATAATATTGAGGATTTTTGAAAATAAACCAGTCTTGGAACATTTCTAAATAATTGTCTTTTATTTCAGTTTGCTTGGGCAATCTGTCTATTAAGTTGGATAATTCTGTTTGAGAATTTAGTTGATAGACTTTGTGGTTCATATTAAATGAAGTGTTTTAGTTTGGTGTTTTTGTACTTGTCGTGATTGGCTTCCTCGGAACGGTAAATAAAATTGATGCCGCTTCCGCGAGTGTGTTCTTGTGTGACTCTATAATCGGCGTTTATTCCTTTGAGCATGGCGAAGAATTCTTGTTCAAATTTCTCTTGGTCAGTTTTTTTGAGTCTCTGATGGGGTTTAAAGTAAAGAATGACCTGAAGGCGATTTTTCATACCACTAGTGTTGACGACTCCGTACTGGAAGTTTTGAGAGAAAAGAGAAGCATAACGTGAGTTTTGGATGCAATGCCGAATATCCTCTGTATAGACATTGGCGGAATTAATTAAAATTGAATCTGTCCGACCGTGGACAAAAAGTAAGTTATCTGGCAACTGATCCTTGGAAATACGAATGCCTAATTCTCTACATAACTCCCTTATTTGATGTTGAGTAAGAATTCCGCCGCGATCGTGAATGTTATATCTTATTAAAGGAATCGGCTGATCGGCCGTGATGACAATTTCGTCTTTGATAACTTCAATATGTTTTGATAAAGGATTGTATTCAACTAAGGATGGAGTGCTTTGAGAGTGAAAATATTTTTTTATGAGAGCTGGCCGAGATTGAATTTTTTGGAGTATCTTAATAGAAAGCGGAGTTTCCACTCCTATGATGCCGGTATCTGAGCAGGCGTACATACCAATAATGTCTATCCTTGATTGAGGTGAATTAACTTTTGCTTTTAAAGCTGAACGCCAGTGCTCTGAAAACCTATCTCCTGTCAAGATAAATTTGAGATTTAAATTCGCAAATGGTAATTCTTTCTCGGTCATTTCTTCAATTAAATCGGTAACGAGAGGCGGATACCCGATTATAATGATTTGATCGTAGAATCGGTATAACTCTCTGATGGCAGTGGTGGCGTTATGAACATTCATGCCTGGAGTGACAATGGTGATCTTATTAGTTCTGGCAGCAGCAATGGCGAGCATAGTTTCTAGGATTCCACCGATCCACATACCAAGAGCCAAGGTATTTACTATTAAGGTCCTCTGTTTTGATATATCAAAGAACTGTTCATAAAAGACTATTTTTCCAGGAATAATCTGGTCGTCGATAGACTGATCTCTTAACCACAAAGTGGGATTTCCAGTTGATCCCGAACTTGTGGTGATCAAATAATAGTCCGAAAGTTGCTTATTATCGCGAATCCGTTGATGAACGGGATACTTATTGAGGTAATTACGTCGATCTGTGATGGGAAGTAAGGAAAAGTCTTGGACTGTTTTGAGTTCAGGAATTTTAATCTTGTTTTTTTTAAGAAATTGGGAATAAGCTGAACAGTTATCTGCAACTGATTTAAATAAATTGAAGGCTTTTTCTAAAGGAAGATCTGCGTTATTTTTCATATTCTTTCAGAGAGACGGATGACTCAAAGAGGTCGGTAAAGTCAAACAATTTGTTTGATAGTTCTTCTACATATTGACCTAGAGGCTGCTCTACTTTAATAAAAGGAACTATCTTTCGTATGAGTTCATAAACAGGCTGGGTTTGCGGCGAGAGCAAGTGTGGTCCGCCTCGCAAATCTACGGCCTGCGCTGCTGCCATAGCGTTGGTGGCAATAGATAGCTTGGCTAGTTTAATAACTTCTCTGGTCATAATAGCTGAGGCCGGTGCTTGCGAAGTAATATCTTGATTGTGTTCTTCATGAACCCCAAACATAGTGTTAATCGGAACACTAAGAGCAGTGGCGTAGACTTCAAGCATGCCCATTTGGGTCTGTAGTCCTTTGAAAGTACACTGAGTGACCGCGTGTGGCGAGGAAAGGTTTGCAGGCAGACCTCGAGAGAATTTCGGGTTTACCAGGCGAGATAAATGACGGTCATTTTGCTTAACTATCAAAGTACCTACTTTGCGCAGCGCATCTAAGGTATCGGCCATGTGCATCGCAAGAAAATTGCCTCCACTTACCCACTGATATGGCTCTTCGTTTTCAAAGACGTGTTCGTTAGTTGTCCAAAGAGGATTGTCAGAAACGCTATTAGCGTTAATGGTAACTGTTTCCCACGCTTGGGATAAGCGTTCCCACGATGGCCCAAAGTATTGTGGGAGGCAACGCAAGCTATAGGGGTCCTGGGTTTCGTCTCCATTTTGGTGTTGATGCTTTAGCAAATCCTGTTGGGATAACTGGCTGCCCAAAAGTGAATTCCTGAGGATGGCAGAAACATATTTTTGGCCAGCATGAGGTCTAACGTTAGACAAAAAAGGATGAAAACTACGGACCTTACCATGCAAAGCTTGAATAGTAAGTGAAGAGATAAGTAAGTTGATAACAAACAAGCAACTTAAGTCATATAAGGCAAAGGCAGCTGCTGCAGTCGAAAAGTTATCACCGTTTGCAAGAGCCAATCCTTCTTTGGGTGCCAAAGTAATTGGAGAAATTCCATATTTATCTTGCAACTCGGTGGACGTAATTACACGGCCGCGATTGTTTGTCAACTTAGCAGTAGGATGTTGAAGCAAAGTGGAAATAATTCGGCCATTTTGAGCAAGATCACCAGATGCGCCGACGGATCCATATTCACCGACAATTGGAGTAAGACTTTTATTTAATAAATTGATTACTGACTGGAGTATCTCACTGCGGATACCAGAATATCCTGAGGCCAACATATTTACACGAACAAACATCGCTGACCTCACAATCTCTGTGGGAATAGCATTACCAGTTGAAACGTCAATATGGACGATAGCATTTGAGATATCTCTGGCCTGATTAATGCGAGACTCTTTTGCTCCTTGGTTGAGGACGCGGGCACTTTGGCCTCCATAGGAACCTGTAACTCCGTATATGGCTTGCCCGTTTTCAATTTGTTTTTTAATTTGTGAAATTATTTCATTGTTTTGACTTGCAACATGCGGGTCAAGATTGATGGAAACGGGAGTTTTATCCCGACCTACGGCAACTATCTCCGGGATGCTAGTTTGTTTAGCTCCGTCAATAATAATCTGTGACGAACCACGACGGTGGACAATTTGACTAATAAAATCGTTTTGTTTCATAGAGTCTACAAAAATTAATTATACTGGAAAACTCATATTAAGCTTGTATTTGATATAATTACATTTATGGATCGGGGTGCGGGATAAAATCCGCATTCAGGAAAGTCCAGACAGCATGAAGCACGGCGAGGTAGGTAACTACCTTCCCCGATGAAAATTGGGGCGAGTCAGAGCCACAGAGACGAGTAATGTGAAACGGCTCCGGTGCAAATCGGAGTGCCGACTCTCTAGAGGGGAGTGGGCGGCAATCCTCCCGGCTGCAAGTTCCGAGTTTCGCGTTACGAGGCGCTTCACCCAAGGACTGTAAAGTCCACGCGAAGAAGAGAACGCACCAGACAGATGATCCATCAAGACAGAATCTGGCTTATATATTTTCTATCCCCGCTTAATTATTTGCGGGGGTAGAATTCCTGAAACACAGCCCTGCCCACTAAAACACAAGGAACAGCCAAAATTGCGCCCGCTACACCGGCCAGAGTGAGTCCGACCACTAAGGCGATAATGGTGACCAGAGGTCTAACCCCAGTATTTTTGGCCATAATTTGCGGCACGATAACATTATTTTCGACCTGCTGCACCAGAACACTCCAGGCTAAAGCTCCCACTCCAGGCAAGGTGCCGGCACTGAATCCGGAGATAATAGCGGGAATAGCAGCGATAGTCGGCCCGATGTTAGGAACCAGTTCGAGAAATCCAGCCACTATGGCCAAAGGCAGAGCATAAGGGATACCTAGAAGAGCAAAACCAACATAGGATAATAAGCCCACAATGAACATGAGCATTAATTGGGCCCGAACCCAGCCGCCCATTTCAATTTCAATCTGATTAACGAGTCTCTCAATGCGGGTTTCTAAACTGCGGTCGCCTAAAAGAGTGCTTAGATAACGGTGAAGGTTTTTGCGTTCGAGGAGTAAGTAGAAACTAATTACTGCAGTACTGAAGACATTCAAAACATTGGAGAAAAAGCCTGAGACTATTCCAAAGAGATTGGTGGAAAGGCCGCCCAGTTGGGAAAGAAATTGGGCAAACATAGCTGTGTCAACTTGATACTCTCTGCCTAAACTAGAAACCAACTTGGGGAGTTGGTTTATCAGGCGGCCAGTTTGGTCGACCAGCGGGGGAACTATCAAAGATACAAAAATCCCTAATATCAAAACACACACAAGATAAACCAAGGTAACCGAAGTTGCCCGGTTAGGACTGTAGTTGTGAAATTTCCAGTTTTGGATTCTAGTTACCAGTGGATTTAGCGAGGCCATGATAATTAAGGCGATAAACATTTGAATTAAGATGAAGCGCAGTTGATAGATAAGGAAAGCGCCTACGACAATCCCGAGAGCGGTTAGGAGACTTTTAGTCGTGATTTCGATTTTCTGAGGCATAGGTTGGAAAGTTGAGAAAATGACTTAAGTATTTAAACTATACCATTCCCGCAACGAACTGGCTATTTGCGCATAGTCGTAGGGGCTGGTGTACCAATTGATATGGGGTTGTTTGCGAAACCAGGTCATTTGCCGTTTGGCGTATTGACGCTCGGAGGTGACCCATTGGGCCACCGCGTCAAGCCAAGAGATTCTACCTGCTCGGAACTCAAGCCATGGTTGGTATCCTAGCGTGTGTTTGACTAAATCAGTAATTAAATTCTGCTTGGTGAGGAAATCCAGTTCATTATCAACTTGCATAACCCGCTGGTAGACCCGCTGCGCAATCTGTTGGTTGAGAGAAGCCAAAGATTGGAGTTTGAGCCCAATCCAATGAGTTTCCCAGCTTGGATGTGAGCTTGAGTCCTGAAGAGTCGGAACTTGATTTACTTCAATAGCGCGAATTAAACGACGGGGGTTGTGCTGGTCGGAGTTATTCATAGAGTGAAGCTTATCTGGGTTAAGAGCGAGAAGTTGGGATTGCAAGCCCTGAACACTGAGGGAAGATAACTGGTGGCGGAGTTCTAAATTAGGCGGAATGTTGATAGTATCAGGAGGAGAAAACAAAGCCGATAAATACCAGCCACTGCCACCAACAATTAACGGGGCTGTTGTAAGATAATTGGCGAAAATGTGAGTGACGACTTGGCAGTAATCAGATACGGAAAATTGAGTCGTGGGAAGGACAAAATCATATCCCCAAAGGCGAATACTACCGTTGGTGTAATAGATGATGGAAAATTCTTGGAAAGATTGAACTTGAACTCTGCGCCAACCCGAGGGGATGTCCTTACCGGTGACAATGTCCAGATGTTGGTAAACCTGGCGGGAGTCAGCACTGATAATATCGCTGATGGCTAAGTCTGATGCTAACTTGAGGGCGAGTGAAGTTTTGCCGCTGGCTGTAGGACCACAAACTACGATGGCTTTGTACTGAGACATTTGTTTTTTTGGAAAGATGCACAGTATTATAAAGCGCAAAACGAGTTTTGACGAAAAAGCAGAGTCAAGAAACTATTTCACTGCCCGTTTGAGAGCTTTGCCTGGAGAGAACCTGGCGGCCCGATGGCCTTTGACTATTTTGCGGATTTTGGTGCCTGGGATAACCACAGGTTTGTCTTCCACGTAAGTCACTTTGTAGGTTCCGTGTCCAGAAATGAGAACTTTTTCGCCTTTGGAAAGAGCAGCGGCGATTTGATCCAGGTAAGCATCAATTATCTCACGTACAGCTCGCTTGGTAGTGTAGGGGCCAAGCTGATTGGAAATTCGGTCAATAATTTGGTTTTTGGTCATTGAGTATTCGCCTCCTTTCCAACAAGTAATAAAACCTTATAGATTACACACTACTGACTAGAAGGGGCGTTTGTCAAGCCCTGTAGGGATATTCTGCAGTTTTGGAGTTAAGAAGCTACGGCTACAGCCCGAACGTCACGAATGCCGGTGACTTTTATTTGTCCCACGTAGTCGGCTTCTTTTTGGAGCTTTTGGGCGATTTTGTGGACTAAAATGGTTAATTCTGCGTCAGAAACCTGGTTGGGTTTGACCATGACCCGGACTTCGCGGCCGGCTTGATAAGCCACAGATTCGATGACACCTGGGAAACTGGCGGCAATCTCTTCTATCTTGGTCATACGTTTGAGATAACCTTCGTGTGGTTCATATCGAGCTCCCGGGCGGCCTCCAGATAGAGCATCAGCTACCCAGACAATGCGGGAAACAGGAGAGGAGAAAGGTTTGTCTTCGTGGTGTTCAGCAACAGCGTTAATAACAACTTCAGGCAGGTCATACTTGCGAAGCAGGTCAACACCCAGCTGGACGTGGCTGCCTTCGTCTTCGGTGACAACTTTGCCGATATCATGCAACAGACAAGCTAGTCTGACTGATTGAACGTCGGCTCCTAGTTCTCCGGCGATACTAACGCCGATTTTGGTCTCCTCGATGGTGTGGGTAATCATACTCTGGCCATAGGAGAAACGGAACTTGTAGCGGCCGAGCATTTTGACCAAGTCCAGAGGGAGGTTGTAAACCTTGCAAGTGTGACAGAGTTCTTCGCCGGACTCGAGGATAATGGTCTCCACGTCGTGTTTGATTTTTTCGACAATTTCTTCAATCCTGTCAGGCTGAATACGAGCGTCTTTAATTAATTGAATAAGAGCTCGGCGGGCAATTTCGCGGCGGACTGGGTCGAATGAGGAAAGACGAATGGTGTTGGTTTCGTCCATGTCAATTTCGACTCCGGTGGCGTATTCAAAAGTGCGGATGTTCTTGCCTTCGCGGCCAATAATGCGGCCTTTAATTTCGTCTGAAGGAAGGCGGACGCTAGAGACTGTATACTCGGCTAAGTAGTCAGTGGCACCATGAACCATGGTATCGAGAATGATGCTTTGGGCTTTGTCTTGGGCGGTTTTTTTGTATTCCTCCTCGGCGGAGCGGATGCGTTTGGCGACTTCGTCGGAGAGAGTTTTCTCAAGTTCAGTGAGGAGTAAATCCTGGGCTTCTTGGCGGGTGAGGGACGAGGCTTTCTCGAGTTTGGTAATTAAAGCGTTTCTTTCTTGGGCTAAATCTTCTTTAGTAGCTTGAAGTGTTTGTTGCTCGATGGAAAGTTTGGATTCGAGGGATGCTAAGTTTTGCTCGCGGGTGGCGAGTTGGTCGGCAAGAACCTGCAATGAATGATTATCAGCCATATATTGAAATTGACACGAAGCGAGGTATTAACCAAGTAGTTCGAACACAGCCTGCTGGAGTGAGAACACGTGCTTCATGTGTGGGTAGTATACGATTTGAATAACGATTAAGTCAATTAGCGGGAAATTTAAAATACAAAGGGAAAAGCTTCTTCATCTTCACTTACCGATAATTTCTTCCACGGCGCGGCGGGCTAAGGAAAAACTAAACCCCCGACGGCCTAAGTAAGCTAAGAGCTTTTGGCGCTGCTCTTTGGGCGGCTTGGAAGATAATTTCTTGAAATATTTAGTAGCCACCGAACGAAGAAGTTCTGTTTCATCAATATTTGCGACCGCTTCTTGAATATCTTGAGACGCAAGACCTTTTTGGCGCATTTCAAACTTGAGTTCTTGAATAGAACGAGGGCGGAAAGTTTGGCGATTGTCAGCCCACCAGGCGGCAAACTTGGCGTCGTCTAGTAAATCCAATTTTTGTAACCGAGCGGCGAAAGATTGGGTTTGCTCTTGTGAGAGGCCTTTTTTAGTAGCCCAAGCTTGGTACTCAGCTTGGGAGCGGGGGCGGAGCGTGGCCCAGTTCAGTAGGCGGTTGAAAGACTGTGTCTGTTGGACTTCGCGGGTTAACTTGAGCCAGTCGTCTTCGCTTAAGATTAAGTTAGGCTTGAGATGCCAAGATAAGGCCACCTCTAGGGGCATAATTAAATGTATGTTTTCAACCAGAGTTACTTTGACTTGGCGGTTCGGGAGAGAAACGACGCGGGCAATCTGCATGCGATGAGTTAATTATTCTGAATCCAAGGTGGCGGGGAGAGCGTCTTCGTCGGTGTTTTCCCCGAATTCTTTGGGGACTTTGGTGTTGGCTGAGTTAACCTTGTCCCAGATTTTTTGATTTATTTCCTGGCTGATTTGAGGATTTTCCTCAAGGAACTCAACCGTGGCTACCCGCCCTTGACCCATGACCTGGTCTTTGTATTTGAAGAAAGCTCCGGAACGAGCAATGATGTCCATCTCGACTCCGACGTCAAGCAAGCTGCCCATTTTGGAGATACCCTTGAGACCGAGAACTTCAAATTCTGCAACACGGAAGGGAGAGGCGACTTTGTTTTTGACAACTTTGACGCGGTGGCGGGAACCGACTATTTGGTCTTTGTCTTTGAGGACTTCGATTTTGCGGACATCTAAACGGATGGAGGCATAGAATTTCATGGCTAGTCCGCCGGGAGTGGTTTCGGGGTTGCCGAACATGACGCCGATTTTTTGGCGCAGCTGGTTGGTGAAAATACAAACCGTGCGGGTGCGAGAGATGACCCCTGTGAGTTTGCGCAGAGCCTGGGACATTAGCCTGGCCTGGACACCCATCATGGAGTCGCCCATTTCGCCTTCTATCTCGGCCTTGGGAACCAGAGCCGCGACTGAGTCAATCACAATCACATCCAAGCCTCCAGAGCGGATGAGGGTTTCGACGATTTCCAGAGCCTGCTCACCCGTATCAGGTTGGGCAATAATCAGTTCATCTAGATTAACTCCCAGAGTTTCGGCCCAAGCGGGGTCAAGGGCGTGTTCAGCGTCGATGAAAGCAGCCGTGCCGCCCTGGCGTTGGGCTTGGGCGATGATACTTAAGGCAATGGTGGTTTTACCTGAGGCTTCAGGGCCGTAAATCTCGGTAATCCGGCTGCGAGGTAGTCCTCCAACACCCAGTGCTAAATCAATGGCAATGGCTCCGGTCGGAATGGCTTCAACTTGTAAGTGTTTTTGCTCCCCTAGTTTCATGATGGCGCCCTTGCCGAATTGTTTCTCAATCTGTTGCATGGCGATATTAATCGCTTCCTGTCTGGGAGTGAGTTTGGCAGGGGAAGGAGTATCTGTGTCAGGTCGAGATTTGGGAGGACGGCCAGCCATAAGTTATTCACTTTATGTCATGAAAGTGAGAGGAAGGCAAGGGGGAAAAGTGCTAATATTTTATTATGAAATCCAAACTTATTTTTCTGATAATTTCTTTTTTGATATTGGCGGGGGTTTACTGGTTTGTTCTGATATATCAAAAAACTGCCTCGGTTGAAAATAGGGCATATTCGGTACAGGAGGAAATACCAGATGTGTTTAGCGAATTTGAATGGACTAGCAGGCAAATTACTAAAGATGAAAGTGTGGCTGGTGATTTTAGAGTGCATTGGAGGAGTCAAAATAATAAATACGGCGAGATATCTGCTGGGGGACTGGTTTATGAAATTACATTGAACGACCACGATGACGGGTATGAAGAACTGAAAAAATATTTCATGGGAATGGGGACTGTCGATTTAGATTATAAATTCGCACAAAACAATTGGCTTAATGCTAGCGAGTATGGAGATTACTATTTAACAGGCGCTGGTAGCGATGGTCCGTTTGGCAGTACTGTGGGATTCATAAAAATTAATGGCCATGAGCTGAGAACGACAGGATATCGCACAACTATCAGTTACACCAAATTTAATGGTCCGATGGAGCCACCAGGTTGTCCATGTTCGTTAAAAGTGGATATCTTCATGAGTGACCCGGTTATACTAAGCGATGATGTGTTTGAGTCAGAGACTGAGTAAGGTTGCGTGGAGTTTTACAATGGTAAATTGGCTTAAGTATTAACCAGTGCTACAATCTGTACTTAATCGGGGTGTAGCGTAGCTGGTAGCGCGCACGGCTGGGGGCCGTGAGGTCGCAGGTTCAAATCCTGTCACCCCGACAAACTTATTGGCCGTGAAAATAGGAAAGTACCTACTTGTTTTTGAAATTATTTCCTGAAATACTGATTAGAGATTGTAACTATGGAACCAGATAATCTAACTCCACAAGCTCAACCAAATCCAGTTGAAGTGCCAGTCCAACCTGCACCTGTTCAACCTGTAGATAATAATTACCAACCAGAACATGGGTCAAGAAAATTTATAGCTGTCTTGGGAGTTATAGTGTTACTTTTATTGGTTGGTGGCGGTGCATATTATTTGGGAACCATGAACGGGAGGACAAGTGCAAATTTAGAAATGGATGGTCTAGTTGCCCAAAACAATGTGGTTGATACATCAATACCAACGGTGACAAATGCCCCTCAACAGAATGAAACTGCTAACTGGGAGATGTATTCAAATGAAGTTTGGGATTTTAGTTTTCAGTATCCATTTACTTTTATGATTAATGACAACTTGCCAAGCACAACCAGCCTTAGTGACTGGGGTGCTGATAAGAAAATCGAATTAGTTGATGAGCAGAATGGACGGAATTTGTCTTTCTGGATTCCTTTGGATGGGTTTGGTCCTTTTTTCGCTGACATTGGGTATACAGAAATGGGATATTCTGAAAGCCAAGGTTTGTATGTAGTTGAAGAAACTCGTGGAACAAGTGAATATCCAACTGAGGGTAAAAAAATGATTATTACCAAACAAGGGTTTACTGTAGCCGGATATCCACATCCTATGTTTTTTATTTTTACTTATCTTGAAGACGATTCTGAGGCAGAAGAAATTTTCAAAGAGATTCTTTCGACATTTAGGTTGGGGAGTTGATAAATTAATTTGCGACTTAAACTGATTTCCAATGGTAGAATTGCCTAATGGATAACTTGAAACAAGTATTGGCTGAGTTGAAAGAAAGACTTGCGGCTGTGGAAGAGAAACTGGGGCGGGATTATCTGCAAAAAACAATTCGGGAGCTGGAAGCCAAGACTATGAAAGAAGATTTCTGGAATGACTCCGAGTCAGCCCAGCGGGTAATGCGAGAGTTAAATAGCAAACAAGCGTTGCTGGCTAATTTGGAGAGTATGGAGAAGGAGATTGAAGATTTGGCCGGACTGCGGGAGCTGTTTGCTCATGATGATGAGTTGGATAATGATGAGGTACAACTGGCGCAAGAAGTAGAGAAGGTCAGGCTACGGCTGGAACAGTTGGAACTGAGTGTGTTTTTGAATGGGAAGTATGACCAGAATGACGCGATTATCTCTATCCACGCAGGACAGGGCGGGACTGAGGCTCTGGATTGGACGGCGATGCTGTTTCGGATGTACATGAGGTTTTGCGAACGGAAAGAATGGGGATTGGAGATATTGGAAGAGTCAGTGGGTGAAGTGGGTTACAAATCGGTGTCGATGCTGGTCAAAGGAGAGAGTGCTTATGGGTATCTCAAGCACGAGGCTGGCACACATCGGCTGGTGAGGCAGTCACCGTTTAACGCTGATAATCTGCGGCAGACGACGTTTGCCTTAGTGGAAGTGCTGCCCTATTTGCCTGAAAACGATGAGGTGAAAGTGAGCAAGGAAGAGATTGAGTTTGAGGCTTTTCGCTCGGGCGGCCATGGGGGTCAGAACGTGAACAAAGTATCAACCGCGGTACGGATTAAACATATTCCCACCGGGATTGTGGTGACTTGTCAGACCCAGCGGACTCAGGAACAGAACCGGAAAGCAGCCATGGCGTTATTAACCGCGAAGTTGTGGGAGCGGCAAATACAGGCGCAAGATAAATTGGAGTCAGAGTTGAAAGGCAAATATCAGCCGGCTGCCTGGGGGACGCAGATTCGCTCTTATGTGCTGCATCCTTACAAGATGGTCAAAGATTTGCGGACCGAAGTTGAGTCAAGCCAACCGGAGAACGTATTGGATGGGGATTTGGAGATGTTTATTGAGGCGGAGATTAGGAAGTTGAGTTAGGGAGTGACCAGCCATCTTGTCATCCTTGTGCATGTGGCAATCTGGTATTCATGAATGGCAGCGCTGCAAGTCCCGGTTCCCGCATCAAGTGCGGGAAGACGCGAGAAAGGAGTGTGGCGGCAAAGACTTGCGCGAAACAGGGGAAAACATTTATAGTTAGCTGGTATGGAGCCGAACCAAACCCTGGAAACTCAAAATCCCACGGTACCAACAGTGCAATCGCCACTTGTGAAGCCGTTGGAAGGCGCTGATAATAATCAGATGGCAAATACTACTAACGGTGGGAAATCTAAAAGCAAAGTGTTAATGGCAGGTCTGCCAATATTGATAATCGTGGCTGGAGTGGTGAGCGGATACTTCTTATCGGGAAATGTTGCCTCAAGTAATTCCAGCAATGGCGATAGTCCGGCAACGGCTCTGGGTGGGGTGAGTAACAGCCGTGGTAATAGTGTGACTGAAGAAGGCATTAGGGATGATGAGTTGTTCCCTGATAAAGCCGAAGGCGAGTTACAAGTTAACGATGGTTCGGTGACCCAGGAAGGGTCGCATGTCTTGATTCGTCCAGGAGGGGCTGACCAGACGGCTTACTTGACCTCTTCGGTGGTGGATTTGGATAAATTTGTAGGTAAACAGATTGAGATTTACGGCCAGACTCACACGGCTCAAACTGCTGGGTGGTTGATGGATGTGGGGTATGCACGGGTGATTGATTAATAACTTATGGTCAAATTCATGCGATTGAATTACCGAATTTCTCTCAAGGCTAGCATTATTCTATTCATGGTGGTGTTCGCCATCTGGATTGTCTATATCCCCTACTTTGATAGTCGATGGGAACAACTGGAACGTATAGGACTTCTAGACTTTATGATGGTTCTCGTGGGATGGCTAGTTTCTTATGTATTTATGGCCGTATGGTTAGCTTGTCTTGTGTATCTGGTTTTTAGCGTGTGGATTTGGACTCGGGCAAAGGGCGGTTCTATCTCAAAAGACAAAGCCATCGAACATGTCATACGGTCTTTGTGTGTGCTTGCCTTACTAATGGTCGGTTACATGATTTTGGAATTGGTATTTGTTGCATTGCCGCATTCCGTCTTCACAACAGTGGAATTTTATCGCGAGAGTTGGTTGCAGTTTGGACCATCAGTTGTTGTGACAGCCCGGTAAGGGATCGCTTAGAGTAGATGAAACTAATTCGGGATGGGCAGGGTGCGCGCGGGTTTGTTATGATGTAATGATGATTAATATCAAAGGGGTAACTAAAGAATTTGGGACCGTGGTGGCGCTGCAGAGTGTGGATTTGGAAGTGGCAAAAGGAGAGTTCGTATTCTTAACCGGACCGTCGGGCAGCGGGAAAACTACCTTGATGAGGTTACTGCTGCGGGAGATTGTGCCGGATAAAGGTGAGGTGCTGGTAGACGGGGTGGATATTGTGAAACTAGGGAAGAAGCAAATTTCTAAGTACAGGCAGAAAATTGGCGTAGTGTTCCAGGATTTCAAACTGATTAACGAGTTGACTATTTATGAGAACATCGCGGTGCCTTTGCGGGTGTCTGGGATGAATAAGAGCGAAATTCATGACAAGGTTAGTGACATTGCTAAACTGGTGGGACTGGAGCATCGGTTGGCGATTTTTCCGTCGCAGATGGCGGGAGGGGAGTTACAGCGAGCTTGTCTGGCGCGGGCAGTAATCGGGCGGCCAAAGTTGTTGTTGGCTGATGAACCGACCGGGAATTTGGATCCGGTCACATCTTGGCAAATCATGCAGTTACTGGAAAAAATAAACAGCATGGGAACTACTATCCTAATGGCGTCGCATAATCTGGAGATTGTCGAGGCCATGGGCAAACGGGTCGTGCAACTGGAACATGGTGCGGTTATCAGCGATAACAAAGAAACAGTATGAAAAATAGCAAACGAATAGCTCACAAAATCAAACTCAGCTTGGCTCGGGATGTCTGGCATAGCATCAGGCGCAGCCCTTATCAGACGATGGTGGCGCTCTTGATGCTGATGTTTACGTTTTATACTGTGACCATTTTTGCGTTGATTGCTTTGGGCACGCATGAAGTTATTCGGTTCATGGAAGCTAAGCCTCAGGTGACGGCTTTTTTCAGTGAGCCGCCGGATAGTGAACAATTAGGAGACTTGCGCCGTCAACTGGAGCAAGTGGGAGAGTTGAAAGATTTCCGGTATGTTTCCCAGGAGGAAGCGTACAAAATTTATCAAGAACAGAATCAAGATGACCCAATTCTGCTTGAGATGGTGGTGGCTAATATCTTACCTTCCAGTGTGGAGGTGTCATCTGAGAGTCCGCAGGACTTGCAGCGAATGGCTCAGTTGTTAGGGGAAAATGAATCTATTGAGGATTTGATATATCCTAAGCAGGTGGTGGATGAATTTGTAAAATGGACGACTTCAATCCGGACGATGGGATTGGAAAACGCGGTTTTCTTAGGACTGCTGTCTTTCTTGTTAATCTTTGTGACCATGGGAGTTAAGGTGGCCATGAGGAAACGGGAGATTGGAATTTTGCAGTTAGTGGGGGCTAGCCGTTGGTATATCAGGCGGCCGTTTGTGTTGGAAGCAATGTTTTATGGGTTCTTTGGCGCGTTGCTGGGGTGGGGGGCGGCTTACACTCGGTTGTTGTATGCTACGCCGTTTTTGATTAATTTGTTCCAGCCGATTGGGGGATTGCCGGAGGCGTTTTCGCCTATAACCATGCTTATGTTATTGGGAGTGGAGATTGGGTTGGCTTTGGTGGGAGCCGTGATTGCTACATCTTTGGCGGTTAGCAAGTTCTTGGCAAGACATTAACATGCGGAAGTATTTAGGACTAATATTACTGGCGGTTATCCCCTTGATGGTCAGTTCAAGTAACCCGATTGCACTGCTGGCTCAAGAAAGCAGTGACGAGGAGGTTGAAACTGAACAATCTGATAATGATGACTTGGGCCGTAGGAGAGAAGAAACCCAAAAGCAAATCGAAGAACTGGAAGCCAAAATATCCGAAACGCAAACCACCAGCCGCAGTTTGAATCAACAAATTGCCTATATGGACAACCAGGTTAGATTGACCCAGTTGCGGATTGCGCAGTCGGAAAACGAAATCAAAGTGTTGTTGTCAGAAATAGACAACCTGGGAACTAAAATTGAGTCGTTGGATATGAATCTAGATGAAATGGCGGTGTTATTGGCAAGCCGGGTGCAACAGACATATAAGGTAAGTACGATTGATTCTTTGAGTGTATTTTTTGGGTCAGAGTAGTTTTCGGATTTGGCTAGTAAGGTCAAGGTTATGCAACGGGTACAACTGAACGACCGGCAGTTGTTATTAGCTATGCAAAAGACCAAGACTAATTTCGAACAGCAGAAAACTCTCAAAGAAGAAAAGCAAGCTGAAGTCCAAACTTTGCGCGGTCAACTAGAACGGCAGCAAGAAACACTGCGCCAAGAGCAACAAGCCAAGCAACAGCTCCTGACTGAAACCCGTAACAGCGAAGCTGTATACCAGAGTCTGCTATCCCAAGCCCGGGCGCAGTTGGCGGCGCTAAGCCGGTTCGTAGCTAGTCAAGGCGGGGCGAGTATCTTGCAGAATCAAACTAAATGCGATGACTGGGGCTGCTACTATAGCCAACGAGATGCATTATGGGGAAATATCGGCATGGGCGGGTCGGAATACTCGGTAGCTGAGTATGGTTGTTTGATAAGTTCGGTATCGATGATTGCCAGTCATTATGGCAAGGATATTAAGCCTGTTGATATTGCGGTTGTGTCCTCGGCATTTCAAGTCAAAACCGGATACTTGCGGCATTCTTTTTCAGTCAAAGGCGTGGACGTGCAGTTATCTGCCGTGTCGAAAAATTTACTCGATAGTGAGTTGGCAGCAGGTCGGCCGGTGATAGCCGGACTTTATTCTGGGCCCGACCATTTTATTGTGATTGTGAAGAAGGAAGGCAGTGAATACATAATGCATGACCCGTTTATGGAGAACGGCAGCTACAGACCTTTGACTGATAAGTATCCTGTGTCCGCGATTACCAGTTTGCGGTTAGTGAAGTTTAACTAGTTGTGAGGATTGCCCAACCGCGGTGGGAGTAGATAGAATTAAGGAGGAGGGGCGAGCAAATTAGTTTTTGCAATGAAAACAGTATTCTCAGTTGTACTGGGCAGTATTCTACTGTGGGCAGGCGCGGGAGTTAGGGAAGTGTGGGCTCTAGAGAATGGTGACATGGAAGACGGAGTTGATAAGTGGGAAGCGATAAATACGAAAGTCAAAATCGAATCTGTTGGTGAGAGTTACGAAGGGAGCAAATCTCTCAAGGTGGGCAATTCGTCCACGTCTTCGGCTGGAGCCAGGCAGATAGTGAGAGGAGTTACCGGCAGCAGTGGCTATGAAATCCGCGGGTGGATATACATAGAGAACCAAGTTACCAAAGAAGCCTTTATTAGAGTCGCTTGGTACGAGAGTGAGGATGGGTCAGGCAGACAGTTATCAACCCGCGATAGTGAGAAAATTGTTGACGCAGGCGGGTGGCGGGAAGCACGGGCAAGTTTCCAAGCGCCGGAGCAAGCCAAGAGCGCTCATGTGCGCTTGATGCTGTCGAGTAAAACTGCTGAGGAAACAGCCTGGGCACGGTTTGATGCGGTGACGCTAATGCAAGTGGAGTTAACTCCGACTCCTGAGCCAACGGTGAAACCCACCTCGACTCCCCGACCGACCGCCACGAGTAAACCTACAGCTACTATTAAACCTAGCCCGACTAGCTCGCCAACATCCACACCCACAACGGCGGTTGTAAGTGTCTTGGGGATTGAAGCAGAAGATGAGGAAGAATACGCAGATGAAAGTGAGGAAGCCGAATATGACCACGAGCTGGAAACAACGGAGGAAGTTAAAGAAAATGAACAAGTCCACGGACTCATAGAAAAATCCCAAGCGCCGGAATGGATATGGACGGCGGTGATGGGAGTGGGGACTGTAATGCTGGGTTCAAGTGTGTGGTTGGGGTATAGGAAAAACAATAAAACATTGTCATCCTGAGCGTAGCCGAAGGACCTCTTGGTTTTCTTTTGGCGTTACTCGTTAACTTATCCGTTTTTCCGCACTTGATGCGGGATCTGGGATTTTCATGAGCTGTAGGTCACGAATACCAGATTGCCACATGCACAAATTAATTTAAAAGAAAGTTGATAATTTGTGCTTTCGCAATGACGGAAAGACCGTTGCTGAATCTGAAAAAATAATCCACCCTTCACTTCCGGTATAATCACTCTTATGAAAATCGACATCGTGACATTATTCCCCGAAATGTTTGCGGGTATGTTTGACTACTCTATTATCTCGCGGGCGGTGAAAAAGGGACTGGTGGAAATCAATGTGCATCAGTTGCGTGATTGGGCAACTGACAAGCATCGTCTGACTGATGATAGGCCGTTTGGCGGCGGGCCGGGAATGGTCTTGAAACCTGAACCTCTATTTGCTGCTGTGGAGAGTTTGAAGAAAGAAGGTTCGAAAGTAATCCTGATGAGTCCACAAGGAAGTGTGTTTAATCAATCAAAGGCGCAGAAATTGAAAGAAGAAACTCACCTGATTATCATCTGCGGGCGATACGAAGGCGT
>CAYXHB010000002.1:0-37797 GCA_964464795.1 uncultured Gammaproteobacteria bacterium
CGCGACAAAACTTCACTTATCAATCCCTAAGACTTCCAGTTAGCCGTCATCCCGCACTTGATGCGGGATCCGGGAGTCAAGGTAGCTACAGTTCAAAATACCAGATTGCCCCGCCAGTAGTCGGGCACGCACATGCACAAATTAATTGAGAAACTTTGTGGATAATTTGTGTCCGCCTAGGCTCGGCGAGACTGGCTTTCGCAATGACGACTATATTTTATCCGTCATTCAGAGGGCAGCTCTGTATTCTTTGAGCTGTCAGTGGAATCCCCTCAGGACACTACAAGCTTTTGGTATATCTATGGGATGATGGAAACTAGAAGCTCACTTTGACATAACTGATTAACAACTCTATTTACATCTCAAATAGAGAAGGAGTATTATTTAAGATAATGACAAATTTCTGGAATTGGATAATGAAAAACAAGCTGGCGGTGGGGTTGATAGTTGTGTTGCTAGGATACTGGTTGTGGAACAACAGTGATTTGAAATATAGAGGTGTGAGCCGGAGCATGAGTTATAACTATGGAGGTGTAGCCACAGATTCTTATATTGGGAGTGCGGAAATGGGTATGCCGCAGTCTCTAAGCGTCAACTCAAGAAGTACGATTGGCATAGCTCCGGCTCCGGATTATGCACCGGTAAGTGAATCTGCGAACCGAATGACCGTCCAGAATGGTTCAATGTCATTATTGGTCGCTGACGTACGAGATACACAGCAGAAAATTAGCGAGTACGTAACCTCACAAAATGGTTATGTGGTCAACAGCAGTGCAACCCGGCCGACAGAGCAGCCATATGGGACGATTACAGTCAGGGTGCCGGCTGATAGATTGGCAGCAGCTTTTGACTATTTCCGGAGCTTGGGAATGAAGGTCACGAGTGAAAGCTTGAGCGGTTACGATGTCACTGACCAGTATGAAGATTTGGAAACAAAGCTTGGTTATCTGGAAAGGTCTCTAGCACAGATACAGGCAATCCAAGATAGAGCGGAGACTTACGAGCAAATTTTGTCCGGCACACGCGAGGTGATAAATTTACAAAGGCAAATTGACGATTTGAAAGGCCGACAAACGTATCTGGAGCAGACGGCAAGATTGGCTCTCGTCAATATTGATATGTCTACAGATGAGTTAGCTCTCCCCTACGCACCTGACACAAATTTCCGTCCGGCACTTATCTTTAAGATGGCGGTTCGCAGTTTGATGGTTACGCTGCAAGACTTGGGTGGGAAAATAATCTGGCTGGCGGTGTACAGCGTGATTTGGTTGCCATTATTAATTATAATTTTTGTACTGAGAAGATTAATGATGAGAAAAAGTGCAGCAGCGAAAGGCGAAACAGGTCCCAAGAGCAGATTGATTTCCTAACTTCAAGGTGGTGGGAAATTGCTCAGGTATAAAATTTAATCCAGCTTGAGGTTGCGAAGCTTGAGAGAGTTGGTGACAACGGAAACAGAACTAAAAGCCATAGCAGCTCCGGCAATCGCCGGATTTAGAGTAATCCCCCAGAGTGGGTACAAAATACCAGCAGCAATAGGAATGCTAATTACATTGTAAGCAAAAGCCCAGAATAAGTTCTGCTTGATAGTGCGTAGGGTAACTCGAGCTAACTTGAGGGTTGAGGGAATTTTGGTCAAGTTACCGCTTAAGAGGGTAATGCCAGCC
The DNA here is from genome assembly GCA_964464795.1 of uncultured Gammaproteobacteria bacterium. Lineage (GTDB taxonomy): Bacteria > Patescibacteriota > Microgenomatia > CAYXHB01 > CAYXHB01 > CAYXHB01. The sequence goes on from CAYXHB010000002.1 coordinate 1,668, forward strand.
GTTTCGTTGGCGATATCAGTCCCGGTGCCCATGGCTATTCCAACATCCGCTTGAGCTAACGCGGGGGCGTCATTTATGCCATCACCTACCATAGCCACTGTATAACCTTGTAATTGAAGCTGATTGATATGGTTGGCTTTGTCCTGAGGCAAGACTTGAGAAATTACGTGGTCGATTTGGAGTTGGGAGGCGATAGACTGGGCTGTGAGGTGGTTATCGCCTGTAATCATAACCAAATGCAGACCTTGGGATTTGAGTTTGGCTATGACAGAAAGAGCTTCAGGCTTGATAGAGTCGGCAATGCCCAAATAGGCAATCACCTGTTTGGAGTTAGCGAAAACTACCGGCGTCTGACCTAATGATGTATAGCGGGAGACGATTTGTGAGTCTACGGTGATACCTTGGCTTTGGATAAACTGAGGGCTGCCGGCTTGGTAGGTAGTTTTGTTAATTTTGCCGCGTATGCCTTTGCCGGGCAGATTGCGGAAACTAGTTACGGGCAGAAGTCCTTTTTTGAGTGAGGAATAAGCCACCATGGCATCGGCTAACGGATGCTCAGACAAACTCTCCAGTGATGCTAGGCGTTTGAGTACCCAAGCTCGCGGACGAGAGGTAACAATTTCCAAGTCAACGACTTGAGGTTTACCTATAGTTAAGGTGCCGGTTTTGTCAAAAACCAAACAGTTAACATGAGCGCTTTTTTCCAGATACTGGGCGTTTTTAATCAAAATTCCATGACTAGCTCCTAGGCCAACTCCGACGATAACAGCTGTGGGAGTAGCCAAACCCAGAGCACATGGACAAGCAATGACAAGAATGCCCACGACGCTAATTAATCCCAGAGAAAATGCTTGAGTCACAGGGAGAAACTGACTGCCGATTATTATCCAGGATAGAAAAACCGTGAGCGCGAAAACCAAAACTACAGGAATAAACACAGCCGACACCCGGTCCACAAGACGCTCGACAGGGGCTTTGGAGGCTTGGGCGGTTTGGACATAGGCGATAATTTGGGATAGGAGAGTTTGGTCTCCGACCTTGGTGGCTCGCATGAGAAAGGATCCACTAGTATTGATAGTTGCGCCAATGACAGAGTCACCAGTCTTTTTCTCTTGGGGCAGCGATTCGCCGGTCATTGATGACTCGTCAATCCAAGAACTTCCGTTGATAATAACCCCGTCAACAGGTATCTTTTGGCCTGGCTTAACACGCAAGATATCATCAACTTTAACCTCCTCAATGGGAATTTGGGTTTCTTGGTTGTCTTTGACCAGGAGAGCTGTTTTGGATTGTAGTTGGAATAGTTTTTGTAGAGCCTGACTGGTTTTTTGTTGGGAATTGGATTCTAAATATTTACCGAATTTGATAAAACTGATGACAATAATAGTGACGTCGAAATAGACAAACTCGTTCGTGCCTAACCAGTTTGTAAATTGCGGAAGGAAAAAAACAGCGCTACTGTAAATGTAAGCGGTCAAAGTCCCAATACCAACCAAGCTGTCCATGTTGGCAACCTGATAGCGGACAAAATTATAGACTGCCTGGATGAATTGTCTGCCAGGACCAAAAAGAGCATATGTGGCAATGAAAAAAAGCAATAAATTAAATACGTCCATAGGGAAAGACATCGGAGGAAAAGACGGGACGAGCCTGCTAACAAGGTCCCAAAGCATGAAGGTAAAAACGACTAGTGACACCGGCAAAAGACTCAAAGCGCCGGATTTGAGCTGTGAGAACTCCATATCCGGGTCATGAGAAGATGGAGATTGTGATGACTTGGGGTCAGATAACGCGTAACCATACTTAGTTAGCTCGTGATTTAAGTCAGTCAGGGATGTTTGCTTGGGTTGGTAAGTGATTTGGGCGGTTTTGGTTGAGTAGTTAACTTGGATGCCAGTGACCCCTGGATGTTTAACCAGCTTTTTGGTGATAACTTGAGCGCAACTGGCACAATGCATGCCACCAACATCAAACGACTGGGTAAGTTTATCGGATGTCATACCAATCTTGCCTGAGAGTTTCTAACACTGGAAGGGTGGTGCGCAGAAAATTCTCTACACTATCGGCGTTATTAAGCACTTGCGAGCGCGATGACTTAGTGCGGATTTCTTGAGTCATTTCAATGCCCTGTTGATGGTGGAAAATGAGAGCGTTGAGGAAGCGAAGGTCAAAAGTTTCGTCTACTTCCCCCAGACGAGCAACGGGAGGGTCTGCAACTTGACGGGAGTTGTCGTACCAAGCCAATTTGAATTCATACAGTTCGGAAATCAACGCGGGTTCGTCAGCAAGGATGCTGGTGGCAAGTTGGCTAATTTCAGGGCGCTGGCTCTGTTGCGCTTGCTCTGCCAGCAACATAGCTCCTCGATGATGGGCAATCATGGCGTCCAAATAGCGCAAATCAACCCAACGGTCAGCTGCTCCCAAGTTCATTGATTCTTGAGACATTGATTGGTAGTCAGGGTTAAAGTAATAGCCAACACTAATGCCAATCATCAGACTGGCAACTAAAGAAGAAATTATGAATGGTAAAGAGTATTTAGTCTGCATGAGTGGATGAAACTTGGTAACCTAGATTACTAATAGTTGCGATAATTTGCTCTATCGAAACTTGGTTGGGGTCGTAACTAACAACTAAACGTGAGGTAGCGTAATCAGTATTGGCACTCTTGACTCCAGTCAAGTCTTCCAGGTCACAGTCTATATTGAGAGCACAACTGGTGCAGTGCATATTGGAAATTTGGAGTGTAATTTGGTTCATGATTGTTTTTGGAAAACTGTAATTAACTCATTAATAACTTCTTCACCTTTACCTTCTTGGATGGCATTGACGGTGCAGTGATGCAGATGGTGTTTGAGTAAAACCGCATCAACTTGTTTGAGTGCGTTTTGGACTGCCCGTGATTGGTTAACTACATCAATACAATAGTCGTCGGCTTCAACCATGGAAATGACTTTGTCCAGATGGCCACGAGCTATCTTGAGCCGATGGAGAACTTTGTGATTGGTTGATTGGTTTCGTGGTATTCCTTTTGGCATCTTATATCCCCCCTATGGGGATATAATACTGCTAAATAATCCGGGAGTCAAACAACCATCAGTTGACCCTGATACATGCCCATGGAACACATGAAGGTGAGATTTCCGGGCTGGGAAGGAGCCGTAAATTCCAGTGTCTGGGTTTGCCCTGCTCTCACAACACGCTCAATATTAAGTTCGGGGATGGTGAAAGCTTGGATACAACCTTGGCCTTCCTGGTTTACGAGATTTAGCTTAACCTTGGAGCCAGCCGCAATGGATTGGCCGCTTGTTATTTGGTATCCGTTGGTATGAAAAACAATAGTTGCTTCGGTGGAGACATCATCACTCGATACACTTGCGTCAGGAGTACAAACAGTGACCAAACAATGTGCTTGGGACAGTAACCTCGCTGCGACTTGGTTGCCTGAGAGAGAGAAACCGCCAATAAGGTTATAAATTGCTATCATAATAATGGCAGCAGACACGTAAGGAGTGAGTCGGGTTGATAAATTCGAGCTTATTTTTGTAGTGGCCAAACCCAGAGCTAGGAATAAAGGTGATGTGCCGATTATAAAGATAGCCATGACCAAAGCTCCTTGTAATCCAGTGCCGGTGGTCAGGGCGTAGGCCATCATGGCTTGAGTAGCACCACAGGGAATGAAAACGGTTGAAACCCCCAAAAGTCCTGGGGCAAACAAAGCTTGGCTTTGGCTCTGATTACGTGCGTATTTCATGAAAACTTTTGGGGGTTTAATGACGAAGTATCTGAAAAGTGGATGTGCTTGGAGCAAATTAAGTGCGGTACCAATCATAAAAACAGCCACAGCAATCTGAATTCCTGCACGCAGTTGGAGAGAGAGTTGGAACACTGCTCCAAGGCTACCAAGTAAAAATCCCAAAACTGTATAGCCAACGAGTCTGGAACTTAGGAAAGCAATGGTTTGCTTAAGCGGAGATAAAACGTTTTCTTGGTTCTTGGATTGAGCCAAGAGAGTCCCCAGCAACCCTCCTTGGACAGCGAAGCACGTCAGTCCTCCAGAAAGCAGTCCTGATATGAAAACAGCGAGCAGACTCATATGCTGCGAAGTTTAGATGGTTTAATGAGCAATTTCAAATTTGAGTAGAAGTTTTAGAAGTTTAGCACTATGATAAAAATATGTCGGAAACTATTTTTGACAAAATTGTCAGTGGCGAAGTTAAGAGTTGGAAAGTCTGGGAAAGCGAAACTCATTTGGCTTTTCTGACTCCTTTTGCCAATACGCCCGGGCAAACCGTGGTAATACCGAAAACAAATTTGGGTGACGATGCGTTTGAGTTAAGTGAAAACGATTATCTGGAGTTGATGCGAGTGTGCAAAGTGGTAAGTGAGTTATTGAAAAAAGCTCTAAGCGTAAGTCGTGTAGCCTTAGTGGTAGAAGGCACTGGAGTAGCGCACGTGCATGTCAAACTCTATCCCTTGCATGGAAAGATGGCAAAAAAACTTGACCTTGAGCACCCGACTCATCAGGAATTTTATCCTGAGTACGTAGGTTATCTGAGTACTGTGGAAGGACCTAAGATGGATGATGAGCAATTGGATAAGCTATCGGCGCGAATACGGGCAGTTGAATAAACTCAATCGTTGTCATCTTGAGCGAAATGAAATGGAGTCGAAAGATCTCTTGGCTGTTTTGTGTTATTGAAGTCCACCCATACCAAGAGATTCCTCCGCTTCGGTCGGAATGACAAGGCTGGTGGCAACCTGGTTTTCATGTTCTGCATCTGCCGCAAGTCCCAGACCCCGCATTAAATGCGGGGAGACGAGGAGGTGTGACAGGAAGACGAGGAAAAATGTTAGTCATCGTTTTAATGAATATATACAAGGAGGATGAGTATTTTTGGGCTAGGTTTGCGACTCTGAGGTATCCTTATATTAATGATTAAATTCTGGGTGGGATTGTTAGCGGGAATATTGTTGACCGGAGTAGTTACCGCTGGAGTGTTTATTTATTATCAGAGCAGGAAAGTTGATGTGACAATAAAAGAAATCCCCACGATAGCTGATAGGGAAAAACCTCTGATGAGGTTTTCGTTCCCAGAGCTAGCACAAACTCAATTTGAGCCGACTGAGATTGAAGTTTTGGAAGAACAAGCCCGCGGAACAGGTTGGGTTAGTTACAAAATTGCTTACACTTGGGAAGGCCGAAGAATAACTGGGCAACTGACACGGCCGACGGGTGAAGAATATGCTGGTAAAAGACCGGTGATTATCATGGTGCGGGGCTATGTTGCTCCAAGTCAGTATGAAACCGGCATGGGTACTCGAAATGCGGCGCGGGTGTTTGCTAGTAACGGCTTCCTGACTATATCGACTGACTTCTTGGGATTTGGGGCCTCGGATAATCCAGAGAATGATATTTGGTGGGAGCGGTTTAGCAAACCTTCGCAAGTACTTCAATTAATTAAATCTGCGGAAACACTCCCCTACGCTGATATCAAAAATATTGGCATTTGGGGACATAGCAACGGCGGACAAATTACACTGTCAGTATTGGAAATTACAGGAGGAAATTACCCCACCAGTTTATGGGCTCCGGTAAGTGTGTCTTTTCCGTATGGAATACTGGTGTTTACCGAAGGGACAGAGGATGACGGTCTGGCATTACGCAGAAATTTAGCGGCCTTTGAGTGGGACTATGATGCAAGGATTTTCTCGATATCTTCATATCTGGATAGAATCCAAGCGCCGATGATGCTCCATCAAGGGTCGGCTGACCCTGATGTCCCGCAGTGGTGGAGCGATGCCTTGGCGAGGAAGTTGCGCAACTTGGATGCAGATATAACTTACCATGTCTACCCAGGGGCTGACCATAATCTCCAACCGTCATGGCAAACGGTGGTTAACCGAGATGTGGAGTTTTATAAGGAAAATTTGGATGGAAATATTGAGGAATGATGTTAGAATCGACTTATGAAAGAGTCCGGGAAAAGAGTTTTGAATAAACTTGATAGAGCGGCCGACAGAATCAGGAGGTCTCCAGCAGGAGATCAGGGGAGCAACACCTCTTTGATATAGCAGGTGCACTCACTCCTGAGCCTCGTAGATACCAAAGGCCTGTAAGCCTCCTGTTGGACTACCAAGTCTGTAGATTGGCATATTTAGTGATGGTGAAAGTGGAAAAAATGCTTTGGTTATAAGCGGACATGTGGTGGGAATTGATAGCGAGAATTTGGAGGCGTTCAAAGAGGAAGTTAAAAACGCTAAAGCAGAACATAGAACTCCAAACTTTGATGGGATTAAGATACAGCTCAAACGTGGTAATCTGGACAGACTTGCACGTTGACAGGTAGGCAGACTCATTGCATAGTGGAATCTATGCGATTGTTAAGCGAAAATTGGGAACATGTTGAAGGGAAGACTGTGCTGCTAAGAGTTAATTATGATGTGGATATAGTTGACGGAAAAGTTCAGGATACTACAAGAATTGAAGACAGTTTGGATACAATCCATGCGTTACTGGAAAGAGGCTGCAAGGTAGTGCTAATCGCTCACTTGGGACGGCCAGATGGGGAACGGAACATGGAGTTTTCGCTCCTCCCAGTACATGAGCTACTGGCAAACTTAATTGGCGAACCGATTACGTTCTTGGAAAACCTTGATGCCGAGGCAGCAAGAAATGCTCCCACGAGAGTTGTGATGCTGGAGAATTTGCGTTTCTGGAGTGAGGAAGAAGCCAATGATGAAGAATTTGCAAGACGATTGGCTGCCATGGGTGATTTTTATGTGAATGAAGCTTTTGCTAATTGCCATAGGGAGCATGCTTCAATTGTGGGAATACCCAAGTTTTTACCCTACGCGGCGGGACTGCATTTGGCTCGTGAATACGAGATATTAACCCGAGCCAGGCAGAATCCAGAAAAACCTCTGGTGGTGATTATCGGTGGGGCGAAAGTGGAGACCAAAGCTCCTCTAGTTGATGCCTTTGCTGACATTGCGGATGAAATTCTAGTTGGAGGAAAAATTGCGTCTGAGATATCAGAAGAGCATAAGTCGATGCCCAATTTAGCGGTGGCTGATTTGCGTGAAGATGGAAAAGATATTACAGAAGAAAGCGCGCGGCTGTTTGCAGATAAGATTATGAACGCTAAGAGCGTGATTTGGAATGGAACAATGGGGATTTTTGAAGAAGAGGACAGTCAGATGGGGACAACGATTGTGGCTGAGGCAATGAATACAACCGATGCGTTTACAGTGGTAGGTGGTGGGGATACGGAAGCAGCTTTGACGGTGTTGGATATGGAGGCTGGGATTGACCATATTAGTACCGGTGGCGGAGCCATGCTTGATTACTTGTGTGACGGTAACTTGGTGGGATTTGATGCGCTTAATTAATTTGGTCTGTTGACAATGGTTCTACAAAACAGAGTAAAATGATTTATATGGTCAAGATTGGCATTAATGGATTTGGACGGATTGGAAGATTGGCGTTTCGGGTGGCGACACTAAATCATGCAAGTGATGCGGAAGTTGTGGCAATCAACACATCAGGATCAATGACGGCAAGCGGATGGATGTCTTTGGTCAAGTATGACACCAACTACAAGCGTTATCCTCTGGAGATTAGCGCTGAAGATGTTAAAGACCCTAAGGACGTCACCGACGACGACCCATTGATTGGTTACATAATAGTTCAAGGCAAAAAATATCCGGTGCTGGCACAAAAAAATCCAGAAAAAATTCCCTGGGGGAAATATCAAACTGATGTGGTGATTGAATCAACTGGAGTATTTATTGATACCCAGGGCGCTTCTGGACATTTCCAAGGTGGAGCAAAGAAAGTAGTAATATCAGCTCCAGCCAAGGGCGATGATATTCCTACTTACGTGCTAGGAGTTAACCAAACAGGCGGGGAAAATATTATTTCAAATGCCTCATGTACTACAAACTGTATTTCTCCAGTGGCTAAGGTGATTTTGAATGCTTTTGGGATTCAGAAAGCAATGATGACGACTGTGCATAGTTTTACAGATGACCAGAGGTTACACGACAACTCGCACAAAGACTTGCGACGCGCGCGGGCTGCTGGGCAAAATATCGTGCCAACTACAACTGGTGCGGCCAGCGCAACCGGGCTGGTTATGCCAGAGATGAAAGGAATTTTTGATGGGATTGCCATTCGGGTACCGACTCCTGCCGGTTCTGTATCCGACTTTGTATTTCTGACAGAAAGAGATACTTCGGTTGAAGAAGTGAATAAAGTTTTGACCGCAGCTTCGGAGTCGGAGGAGTTTGCTGGAATTTTGGCAGTCACTAACGACCCGATTGTGTCATCTGATGTGATAGGACAAACATATTCTGCCATAGTTGATTTAGAGTTTACTCAAGTCGTAGGCGGAAATATGGTGAAAGTCCTAGCCTGGTACGATAATGAATGGGGCTATACCAATAGGCTAGTTGAGCAAACAATTGTGGCGGGGAGGATGTAGTTTTGTCTTTTGGATGATTGTTCGGTATGATGAATGGTACATGAACTTATTCGGGAGGCTGATTAATTTTAAGCTGGTGATATTGGTACTGTTGATGGGGGGCTGGATATATACTAGCGGGCGGCCAATTGAAAAACCCCAATCACAGAGCATGGGAAGAAACCTGCCGGAGTTTGAAGCCATACATTCTCCTTATGCGGTGTTTTTTACCGAGGCGATTATTCCCAATAAATCTAACACTGTGGTACAGTTTCCTTACTACTTTGCGACTCCACATCAGCCGCTGTTTTTGACTCTACCTACCAATCCAGAAGCCGACGATGTAATAATCTTGGTTGACCATCCAATTATAGAAATAGTAAAAACCTGGCCCAAAATTTCAAGTCGTAACTTAGTGTTATATCAGAGCAATCCAGTGTATGAAACAATTGACCAGTTTTTGGGAAATGTACCCAGCAGTGACGTTGTGGTAGCTGACTCAGCTTTAGTTTTCGGACAAGTCATCGCCCCGGAGAGTAATGTTATCCCTTTGAATGACTGGAATAGTGAAGCACCTTTTGAGTTTTTTTTAACGACTTATCATGAACCGACTGATAAGGGTCACTACAATTTATTTGAAACCAGGATAGACGCAAGTGAAGCTCTACTTAGAGAATGTCCGAATGAAGAACCTAACTGCCAACCAACATTAATGTGGAAGCTAGATATGCCAGATACGGACTTAGAGAATACTCTCTATATTGGCGAAATTCACGTTGACTTCAGGCAGTCCCATCAATAGTTTGTTATGAAAATCTTGTCCGTTGCCGCTGAAGTCGCGGGTATATATAAAACTGGAGGATTGGGTGATGTGGTGCGGGACTTGGCTTGCGAACTGCAGAAGAATGACGTTGAAATTAGAACTGTGCTGCCAATGTACAAATGGCTGGTAGATGATAAGGATAACAACCTACTGTGGGAAGGTGAAGTTGCTTATGGAGGGCAAGTGCGAAAAGTGAAGTTATTTAGCAGAACCATACCTATGACAAACTTGGAATGCCTAATGGTGTATGAGCCGGAGATAGTTTCAAGCGATAATCCTAATGACGCGGTGCGTTTTGCTCTGTTTAGTAAGGTGCTGATTGATTTACTGAAATTAAATGTTATCCAAGCTGATGTCTTGCATTTGCATGACTGGCACTTGGGGTTAGTGCCGTTGATAGTAAAATATTCTAATTTGCAAGTTAAAACAGTACTTACAATTCATAATATATTGTTTCAAGGCAGTACTAATGCTACTTTGATTGATGAAATCGGGGTTGATAGAGCTTTTGCTCATTCAATTATGCACGACATCCAGGATGGCGACCTTAACTTTTTATTACAGGGGATTGTCCATGCTGACTTCGTGACTACAGTCAGTCCCACTTATAAGGAGGAAATTCTTGCCAAAAAACAAGATGGCGGTTTGAGTGTTTATTTACATGATAAAGGAGCACGCTTTCAGGGTGTGTTGAACGCGATTGACATGAACGTGTGGAACCCAGAGAATGACTTAAACTTGGACTTAAAATTTAATTTGTCAAATTGGAAAGAGGGCAAGCTCTCAGCCAAAAAACAGTTGGAGTCGAAATTGAAGTTTAGCGGTAAAGACGAGATTTGGCTTGCTTATATCGGCAGGGCTGACGGACGGCAAAAGGGCATAGGGTTGGTACTGGACGCTGTGGCTCAAGGCCTGCTTGACGATGGGGGGTTTCGGCTAATCATGCTGTCCCAGGGCGATAAGTACCTAGAAGAACAAATCAGAGTTTGTGCTAGTGGGAAAGAAAAATTTGATGCGTTTGTTGAGTTTAACGACCCGCTGGCGCACATTATTTATGCAGCTTGCGATATTGCACTGATTCCATCGGCCTACGAACCCTGTGGGCTGGTGCAAATGATGAGCATGCGCTATGGGTGCGTACCTATAGCCCGCGCCACAGGCGGATTGAAAGATACGATTATTGACGGAAGGGACGGTTTTTTGTTTGAGGAGTATAGCGGACTGGCACTAAGCGAAAAAATTCGTCAAGCAAGAGAGCTATTTAAGAATGAAGCCCGCTGGCAGCCGGTAGTTAGTGCAGGAATGAGCAAGGACTGGAGTTGGAAAAATTCCGCTGTGGAGTACAAAAAAGTTTTTGAAAGCCTGACATTTTCTTAACCTTGGCGGGAGGTTTTGGCTTATGAACTAAGCACTCATTGACAGGTTGAGGTTTTTTGCCTAATATCGACTTAGGTTTAGCTATAATTTTTACATGAGCTATGATTAAAAAGACTTTTCAGCTGGTTAGTTTATTTTTGTTTGTATTATTATTGCTTGGAGGGGTGGGGAAAGAAGTTTATGCCCAAGCTGGAAGGTCTTTGACTATCATTCCGCCCAAATTTGATGGGCTTTTTTCTAATCCAGGCGATACTTTGGTTGAACAAATCAGAGTGAGGAATGACTCTGATACACCAGTAACTTACGCTATCACAGTAGAAGACTTCACCACTAGTGGAGAAGAAGGCCAGGTCGTGCTTGAGGAAGGCGAGTCTGATTTGACATACTCGTTGGCTTCCTGGATAGAACTTGAAACACGCGACATCATATTGCAGCCAATGGAAGAAAAAGTGGTTACTTTTGTAGTTAACGTACCTAGAAATGCGGAGCCTGGAGGGCATTATGCCTCTATTTTGTTTCAGTCCAGTGTTGACCAAGTCCCAGGGGGAGCAGCGGTCGCCCAAAGAGTTGGGTCTTTGGTGTTGTTGCGCGTGAGTGGAAACGTAGTTGAAGACGCAACCTTGGAAACTTTTTCTACTCCTAATTATCAGAAATCTGGTCCGATTACTTTTTCTTTGAGGGTTAAAAACGACGGAAATGTCCATGTGCAACCACAAGGAACAATTGTGATTAAGAATATGCTGGGCAGAAAAGTAGCAGAAATTCCCCTAGATAGCAGAAATGTACTTCCAGCTGCAGTAAGAAGGATGGATACAGTCTGGAATCAAGAGAGACTCTTGGGTCGATATACCGCTACCTTGATTGCGCAGTATGGTGAAGGTGCGCAGAAGAAAACTCTAACTTCGGCTATTAACTTCACAGTTGCGTCTCCCATGGCCCTTACTTTGATTGCGGTTGGGGTTGTTGCCACCCTGGGTTTCCTGTTCACTATGATTGCAGGATGGAAGAGAATGTCCAAGGCAATGCGGGTAATTGCGACTGGTAAATAATCTTTGTCTTTAGTTCTCCACTGATTAGTTGTTAGAATGGATTATTGGTCTATTTTTATGAATTTGAGTCGCAAGAAGATTATGATTTCATTTCGCAGTTTGGTTGGAGTTGGAACTACAATTATTTTTTTGATGGCTTTGACGGTAGGCGGATGGGGAAACGTAACAACGACTTCCGCAGTGGGAAACTTGGAGGCGATGAAAGACATTATCGGAAGCGCCATTCCTGGGGCTGGAAATGTGTCGCACGAAATATCGTTTCGCTTGCCTTTTAATTCCTTACACATAGCCACCAGCGATTACATCATCATTGACATGGGAAATTTCTCTAATGTAACGGAGGCAAATCAAGTCACCGGTATATACGGAGGAACGCCTGTTTTTAGTCTAGATGGCAGTGAAGTAAAAATTACAGGGATATTAGTGGAATCAGGTATACAATTAACTATTTCAGGCATAACTGCCACTAATCCAGGCTCGCCAATGTTGTATGGAGTAACGGTGATTGTTTCGGAAGACGAGGATGGGATGTTGATTAAAAATGTAGGGACTGTCTTGGCAAGCGGTACAGACGGATCGGTAAGCGTGACCGCGTCTATTGACCCTCCCGTGGCTTCGTTGGCAGTTTCTGGATACACATCTCCCGGGACATTTGTGACTTTTACTAATAACGGCACAGTGATTGGAACCGATACTGCAGGTCCGAGTGGTTTTTTTAGTCAGATTTTTACTGGACTACAACCCATGACACACATGTTAAGAATATATGGCATAGATCAACAAGGACGAGCAACTGCTCCGTTTTTTTTGGAGATATATACACCAATCTATCAACTAACCACGGTTACTGATATTATCCTGCCACCGACTATCCAGCTAAGCGACACTGTAGTGTTACAAGGCAATCACTTAGTAGTCAGCGGGTCTGCAGTCCCATCAGGAGATCTCAGTTTGTTTACGGAGTCGCCGATGCGGAGTTACTCTACTACTGTGAACCCATTAGGAAATTGGGCATATACCATAACTGACACGGCTGATTATTTGCCTGGGGATTACCGGGCTTATTCAATAGTGCAAGATGGGTCTTTGCAGAGTCTGGCTGGGATTGCATTAGGGTTTAGTGTAACGGCTCTGGCGACTACACCAACTCCGGCTAATTGCAATATATCCCAAGGGGATCTTAATTGTGATACTAATGTGAATTTATTTGACTTTAGTATTCTCATGTATTATTGGGGAACCACTCAACCGGCAGGAGATATCAACGGCGACGGTGTGGTCAACTTATTTGATTTCAGTATCATGATGTACTACTGGGGAACCTAGAGCAAAAACAAAAACAGATTGCATGATTGCAAGGTAATTTGGTACGCTTGAGAGTAGTTATTATTTTTATGTGGTATGGCAAGGACGAAAAAATCTCTCAGTTCAAACACGCATAAAGGCGGCAGTTTCTATCGAAGACTAAAACCGGTAAAAAGAAGTACCAACAGTGGTCGTAGACTCCAGAAAGACGACCAGCCGTATCATAAGCTGTTGGATGACTTGAGAGAAGAATTAACTAGTAAGTTTGAGTCTGACTTGGAGGAAACTTTGCAGCAGGCCGCTGAGGAATTCCGCAAACAAGATAAACCCCAAAGACACAATCACGGTGAGTACGAAACAGATGAGGATGACTACCACAGACAACACAAACACCCATCTTGGCCGTGGGAAACCGTGGCTAAATCTCCCCACCACCAGAGAAGGACTGATGAAAGAGAAAGGGAAAACCCAGAGAATGATTGGAGAGAGTTAACTCGGTATCGTCCTGAGCCTGAATACGTGCCAGAGCCAAAAGCGCCAAGGAGAGAACGGCGGGTAGAACCTGCTTTCGTCTCATCGTCTGACAAGTATAGAAGTGATGTGAGTCCTAGGCGTGAAGTAGATCCAAGCTACGAAGTTCGGCCTGTGGAGGTGGAAAAAATACCTCGTAAAGAAGAGAAAAACTGGGACTCTGAAATTGAAGCGCTGAAAGATAAGATGGCTTTTTTGGAAAAAGAACTTTTGGCCTCATATCAACGTGAAGGCAGCTTGAAGAATAATGTCGAGAAACTGGAGCAAGAGTTATCTTCACGACAAGCTGGATTGAGAGATCAGCTTGATAGTTTGAAAAATAATGTAGCCGCTCCAGCCGTAGTGGCGGCGGCGAAAGAAGAAAACAAGTTGACATCTCTATCAATGCAACTGACTCAAGTGATGCAGTCAATGAATACTATGCTTGACGAAGAGCCGCCTGCAGTTGATACAAAAACCGACCAGCCCAAACCCATCGCCGTGGACGAGGTGGCCGAACAAGCCGAAAAATCCAAAGATACTGAGAAAAGCAAAGAAGAAAAAAAAACTGAAGAAAAAGACAAAGTAAAAACAGATGGAAAAGGCAAAAAGAAAAAAGTGCTCTGGCTATTTGCATCCATACTATTAGTTTTGGGCGGGGTGGGAGTGGGAATGTTCTTTTTCATGAATGGACAGACTGAGGTTGACCCTGAACTAGTTAGGAACTATCTGCCGGAAGCTGAGCAGCCTGCCCCTGAGCAGTCTATGTTGCCGAATGAAGAAATTGTGGCTGATGCTGACAGCGGATCGGTTCAGGGAGCCGCTACCAGTACTTCACCGCCTGGAAATAATAACTTCGAGCAAGCTCATGCTGATGTCGCGTATGGTGAGACACGCTGGGATACGCACAAAAACCCCCAATTGGGGGTTCAATTTGATTATCCTAGTAATTCAGCCAATGTGGTCAGGACAGATACCAGCGTGACTGTGCTACGTAAAACTGGATATATTTTTAAGATTCAGCACATTGAGACAGCTCTGGATTTGGACGACTACTGGAACCAGATAAAAGCCCGCAATTTAATGCATCGGGTTAGCGAAACTACATTTCGCGACTTGCCGGCTCTTTTTTTGGAACTTGATGACCAGACTGATTATCCAGGTAACCGGTATTTAGTGAAAAGAGGAGAGAACAGGATATATGATATTTGGTTTGCAACAACCTCAGCAAACTTATCGGATGATGACGCCAAAAGAATTGATATTATTTTGAATTCATTTAAGTTTATTGAATAGTTGAGCTTTGATATATAATTTGAGGGAATGAATAAGTTGCAGATAGGGTTAGTAATTTTAATCTTAGTTTCATTTGGAGGCATTTTCTGGCTATATGGTCCCAGAGAAAGAGTTTTCGGAATATCTACCGCTGGATCAGGGAGTTATGAAATTGAGATACCAGAGAGAGTCAGTGCGGCAGATCCTTTCGTAATTAAGGTAATTGTTGATACAAAAGGAAAAAACGTCAACGCAGTGGGTTTGAATTTGAAGTTCGCAACTAATCGTTTGCAGATTCTAAATATGGATACTACCGGGTCATTTTGTGAGTTCTATCCTGAGAATCGTTATGATAACCAAAACGGACTTATCAAGATTTCGTGCGGGCTACCGTCCCCTGGGTTTAATGGTAAGGGGACTTTGGCTGAAATTACGTTTGAGGCTCTCAGTGTGGGGATAGCAGATATTGAAATCCTACC
Organism: uncultured Gammaproteobacteria bacterium; assembly: GCA_964464795.1. Classification (GTDB taxonomy): domain Bacteria; phylum Patescibacteriota; class Microgenomatia; order CAYXHB01; family CAYXHB01; genus CAYXHB01. The sequence continues at coordinate 16,949 of CAYXHB010000002.1, forward strand.
TGATAGTTTAATCTTGCTTAATGACGGCAAAGGAACGAATATCTTAAAAGAATATGCTGCTGAGGAAATTCTGGTGGTGGCTAATTTGTAAGTGAACAGAAAAAACATTAGCTTGTGAAAACCAGATTGCCCACGGCATGCTGCCATGGCGTGCACATGCACAAATTGATATGAAAAAACTATGGATAATTTGTGCTCGCCTCGATTCGAGTCGAGATGACGGGAAATGGAGTGGAGGAGGTAGTGAATACAGAAAAGATCCTTCGTCCGTCAGCTGACGGATCGAAATGACAAAAGAGAAGGGCAAGAACAATTCCATGTTTGTATTGAGGCGAGGTAGGCAATTCGTGTAAAGTGGAATTGTATATGGTTAAAGTTGGTCTTTATCTATTTGGATTGCTGTTGTCGTGTGTGTGGATGGGAGTAAACGCAGGGGATGTGCAGGCTCAGGCGAGGTTTTATATAGAAGGGGAGCAGGTTGTGGTAGTCGGCGAAACTTATAAGTATCATGTGTTCTTGGACAACACGAGTGGTGACTCGTCAATTAATGTGGTTCAGGCGACGGTTTCGATTCCTGGAAACTTTGGACAGGTTAAGGCTATATTCGCCGCTCCAGATGGATCAATTACAGGACTGTGTCTTATGAGTGTCGCACCACAGCCTGGAACTTCGGGTAAACCTCCACCTAATAACCAACAAACAACCCCATATTTTTATAATAATAATTATGTAAGCGCCTGTAATATAAATTCTCCCCTTGGAGGTAGAATTTATCTGGGTACGATGGAGCTTAATGCTAACACCCCAGGGGTCGTTTATCTTGCATTTAGCTCAACGGCTAACTATAACCTCGCGATTAAGCCAGAGCCACCATTCACTGTAGGTCTTGATATCTCATATTCACATGAAATTACTATTCTAGGTGCTGGCACACCAATGCCAACATATAGCTTAAGCGGAAAGATTCTACTGGATAGCAGTGGGTTGGACAATGTCACGGTAACTGCGGGTTCTAAATCTGCCCAAACAAATTCGTCTGGCAACTACACTATCAATGGTCTGCTTCCTGGAAATTACAATGTAGTTCCTACGAAATCTGGATATACATTCACTCCACCCAATTATCCAGTAATAGTCACCTCTGTAAATATCGGTGATATAGACTTCATGGCAATAGCAAACCCGACAGCAGTGCCTACAGTAACACCAGCACCAACCTCGATACCTACTGGTGGCAGTGGCCAGTCATACTCACTGAGCGCGGACGATGTGAACTTTGTGAACGTGCAGCCTTTACCCACTCCGATTCCGGGTGATAATAGTCCACTGGAAGTCGTGGAGGAAGACAACACCGTGCCTCCGCCGCCAGGTGATATTACACCCCGACCTCCGGCGACACCTTTTCCGACTCCTGATCCCAACGCAGTAGGCGGAGGTGGGGGTGACGATGGCGAGGTTTTATCGGTACAGTCTATCCGTGACCTACTTATTCCCGGCAAATCCAGAGCTGATAAAAATGTGGTGTTATTTAATTTTGTGTCGTTGCTGACTTTGTTAACGATCATCATTGTCATCATTTGGAGAATCATAATGTTGAAGCGGAAAAATAAGCTCAAACAAGAACATATCAGCGATTTAATTAATGGCGAATTGGCTGCCTTGGAAACTAAACTATCTGTATTGAATGAAAAAGACGGAGCTAAGTCGTTCCAAGCTGAGTTTGAGCAGACGGTTGACCATATACAGCAGGAGCTGTTGCTTAATAAGAAAGTCAAACAAGCGCCGGGTTAACCTCTTGAGTGTTACTGATACAATAAAACAAATGATGAGCTTAAAGCGAGCGGGAGTTATTACTTTGGTTGTGTTCAGTTTGTTCATGAGCGGATGCGGACTAAACACTTCTTCGATAACTGAAACGGGAATAGATGAAGAGATAGATCAGGGTGGACATCATAATTTAGACAATCTCATGAAGAGCGGGAGTCTGATTGCGGTGAGACAATCTAGTCGCCTGCTGTTATTAAATCCAGAGACGAAAGAGTTCTCTGCTGTTTATGAACTTGGTGAAAATGAAATTCCTTTGGGTAATGAGTTATTTGATTTTGTGGTCTCTAAATCGGGCAAATGGATTGTCTGGTATACTGCTAATAAAGGATTACTGGTGTTGGATGTGGAAGCTGGAGAATCTGCGCTTGTGGCGGAAGCGAGTGATTGGGTGAATAGAAATCCTTACTTTGAGTTGGATGAAGATGACTTACTTTATTGGATTGGAGACGATGGAGCAATTTTGAACAAGTTTGACCTGGAAACGAAAGAAAAACAAGCAATCCCTATTCCCTACCCGTTTGGGAATATTTTTCGGGTGGCACCAAATAAAGAAAGATTTCTCTACATTACCGGATATAGCGATAACGCACAGCGGCCGCGGTTTATGTTTTCAGATAGGCAAGGAAATTTGCAGTCGACCTTTGCTTCGCAAGTCGAGTTATCAAGCAGATTTAATGTCGTCTGGACTCCGGACAGTCGTGGAGTGATAACTCTGTTTGACGGGCAGGCATGGATTTATCCTTATGAGAATCCAGAGAGTCCTACTCCATTTGTAACTCTTAGTCACGCTGAGGCCAGAGATATTACTCGGTCGGGAGATGAAATATTTATACTTGATTCACAAGGGTACTGGCATAAATACGACTATGAAAGCAGAAAAGAGCTGGCAAGAATTCCCACAGATATCGCCCGCGAGTTACGCCGTCCACAGTTTCATCCTTGGGGCGAGGATATGTTGTTAATAAATGAGATTTCCCAAAACGAAGAAAACAGATTCCAAAGACTATGGCTATCTAACTATAGAGGACAAAAAACTATGGTTTTGGCTCAATTTGGGGAGGCGACAGTAGGGGATTTTTCGCTACAATTGGATTAAAGACTAAAATGAAATTTAGAAATATAAAATTTGTCCAATTCCTGATGTGGGTAGTTGGAATTGCTTTATTTGTTGTTGCTTGGTGGATGAGTTTGATCATCTGGCCTGATTATGGTGAACCGTTTACTTATGATCAGGCTCGTGATTTACTTGAGACTCGAGAACTGGTCCAAGGGCGGGATATTAAACTTCTTGGTCCAACAACCAGTATCAACGGGGTGCACTTGGGGCCTGTATATTATTATCTTTTATTACCTGGAATTTGGGTAGGAGGCGGCGATCCTCAGAGTGTACTTGATTGGCAAGTAAGTTTGTTCTTTATAAGCTGCATAGGCTTATTTATCTGGGCAATGCGGAATAAAGATTGGGCGGTGATTTTGACAGCCTTAGTGATTGGCACGATGCCTGTAACAACTAGGTCAAGTCACTATTTCTGGAATGCGCATTTTATGCTAACCAGCATGATTTGGCTTATCTGGATTTGGAAACTCGCCTCTAAAAATCAAAAAACTTGGTTATGGATTGGAGTAGGAATGGTATCGGGAGTTTGTTTACAAATGGAATCGGCTCTGGGCATAGTAGTTTTTCCAGCAATTATTATTAGGTTGTGGATGAAAAAATGGAAAAGTACAATTAGATGGGTGATTGTGGGATTTGGTATCACTTTAATTCCACAAATTGTGTATGAGCTAACCCATGGAATGCAAATGAGTAAGTTACTCTTGCATGAGATAAACGGACAAGGTGTGCTAGGAGACCAAATCAACAACTGGAGTGACTTAATCCAAGACCGTTGGAGAATGTTAGTGAGTGTATTTATCTCGAGCTTTTCATTGCCTCCGGCATGGAGTTTAGGAGTGTTCGTGAGTTTGCTTTGGTTAGGATGGTGGGGAAGAAAAAAAGGCAAGGGCAAAAGTGAGATTGGGGTTCCAGGATTAATTTGGGTATTGGCAATAGCTCTTTACCTTGTTTATCCGTATCAACTCAAGCATTGGTATACATATGGATTGTGCGTGATACTCATGTGGGGATTCTGGGAATGGGTGGTTGGGAGTGGATATAAAAAGAGCGTGGTGGTGGGAGTTGGGATAGCTTTAATTTTATTTGCTAATGGACTGATTGAAGCGGATAAATTTAAGCAATCTGCTGAAGCGATAAGTCTTGAAAACCCGAGTAGTTTAGTAAATCAAATAGAGGTAATAAAGGCTGCAGATAGTTTTTGTGGTGACGATGACTATGCAATCCACACATTAGTTCCTGGGATTTATGATTATTCATATCAATACTTGGTTTGGTGGATGGGTAAGGAAGGACAAATTAGGCTCCCTTCTGTGATGAGCTATGAACCAGGCGTGCCTGCTTACGTTCCCAACTATGATAGCTTGTCGTGGAGTAACTCGTCAGATGAAACTAAAAATGTATGTGTAATTATTGAGCCTGGGACGGAAAATTTGCAGCCTGGGTGGGAAGGGAGAATTGGTCTTGGTTGTGTGAGTGAAGAGAAAGTTTTTAATTTCGGAACCAGGGTGGAAAAACGCGTTAGTTGCGAGACGGAAAATGAAGTTTAAATAACTAGACTCGCTGACGACACTATATTAGTAGTCGATTGAGGACGTTTGATTTAGCATCTCTTGAGCTGGAGTGAAGTCTGGATTGTATTTAAGGATATACTCTAATTCCTGGCGGCTTTCGTTTAGATATCCGCCCTCGTAGTAAAGTTTGGCCAGCTCAAATCTGATGCCCGGCGATTGCGGATCGCGGAAAACTGCTTTGAGGAGAGTTTTGTAAGATTGGTTGAGTAACTCTGTGTCTAAACTGGCCTCACTGGCTGCCAATTCAGTTTGAGATTGTTTAAGAATTTCTTCAGCTGTGGGACTGATGCTTCCTGGGGCATAGAGTTCACCAGGGAGATCTTCAACCCCGGCAAGCAATTGGCGCGGTTGGGAAAATTGGGAGTTTAACTGGATGGCCAACTCCAGATGATAGCGGGCTTCAGTCAAATATCCTAGTTTCCCGTACAAAAAGCCGAGACTGAGATGCTTGTAAGCAAAATAATCTTTTAGTCCGGATTGGAAATAGTTTTTGGCTGGGGGAGAACTTTGGGAAAGAGTTTCTGACACCCAGTACTCTTGTTGGTTATCGGCAAGTGTGTCGGGAACTTGAGTTGTGACTTGGTATAAGTAACCTCTGGGAATGAGATAGAATGGATTAGCGTCAAACCCCATATATTGACTGTAATATCCGTCTGGTTCAGAGAGGTATGTGGTTCGTTGACTGGCATTCCAACTGATTATGTCACTGGCAAAGAAGGGATTGTAAGAGTAAGGATAACCTTGATATTGAGGGTTCTGGATTAAGAAATATTGGCGGTAATGGTTGTTTTTGAGTAGAACCGTGACGTCAGGGCGGTAGTCTTCAACAAGCTGTTCGTAAAGCAGACTGTAACATGAGATATCAGAGAAACAGATGATGACTGATTCTGGCTCGGCTGTGTCTAACATGCTTCGAGCGTAATCTTTGAGGAAGGTATTGTCTGACTGGTTGGCGGTGAGGTAGTTGGCTTGGACTTGGTAAACTATTGAACCAACGATAACTAAAGAAAGCAGAATGTAGGAAGAGTTAGATTTGAGTTTGGAAGAGTTGTTGGATGACAAAAACCTGATAAGCCCGACCACGCTGATAACGGTTAACAAACCAAAGCTAATGTGACCAAGCTGGTACTGTCTATGTGAGATACCAATTCCAAGTCTGTAGTCTAAGCTTTCAGGAGAGTCCTCTGGCACACCCATATACACTCCGAACAGGAAACCTGAAACCAGCCAGAAACTAAAGGCAGTGATGAGTATCTGTTTGGGAAGGGTTCTCCAGCTGGCGGTTAATCCAATGACAGTGAGAGCTATGGCTGGCCAGGTAATTTGTTCAAACATAAATTTAATATAGGCGACTGCCCCATTCAGGTAGAAACCTGGAGATTTGAAGTCTATGTATGCTGAGACAACCATCTCTTTATCCAAGATGGCACCGCTATAGTCCCGTCTGAAAATCAACCTCCACCAACCGTCAAAACTCTGGTCAAATACCCATGACATTGTTACTTGACGGCTGTTTAGCCAAAAAAGCAGAAGATTGGGAAGAAGCCAAAAGAGGAAAAGAACAGCCGTGCCTGGCAAAATGAGCTTGGGAAAAACTTGGGTCTTCCAGAAGTAAAACTTGGAGTGAAAAAATACCGCGCAGGTAGCAACCATGACTCCTGGGACAAGAAGGATAAAAGTGTGGACTGTCGACAGTCCCAAGCCCACACTGAGCCAGGCGATTAACCACCATTTCAATGAGCCAAGGCGAGAGTCAGGTGTGATGCTAAGTTGCCATTTGATAACGGAAAGAAAAAGCAATCCGGCAAATAAGTTGTTGAGAGCGCCTACTTCAATAATACCCCCGTAAAGCCAAAAAATAGCCGAGAAAGTCAAAAGCAGACTGGCAATAATTGGCAAAAGAGCCACGGAACGGTGACTTTCCGAAGAGCGCATATGTTGAGCCAATGTATAGGCACAAAGAGCGACTAGCCCAACGGTGAAAGCGTGAGTAACCATGGCAAGAAGATTTGAACGGAAAGCAATCGAGGCAGCCAGGGGAATGAGAGAGAATAACTTAGATACAATTACCACCAAGGGGTATCCGGAAGGATGAGCCACTCCTAATAAATGGGCAATCGTGATAACTTCATCTGAGTCCCCGTAGCCGATGTTAGTTCTAGGGGCGGTTTGGTAATAAGCGAAGAAAGAAATCAAAACTACAAGCAGAATCGTAAAGATGGCGAATTTATGATTACTTAGAAGATTGGTGACTGACTTCATAAAATAACCTGTCGTTGGGTAGTTGGTGTCTGAATCAAAGTATGCAAGTCTTGCAGGGCATCTTGAGCAGTTTGGTTGCTCGGGTCGAGAATGAGAACGTTGAGATACTCTTCCATTGACGACTCAATCAGTCCGTACTCTTTGAACGTAAGTGCCACGGCCAAACGGGCTTCCACACTGTCTGGGTAAACCGCAATGGCACCAACAGCCATCTTATGAGCTACATCCAAACGTCGTTTCTGTTTCCATTCATCGATAAGACTAAGGAATTCAGCCAACGCGATTGGCTCCTCTCCTGGAGCGAAACGTGGGTCAATGTTGCTTGACTCAATTGAACGCCTGACGCCTTCGAAGTTGGTTTCAATCGGTTCTTGCAACCTAAGGTAGTCATCTAAGTTGCCAGCAATATTGAGTTCCTCACGAGCTTGGTTACGATAGTCTGAGCGCAACTGAATGACACTATTGAATTGGTAACTTCTGATAACGTTACTTAGGTAATATAATCTCATTCTATCGTGACTCGGTATCGGTGTTTCTAATATCCAATTCGATAAACTAAAATCGCTTTGGGGGAATTCTAACGGCTGAACGCGAGTTAACTCTCCATAAATTCCGTAAGGAACATAGTATGTAAAGCCTTCGTTAATTCCCAAAAGATGGTAATAATACTCTGAGATTTCGACGGCGTATACAGGCCGTTTATCTATATTCCAAGTTATGTAATCGAAAGTTCTAAATGGGTCTTGAGTGTAAACGAAATTTTTAAGATTAGGAATTTGTTCCAGCTGGGCAGCAGCTAAGGGATAAGCCCTGGGTAAAACTAACACATCTGGACGCAACCCATTGACTGACTGTTCGTACATTAGAGCAAAACAACTAGTGTCAGTAAAACAGGCCACCAAAGCATTTGGTTTGAGTTGGGTAAGAACTGTTGAGTATGTTTGGGAAACGAATTTGAAGTTACGCAAATTAGATTGAGGATATTGACGAACTAGTCCATTGATAAGAAAAAGAAGAGAAACAGAATAGATAATAAACAGAGTTTTGCGGGTTGGAATGTTAAGAACCGAGAGTCCGAGATTTAGACGATGTACAAAAAATACTAATCCAAAAGCAAAGAAAATAGGCCAAAATATATATCCCATTAACAGTAGTCTTTGAATGTTAGCCTGGGAGCCAAAGTGTTCCGGCCAGCCAAGGATGCCGGAGAAAAAAGGACCGGTTAAAATGAGACAAATGGCAAGGACAAAAGAAACTTGTCGGCTGAATTTGGTAAGAGCATAGAAACCGAATAAGGAAACTATCATAACGAGAACACCTATCTGGTCGGCAGTCAGCTCTAAGTATTGCGGCAAGAAGTTAAAGATGCTTTCTGGGTCGATGGTAGGCACGTAAGCATTAACCACTTGGCCTGTCTCAGTCACAACTCCAGCAAACTCTTGTCTACTAACATGGCGCCACAAACCGCGGACTCCAGGTTCAACCTGCCAGGAAAAAGCGGCAGCCTGGTTGTTTTGTAACCAAATAATTGAGTAAACAGCAATAACTACAGTCGCGAATACAGAGACTGATTGAATCCAGTGATGAAGAGTTAGATGACGGATGTTTTTGATAAGGGCAAATAAAACTAAGGGGAATACAAGGATGACTGTGTGATGATGAGAAACAGCCAAAGCCAGAACAACGGCACTGACAATCCAAAACTTTTTGTCAGTAGGCTGTTTAACGACGGCTACCATACTTCGATATATCAAAGCGGTAGTTAAAAAAAGATGGAAGCTGAATACTTCAGTAACTGTACTGTATGTCCAGAATAGTGGAGTGGTTCCTAGAATCGAGGTTGAAATGAAAGCAATGATTTGTTGATTGAAAGTCGACTGTTTGACTTTGGCAGGTGTTAAGTTGGACAAAAGATAGCGAATAGTTTGATATATCAAAATTAGAGTTCCAACTGAAAAAACTGCGCTGAGAAGGTGGCCACGGAAAGCTGGTGTGCCGGCAATTAAAGATATTTTTGTCCAAATACTCAAGATAAACATATAAAGTGGATATCCAGGCGGGTGGGCAACGCCCCCACCATAGGCAACCGAGAGCAGCTGGTCTGAATCAGAGTAGCCGACATTTACTTGCGGTAGAGTGGTGACGTATAGATATGTGAAGAGAAGTATCAGTAAAGTGACCCAGAAATTATCTTTTTGCCAGAAACGATTTATCATATTGAACAGCAGTATAGCGAATCAATTAAAGTTTACCAAATCGGAATTCAAGTTAGTTACTCCTTTTTGAGAACGAACCCTGTCCGATTGGGAAGATAAACCTGGATGCTGCCTGGCTGCTCATGAAATTTGCCTGGGGAGTAGGGGAAAGTCTGATTGGTAATCCGGCCAAATCCGCCGAAAATCTGGTCGTCGGTGTTAAGCAGAAGTTGGTAGTCTGGGGCTTGGGACAAACCAATTTGATAGTCTGGATATGAGTTAGTGGGGTGGAGATTGAGAACAAGAAACAAATTTCCTCTCTGGGCCACAAGACATTTATTAACTTCGTGGGTATAAATTAAGTTGGGACATTCGCTGTTTAATAAATCATACTGTTTGTCTAAGTTCATTAAAGCCTGGTCAAAGCTATTAAGATGTTGATAACGGAGCTTGGAGTCATCGACGAGTGACCACTGGCGTCTGGCGTGATGATAGGAAAAGTTGTTACCTTGACGAGGAAAATCAACCCACTCGGGATGACCAAACTCATTGCCGATAAAATTTAGCCAGGCTTCACCACCAAGGAAAAAAGTAGCAAGCCGAATTAGTTTGTGAAGAGCAATACCACGGTCGATGACTGGGTCTTGGGAGTTAGTGTCCATTTTATGGTACATACGGGCATCCATGAGCCAAAAAGCCAGAGTCTTGTCACCAACCAGAGATTGGTCATGCGACTCCGCGTAAGCCACATGGGCTTCGTGGCGGCGGCGGTCAGTCATGGTTCTGTATAAGGACTCCATTGACCACTCATCGTCGCTTGAGTGTTTGAGTTGGCTAATCCAATAGTCAGGAATGCCCATGGCCAGCCGGTAGTCAAATCCAAGGCCGCCCTCGTCCAAGGGGCGAGCTAATCCTGGCAGTCCTGAGACTTCTTCGGCGATAGTGAGGCATTTTTTTTCGTGGGCAATTTCGTTGGCTAGTTGTAGATAGGCAACGGCATCCTTATCAATATTGGTATCGAAGTAGTCAGCGTAACTGGAAAATTCTTTATGGCCGTGGTTATGGTAAATCATGCTGGTGACACCGTCGAAACGGAAACCGTCAAAATGGTATTCTTCTTGCCAGTAGCGGATGTTGCTAAGGAGAAAACGTAAGACTTCCAGTTGTCCGTAATCAAACAAGCACGTATCCCAGTCTGGATGGAGCCCACGGGCTCCGGAGTGGAAATACTGACCTGAACTGCCGTCAAAATTGTTGAGGCCTTCATCATAATTCTTGACAGCGTGGGAGTGGACGATGTCTAGAAGGACAATAATCCCTAGTGAATGGGCGGTATCAATGAGTTGTCTGAGGTCGTCTGGGGGGCCAAAATAGTGGCTGACAGCAAAAAAATTACTGACCTGATAACCAAAACTCCCGTAATAAGGATGTTGCATAATGGCCATAAGCTGGATGGCGTTGTAGCCTTGGCGGTGAATACGAGGGAGAATATTGGCGGTGAATTCTGAGAATGTGCCGATTTCCCCCTGCTCTTGGGCCATGCCGACATGGGCCTCGTAAATGCGCAGAGACTTAACAGAGGGAGCCTGGTGCTGCCAGTTGAATGGCTGCTCGGGCGCGTAGTGTTGACCGGCGAAGCTGCCGTCTGGTAAAACAGCGACACTTTTAATGTAAGCTGGGATACGGTCTCGGGCTGAGTCTTTGGTGAGTACGTGGACTTTGATGTGGCTTTGATGTTTGAGGGCTGGCTCGCCTGCTCTATCGGGAATAAAGATGCTCCAGACCCCATTGGTGTCACGTAGCAAAGGATGGCTGGAGCGATCCCAAAGATTGAAATCACCGATGAGGTTAAGCTGCATGGCTCCAGGGGCCCATTCGCGATACCACCAACCTTGTTGGCCTTGGTTATCGCCTCGAGTAAAACCTAAATACTCATGACCGCGGCTGGCATTATCCAAAGAACCATAGGCGTCAATAAGTCTTTGTTTGACCCACTGATAATGACTGTAACGGTTTTCGAGGTCGGATTTATGCGGCTCGAGCCAAGGGTCTGTTTTGATTAGCGCAGTCGGCGAGGACATAATAGTCATCTTACATGATTTTGGTTGTGAACATTAGGAGTTGACGTTTCTCCGTCCCCAAAAATGGCAGGGTTGGCTCCCTCTGCTTCAAGCGCCAATTCTTTTTGTACAAGAAGCAGAGCCGAGCCAGGTATGCGGGTTGCCGTCCCAGCACCAACCGAGATTCGGCTCTTTCTTTGCGTTTATCCAAATGGCAGGCACCCGCTGGTCTGTGCCGGTGCGCGACGCTAAAAGCGAGAAGCAGTTATTTTTTATCAAAAATTCCGGAAAGTGAGTAATGATGGCAATGCCTTCATCTATCGTGAGCGGAGAGCGCCCCGCGTCTTTGATGAGTTTCATTGCCTCATTCGGCGGTAGGTTGATGTTGTCTTTGCCTCGGTCAATGTCCACCAGCATATATGCCATGCTGTCGGGAATGGCGACATCATCGGTGGTTTTGAAGTCCTGCGAAGTATGCGGGCGCAAAATGGTAACGCCATTTTTTCCGTCCTTTTGTGTAAGTGCCATTGCTTGCTCCGAAGTAACTAAGTCGCTTTTGACAACTATTACAAAAGGCAAAATTCCTTTTTCTAAATCCACTTCAGGAGCGTCAAGCTCTCGGGCTTTTTCTCGTAAGGGCTCAAGATGTTTGAAAAATTCCTGTTCTGATAAACCGGCAATTTTTGCATAACCTTTTTGCGCCAAGGTATCAACTTGGCGGTCAAATTCTTTTAGTAGTCCTAAGTTATCCATCATTATCATTTTAGCAGTTTTCTTTCTTAAAATAAGACTAAATCCATAGGAATAATCCCAAAAATCGAGTAAGCTGAATATGTATGACAAGTTGGTTACAAGAAGGATGGATATATCAGATATTCTGCGGAAGGTGGGAGCGGGAGGATGAGGGGACGAGTTTTTGGGAGGGCCTGATAAACACAGATTGGGAACGAGTTACCAATTTAGGTGCTAGAACTATTTATCTGCTTGGAGTCTGGGATAATCAAGGGCCTGTTTTGGTCAAGGAAGAGGAAGGGGTAAATTTAGAGAATTGGGAAAATCGAGTGCCATCGATGATGGCGATTAGTAATCACAAGCAAAACAATCCTGAATTGGGCAGTGAGGAGCAACTGCGGCAACTGATTGTGAGTTTGCATGAAAAGGGACTCAAAGTGATTGCCGACTTCGTACCTAACCATACTTCAACCGCGCATCCGTGGTTGGAGTCAAACCCCGAATATTATAAAAAGATTAACGAAGATTTCGTCTATGAATTTAGCGGAGACGTGGTGAAGTTGGATTATGACAATGCGCAACTGCGAGCGGAAATGACTAACGTCCTAATGAGGATATCGGGGTTGGGGTTTGACGGCGTGCGCTGCGATATGGCTCACCTAGTCCCTGAGGATTATTGGCAGGAAGCGATAACAGCAGTGAAAAGCGCGAAAGAGGGGTTTGGATTTATAGCCGAGGCTTATGATGCGAGTCCGTTTGACCAGAGTAGAACTTTTGCTTTGTTGGGGGCTGGGTTTGATGCGGTCTATGATCAGTTTTTTTATAAAAATACAATTAATGTTGTTGGAGGAAATCATCCAAGCGCGGAAATCGCTGCGCATTTGAATTATGTTAATGAGCAGCTTCGGGGAGGGAAAGTCGTTCAGTATGCTGGAAACCACGATGACCCGCCGCTGGGGAACAGAGAGAAAAATGAGGAGAAATCGGCTCTAATTGATAAATACAGACAGGCGTTGACAGCACTAGTGCTGTTTGGCGGCGGGGTGGGGATGTTTACTAATGGCTTTTTGCGAGGGACAAGTACCAGATTGGCTCATCATTATGCGGAGAAGTTGCCAAGGGAACAGAATGAATTGTTAGCCGGAGTGAGCGAGAATTTGCTACACGTGTTTGAGCTGTATTGTAGACAGAGAAACACTCTCTTTAATTGGGTTGCTCAAAGAAATGTATTGATAGGAAAAAGTAACCAGACGAACTTAGCTGTGGTAATAAATCTGGGAGCGGAAGATGCGAGCTTGAAAAATATATTGGGCAATACGTCAACAGATGATGATGTTGAAAGAGTCGATAAAATTATCTCTCCAGGTCAGGTAATGTCCTGCTGAATGTAAACAAAAAAGACCTTCTTCAATACGTCAAAGTCATATCTTGTAAATTTTGACTCTTTTTGCCTTTTGACATTGGTGAGGTGGGGTTTTACTATGTATTTGCAGATAATTTCGCCTTAGATTTAGGGCGGATTTTTTGCAGTGGTTAAAATTAAAATTTATTAAGGGGGCACAATCAAAATGTAACAAACATGTCTCTGCCTAATGTCTTAATGTTCGGATGGGAACTTCCGCCTCATAATAGTGGAGGTTTGGGGGTAGCGTGTCATGGACTGACTAAGGGATTAAGTGACTTGGGAGCTAAGGTTACATTTGTTTTACCTAAACGGCTTGAGGTTGATGCTCCGTTTATGGAAGTCAAATTTGATACTTTGCCGACGGTGAACGCAATTGCAATTAACTCACTTTTGCAGGCTTACATGACGGCATGGGGGTATAAAAAGGTTATTTTGAATGGTAAAGAGTTAGATTTGAAAACCATGAGAGGGACAATATATGAAGAATCATTACGGTTTGGCCAGGTGGCGGGACAATGGGCGACACATCTGGAGCACGATGTTGTGCATGTCCATGACTGGATGACTTATCCAGCCGGGATGTCTGCCTCAGCGGCTGGTGGCCACCCCTGGGTGGCACATGTACACGCAACTGAATATGACAGAGCCGGAGACCGTCCGGACACCAGAATTGCGCAAATTGAATATGAAGGATTGAATAGTGCTGACCGAGTAATCTGCGTCAGTGACCTGACGAAAAGAACTGTAATGCGTAAATACGGAGTCAAGGGTGACAAGATTGATGTAGTTTATAATGGAGTTGACCTCAATGATTTCCCCAGAGTCGATGTGCACGATTTACTTCCAGGCTCTAAAGTAGTGTTGTTTCTGGGGCGGTTGACGATGCAAAAAGGAGCTGAATATTTCCTCCAGGCAGCTAAGAGAGTTTTGGAGTTTGAACCAAATGCCGTGTTTGTAATCGCAGGTTCAGGCGATCTGGAACAGCAGTTAATCTTGCAGGCCAGTTTGCTTGGAATTGGGAATAGGGTGATTTTTACCGGATTTATCAGAAATCCGATCCAAAGAGCCAGTCTCTTCCAGCGAGCCGATGTGTTTGTGATGCCATCAGTTTCCGAACCCTTTGGCTTGGTGGCTTTGGAGGCATTGGCTAACCAAAAGCCAGTTATTTTATCGTACCAGTCTGGAGTGGCAGAAGTAATTAAACATGCTTTGAAAGCAAATTTTTGGGATACCAACGAAATGGCGAATCTGATTGTGAATGTTTTGCGTCACAGTGAGCTTGGCGAGGAGCTATCAACTCATGGGTATCAAGAAATGCAAAAATTGTCATGGAGCGAGGCTGCACGTCAAACAATGAACATTTATCATAAGATTATTGCGTAACTAAATATGGCCAGCGTCTGTTTATATTTTCAAATCCATCAGCCTTTTAGACTGAAACCATACCAAGTCTTTCATATTGGCAAGGATCATCAATACTTCCATAGTGAGGAAGGCGGACAAAGTAGTAACAAAGCCATATTGCATAAAGTAGCAAAAAACAGTTACCTCCCTGGGCTGAAGTTAATTCGTGACCTTCTGGAAGATAACGAGGAATTTAAGGTTAGTTTTTCGATTAGCGGGATGGCGATAGAGCAATTCGAGCAATACGCGCCTGAGGTGTTGGAGTTGTTATCTGAGATTGGCAAAAATCCTAGGGTTGAGTTCCTGGCGGAGACCTATTACCACAGTCTGGCTGCCGTATATTCGCAAAATGAGTTTGCCAGTCAGGTGCGCATTCATCATGAAAAAATGCATGACTTGTTTGGAAAAAGCCCTACGGCATTTAGGAATACCGAACTGATTTATGAAAACAATATTGCTGCCATGGTAGAACAAATGGGTTATGAAGTTGTTCTGGCTGAAGGCGCGGATGACGTGTTGGGGTGGAAGTCACCAAATTTTGTATATACCCCCAGCGGAGCTGAAAATTTGCGGTTAATGTTGAAAAATTACCGGCTGTCTGATGATATTGCGTTTAGGTTTTCGGATCGCAATTGGAGTGAGTGGCCGCTGACCGCTGATAAGTACGCTGACTGGGTGGCTCGAGTGAACGGTAACGGTTATGTGGTTAATCTATTCTTGGATTTTGAAACACTAGGGGAACATCATGGAGATGGAAGTGGAATCTTTGATTTTTTCCGGCATTTGCCCAAGGCTATCTTGAGTAGACCTGACATGGAGTTTGCGACTGTGACTGAAGCGGCTATGAAGTATTCACCGGTTGATTTGATTGATGTGCCTAATCCCACCTCTTGGGCGGATACCAAACGGGATTTGTCAGCTTGGACAGAAAATGCGATGCAAAGAAGCGCGCTCAAGGCTATTTATGACCTAGAAGATAAAGTTCTGGATAGCGGAAAGATTGACTTGATAAGCGACTGGAGAAAACTACAAACGAGTGACCATTTTTATTACATGAGTACCAAGTTGTTCACGGATGGGGAGGTACATGCTTATTTCAGTCCTTATGAGTCACCATATAGCGCCTTTACAAACTACATGAATGTAATCCATGATATTACATATAGGCTAAATCAATCGTTAACGAATGATGATGCCTAACTGCCCATGACACCGCAACTTGATTATCTGTATAACGAACCCAAATGGCAGGCTCATCTGACTGATGAGTCGAAATTTTTTGTATGCCAGGATGGAGGTAAAATTAGGAGTTTGTGGGAGTTGCGAGAGAGTCTGCTATCTGTCAGTGAGGAAACATTTAACGCGATGGTGAGCGAAGAATACAATCATTTGGCAACTTGGGTGGCTGACTCGGTTGGAGACTCTACTCTGGCTGCTGATTTGCAGTCACGCAAAGGGCGCTGGGAAATATTGTCGGCTCTGGAGAGTTACATGATTAGGAGTTTGGCTGTGCCTGGGTATTTGGCTTTCCGATGGTTGGAACTGACTAGTAATTCATTTACAACTAAATCTGGGGATGTGGTGAAGAACCTACGCCACGCAAGAGAGATGCTCCAAGGAGGAGATAATAATGCTTTATTGGCACATCTGAAGTCAAATAAGCAGGATTTTAGTGACTGGGCGCGGGGGGCAATTGGGGACTATATGCTCTCAGACATGGTAGAGGATGCTGACAGTGGTGAGAAAGCGGCTCAAGTAGTGATTGACCACGTGGCGATGCTGGAGACGGCGTTGGAAAGATAGGTTGGAAATAAATGCAGGGTGAAATTAGAGAGGGAAATCTTGATGATAGAGCTGGTTGATAGTGGATAGGAGAGTTTGGACTGCTTGGTTAAGCGGAGCCTGGAGAGTGACACCAGCAGCTGCAGGATGGCCGCCACCCCCCAATGCTTGGGCAATGCGGCTCATGTGATATTTGTCACTCTGGCGGGTGCGGAGGCTGACTTTGACAACAGATGGTTCAATTTCGATTAAGCTGGCGGCAATTTCCCAGCCCACCACAGACTTGAGCTGGTTGGCGACTTCGGCACTGGAGAAATGCTCTGGATGGAGATTGTGGCTGGTTAAATCCTGGTGACTAACTGTGGAAAAGACAATCCGGTTATTGGCATGATGGGAAATTTGCGAGAGAGCTAACCCCAGATAGGTAATCATATCTGGGTGTTGGTGGTTCTCAAGGTGAAAAAGGTAACGAGGAAAGTCAGGATTGATGGATGATAAATCTGCGGCTATTTGGAGAGTTTCAGAGGTTGTGCCCGGGTACATAAAACCGCCGGTGTCGCCATGAAGACCAACATATAAGTTAACTGCCATGTCAGGCGTCACTTCCAATTCCCAGACGCGGAAAAGTTGGTAGAGGATTTGGCAAACGGCCGGCGCAGATGAGTCTATCAAGTTTAGGCTGGCAAAGCCCTCATTGCTGGCGTGATGGTCAATGATTATGGTAGACAACGAGGGTGGAAAAGTAACTGATACAAGTTTGGTGATTTGGTTAGGAGAAGAACTATCGATAATGATAAATAAGTCATACTGAGATAAATCGGTTTGTAAGAAAGTCTGTTCTTTGACCTGATTATATTCAGGAAAGAGGGAAAACGCCTCTGATTTAGGTGAGTCACCGGAAATTAAAGTAACTTGTTTGTTGAGTTGCTTGAGAGCAGCGGACAAAGCCAGTGCTCCGCCCACGCAGTCAGGGTCAGGACTGGGATGCAGGTGAAGTAAAATATTATGTGATGATTGGATTTTTTCTAGAATCTGTTGTGAAAGGATTGGGAAATCGGACATGGGGAAATTTGAATATTAAATAATGAGTTTGCCAGCAAGATATTGTCGCCAGACTTCATAAAGCTCGGCGGTAGCGGTGACATCGCGGGCCACGTATTGGACGATGTCTTCTAGTTTGCCTTGGCGGTAGAGCTTGGAGACTTCCATGCCGGAGACGCCGAGGGCTTTGGGATTGGTGATGCCCAGAGCCTTGCAGATAACCTCCAATTTGAAAGGCCGGTTGTTGAGGCGGAAGCGATAGGCTAAATCGACAAACTTGTCAGCTGGCCCATGGAGTTCGAAAGGGACTTTGATTCGATGAACTGCACTGCGGAAAGCCAGGAAGGGGAAGTCAAATCCAGTGCCGTTGTAGGTAACGAAACGCTGGTATTGGCTTGAGAGACTCCAGAATTCCTCAAGCATAGCTGCTTCGGAAGGGAAAGCTTGGGAGGTGAAATTCTCTATGGTGAAAGCAGAATCCTGGTTGTCGGATAAGTAAAGGACTTTGCCATGGGTGGACTGGGGATTGTAGAGGCCGATGGTGAGGACTGAGCCAAACATAGGGTAGAGTCCGGTGCGGCCGACTAACTGGCGACGAGTACTGCGGAAGTCTTTTTCAAGATTATTGAGAAAATAGTCTTTGTCTGATTTGTCCAAGGCAGAAAGCGGTTGGCCGACTGTCTCGATGTCAAAAACCATGGTAGGGACAGGGACGAGATAGTTATCTGGGTCTTCGTCTGAAATAAGCAGGGCTGACTTGATGTTGAGGACTTTTTCTTGTTGATAAGTGTCGATTACGCCTGAGATTTGAAATACCTTGGCTGGAACGAGGGAGACTGAACTAGTAAACTCTGGCCAAACTCGACCCGTGATTTGGCCTTGCGGGCTGGAGAGTTCGACGAAGAGGTAGATTTCTCCGGCGGCGGTTTTCTTGGGTAACGAGGAAATGACGGCGAAACTTTGGTTAACAGGTCCGAGTTCGTATTGGGACATATAAGGGTATTTTACATGATACAGATTTCTAGTCGTGCAGGCTTTACAAAACGAGTATTATAGGATATAATATGCGGGCTTATGTTATTCCTAGTTAATGGACGGGAAATATTATTTAAGTGGACCCATATTTTGACTGCCCTGATTTTGGGGTTGTTTGTATATATAGTGGGCACTGACTTGCAGTACAACACGGCCTTCGTTGATGAAGCTATTTATGCCAACGTTGGGGAAGAGTTTATGCGTAATGCTTCTTGGGATGCTCCCTTGAGCTGGATGGGAGGGTCATATGTGTACCCGTTTTTGAGCGCGAATATAAATAGACTCTGGGGATTATGGGGTATTCGACTAGCTTCGTTAGCCATGGTGCTCGGGTCTGCGTGGTGTGTCGGGATACTAGGGAAAAAGGTTGCCGACGGGTGGGGGAGACCGCTGGCTATGGGTCTATTTTTGTTTTCGGCCCCAACCTTGGGAGTGGCCCAACTGGCAACTTATGATGCGCCAAGTATGTTGGCGTTTGCTCTAGGCAGCTTGGCACTATTCGCGAGCATCGATGAGCAGGGGTGGAAAAAATATTTGGGAATCCTGGTCTCGGGACTGCTGGTGGGCGGGTCGATTTTGATTAAATATGTAACAGTGCTAGTAACTGCACCCTTGGCACTATTACATCTTAGCGCCAAACGACAGTGGTTATTGGGTGGATTCTTCTGGGGATGGATTATCTTGGCGATGGTAGCGCCATATGTTTATCTTAATTATGAGGACCTCTACTCTTATGCTACAGGCGGTCATTCAATTGAAAACACTTCACGATTGAATATCTTGTCTCAGTTAGTCCAACAGATTCCCACACTAGTATTTGGGGCAATTATGGCTTGTGCAATGCTATGGAAATCAGAAACTAGAATGAAAAAGAATCGAATGTTAATTCTGTTTCTAATTGGACTAGCACCGATTGCTTATCATTTGGGGTCAGGAAACATCCGTTCGTTTAACAAACATTTATCATTAGCAGGGGTGATGTGGGCACCTTTGACGGCCTGGGCCACGCTGACGTTGTTAAAGCTATTTAGGAAATATCAACAGGTTCACGGGGCGGTTGCCAATAGCATGCAGTTGATCACCTCAGTGGTACTCATCGCAATATTCACCAGTCTATGGACAGCCTTTAGTTTGCACTGGCAATTTGAGCGTTCTTGGCCGTCAGCTAACAAGACCGTGGAATATCTGGATAATCATTTGGTAACAGGTGACAAAGTATTTGCCGAAGGTGCGGCAACTTACAAGTATCATTTGTTCCGTGGGTTTGGTGACTATAGTGCTTGGCCAAGTACCTGGTATTATGAGAAAGACGGGAAACTGGGAGCTGAGGCGATGAAAGAAGCGATTGCAGAGCGCGAGTTTCGATATATTGTCTTGAATAACTATTTCACTAACGCGACTAATCAGGAAATTTTGCCAGTGGTGAGAGAGCACTATGAGACTGTGGCGCAAGAAGAATACTTGCTCTCAGGTGTGCATGAAACTACTACTACAGTTTGGGAAAGGAAACCTCAAGTTAGGTTTGGATTCTTGGATTTGTTAGTTAAAGCGGAGAGTGACTCCAGCACAATTTAGAAAAGTATGTTAATTCAAGCTCATATATATATTCAACCAAAGAACTGGCAGAGGATACCTGGGGCGTTGTTCCTAATCTCAGGCGCGGTTTACTTGAGTTGGTTAATAGGTAACTTGAACATGGACGCGCCTGTAGTTGGGGTTTCGTTCTGGACAATGCAATTTTTGACCTATCTGATTGTGAGCTTGTCAGTAGTGAATAACTGGAAAAGCAGCTACCGAACCGAGAAGTTAACCCTGACCAGGACTCCAGACGTGGCAGCGATTGTGCCTACATATGGTGAAGGTGTGGAGATTATTGCTCCTACAGTAAGGTCGTTGTTGAATTCTGATTACACTGGCCGGGTCGTGGTAGTGCTCTCCAATGATGAATTGGGAGAGGAAAAAGTCTCTCAATTGGAGCAACTGAAAGCAGAAATTGAGCAAGAACTTATAAGCGGGAACTATGCTGGAGAGCGAGTCTTTTACCTACGCAACTCAACCCCTCATAATCAGGCAAAAGCAGGAAACTTGAATCAGGCAATGGTGTTCTTGCGTGAAAGGCATCCTGAGATTGAGTTGTTGGTTACCGAAGATGCTGATGAGGTAGTTTATCCTGAGTTTATTAGGACTGTGGTGGGGTATTTCGAGAATCCTAAAGTAGCTTATGTACAGACGATTAAACAATCTTTGACTCACCCTGACGACCCGTTTGGAAATCAAGATTTGATGTTCTACTGCCGGACAGCCGCCTCGAGAGATGCTGATAATGCAATGTTTGCTTGTGGTTCAGGTGTGATGTGGAGGATTAAAGCCTTGGAAGAGGTAGGCGGATTTGATACCTGGAACCTGGTGGAGGATTTG
>CAYXHB010000002.1:37807-38412 GCA_964464795.1 uncultured Gammaproteobacteria bacterium
CGCGGCACATGGGCGATTGATACCATGAGGTTGTTTTTCTGGGATAATCCTCTGTGGAAAAAAGGCTTAACGTGGAGGCAAAAGCTACAATTCTTAGAACCTTGTATGTTTTATTTGAATGGATTTGTGACCATCGCGATGATTGTGATTGCGGCGTTGAGTTTGATTTTCAAAGCTTGGCCGACCACAGCCAGTGCCTGGCAGCATGGGATGTTTATGTTGCCATATTTTTTGATGATGGAAGCTTATTTTTTGGCTTTGGCTGGAAATATCCCTTACTATAGAGTCAGGCAAATGTGGGTAGGGTTGGCGCCAATATTTGTGAAAGCCACTGTGCAGGCGTTGGTGTATGGACCGAACAAGAAACCGCGTTATAAAGTAACCCGGAAACAAAATCAGTATGCTAATTATCTGTTGATGGTTTGGCCACAGATTGGGCTGATGGCGTTGTTGCTGTTGGGACTGGGTAAAACTATTTTGACTACTCCACTCTACAGTGCTTTTGACTGGGGAGCGGTGTTTTGGAGTCTGTATTTATCTTCCTTCTTAGTACAGATAATCAAGATTTCTTATTGGGGTTGGACTCCAATGTATCAAATCAATGT
>CAYXHB010000003.1:0-31321 GCA_964464795.1 uncultured Gammaproteobacteria bacterium
TCTGGTTTAACGGTGAACTGATCAACTGGGCTGACGCGAAAATTCACGTCATGAATATCTGCTGTTTGCTGGAACTTGGCGACAAAAGGATTGGTTTGAGAGCTGGTTTAGGAAATTAAAGTTGCCTCGAAATTTTAGGTTAAAAGTTTTTCCCTTACCACCTAGGCTGCAGTTGAAGTTATGGAATGACTGGCAATTGGGGAAACTGGAGTGGATGACAGGGGAATTTGATGTGTATCACAGCCTGGATTGGAGCTTGGCTCCAACCAGGAAACCCACGATTGCTACTGTGCATGATTTGTTTTTTTTGAAGTCTCCTGAGATCCAGAGGCATCCTTATCATGATAGTTTGCGCAATCGAATAAGCTTGGCTAAGGAAAGAAGCGTTCAAGCAATTTCCGTTTCGCAAACAACGGCTGACGATTTGAAAGAGTTAGTCGATTATCCTACAAATTTAATTGAAGTAATTTATGAGGCGTGCCCAGGCGGCTGGGGGAAAGTTAGTGACGAGAGGAAGTTAATTGAATTAAAACGGCGACTGGAAATTGAAAACGAATATATTCTGTCCGTATCAACTCAGGAACCAAGGAAAAATTTACCCCGACTTTTAGAAGCGTACAAAAAGACTAATCGGTCAGTGCAACTTGTAATAGTTGGAAAACAAGGTTGGGAAGAAAACCTGGAAAAAGGCAAAGGAATTGTTAGAACTGGATATTTAGGCGACGATGAGTTGAAATTGTTGTGGAGCGGGGCAAAGGGGTTTGTCTATCCTTCGTTGTATGAAGGATTTGGTCTGCCGATATTACAGTCTTTTGCTTGCCAAGTACCCGTACTGACTTCAAATACCAGCAGTATGATTGAGGTTGCAGGTGATGCGGCTATTTATGTGGAGCCAGCGGAGGTGGACTCAATCGTATGCGGACTGGAGACTTCGATTGGATTGGACGTAAAAAATAGAACCCTGCTGGTGAACAAAGGCAAAAAACAACTTGAAAAATTTAGCTGGGGAAAAGCAGCTCGCGAAACAATCAAACTATACGAGCAATATGCTTGATATACTTTTAATATGCCTAAAGTCAAACTTAAACCAACCTCAGTCATTCCACCATTGTTGATTGGGATTGATGGAAACGAAGCGAATGTCACTCGACGGGTAGGTTCTAACGTGTATGCGTATTATCTATTGAAAGCCTTGTATCAGCTCAAAACTAACCATACGTTTATTATTTATTTGAAAAACCCACCCTTAGCCGACTTTCCAGTGCCCCATGAGAACTGGCAGTATAGGGTGATGCCAATGGCCAGACTATGGAGCCAAGTCAGGCTCCCTTGGGAACTATGGACTACTAGCAACCGGCCAGATGTGTTCTTAAGTCCAGGACATTATATTTCACCTTTGATACCAACTCCGGTAGTTATCTCAATTTTGGACTTGGCATACTTGACTCATCCTGAGTTTTTTCGCCAGTCTGATTTGTTGCAGCTTAGAACCTGGACTCAGCGGTCAATAAATAAGACGAGTCATATATTGACTATTTCCCAGAGTACAAAAAACGATATTCCCAAGTACTATCAATTTGATGATGAAAAAATTACGGTTACTTACCCAGGGATTAACTCTGAACGTTACTTCTTTCCACAAAACGATGGAGACATTAGTAGAGTCAAAAAACAATATGGAATTAATAAAGATTATTTTTTGTACGTTGGAACTCTGCAGCCGAGGAAAAATTTGGACGGCTTGGTTAAAGCTTTTGCTAGTTTGAAAACAAATAATTACCAACTAGTAATTGCAGGGAAAAAAGGCTGGATGTATGAAGATTTATTTCAATTAGTTGAGAAGATGAAATTACAGCGGCGGGTAATCTTCACTGATTTTGTGCCAGACGAAGACTTACCGCCGTTGATGGCTGGGGCTCGGTGTTTAGTACAAGTGAGTTTTTATGAAGGGTTTGGAATACCGGTTGCCGAGGCGCTGGCAGTGGGGACACCTGCAGTGGTGTCTGGGGTTTCGAGTTTACCTGAGGTACTTGGTGGAGCTGGGTTTAAAGTAGATCCTAATAACTTAAAAAGTATTGCCAATGGATTGAAAAAAATGATGGAGTTAAATCAAACTGATTATACTAACCTGGTGGATAAAGCCATAACTCATGCGGCGATGTTTCGCTGGGATAGAGCGGCTGCCCAAACACTTGAGGCTGTGGAGAGGGTTTTTATGGAGAAAAATCCAATTGCCTAAAGAGTATGTTTTCCAGATTGAGATAAAAAAGTATAATGAGCTTAGGGTAAATATGCTGAGAATACTTTTGTTAATAATTTTCCTGGTGCTCTTGGGCGGAGCTATTTATGCTTACAATTCAGAGGCGAGCAAACAAGGTGTGTTGGATTGCGGAGAATGTGAATGCTGTAAAGTTTCTTATACTGAAATCAGATGTCAGAGTGAGTATCCGGTGGAAGAAAACGCAGATCTCGAACAACTGAGCGAAGAACAAATTACCCTCATGTGTACGGACGTTGGCTGTAGCGATCCTGTAAGATACGTAGTATGCGAAAATGAAGCAGATAGACTGTTGGTTAGGCTTAGGAACGGTTATAATCAGTTATTGGAGAAAACAAGATAATTTTATGACTTTTTTCAAAGACAAACATGGACGGGGCTTGAGTTGGGATGAAGCAAGGATAAAAATTCTTAGGAGATTTTATAGTTATTGGGAGGATGGAGTGTTGTTGGTGTTGAACATATTCACTTACTTTCCGAGTCACACAGTTCGTAAATTGATTTTTAGGGCCGCAGGACTAAGGATGCCAATGACTAGTACTTTACATATAGGTTGCCGGTTTTATCAACCTAGTGGGATTAGGATTGGCCATGACACGATTGTGGGTGACAGATGTTTCTTGGACGGTAGGGACGAACTTATTATTGGAAACCATGTAGATATTGCTTCACAAGTGTTGATATATAACTCTGAACACGATATCCGTTCCAAGGATTTTGCACCGGTTAACGGCAAAGTAATTATCCAAGATTACGTATTTATTGGCCCTCGGGCTATTATTCTGCCTGGAGTGACAATTGGGAAAGGCGCGATAGTTGCAGCTGGGGCTGTGGTGACCAAGGATGTCGAGGAAATGGCTATAGTAGGCGGAGTACCTGCTAAACCGATTGCTGTAAGGAAGGTGAAGGAACTTACTTATACGTTAGGTCGGCCCAGGCTGTTTCAATAATTTATGGCTAGTAAACCAATTGTTTTGTCGCTGGTAATTGTCAATTGGAATACGCAGGAATTACTGAAACAGTGTCTTGATAGTTTGTATCGAAATTTACCTCAGTTTCCTACGGAAATCATTATAGTTGACAATGGTTCTACGGACGGCAGCCTGGAGATGCTGGCTAGTAATTTTTCGGATATCAAAATAATTCGTAATAAAGATAACTTGGGGTTTCCCAAAGCTAATAATCAAGGAATGAAGGTGAGCCATGGAAGTTATATATGCTTGCTGAATTCTGACACGAAAATTGACCATGATGTTTTTGGGCCAATGGTGGACTACATGGAGTCAAACCATGAAGTTGGAATAGTGGGTTCAAGACTGAAAAATGCTGATGGGTCGCTTCAGTTTTCGTTTGGGGAGTTACCGTCTTTGGTAGGGATTTTTTGCCAGCAGGGAGTACCCTTGCATATCATTTGGGGTTTAAAAAAGTTTTTGCCAACTCTGATGTGCGTAGATAAATCAAAGTATCGCCAATCCCATCCAGTAGGCTGGGTCAAGGGAGCCTGCTTACTTTTGACCCGCGGGGTGTATGAAAAAATAGGTGGACTGGACGAACGCCTATTTATGTACATGGAGGAAGTTGAGTATTGTAAAAGGTGCTCTGACAGCGGGGTGGAAGTTCACTACTTGGCTGATGTTTCAGTCTGGCACCTGGAGAGGGGCAGTTCTAAGACAGGAATAAGAGGCTCTATCTTGGGAATATACCGTGGGTTGTATCATTACTTTCGGTTGCATAAACCAAGTTGGCAATTGCCTATCTTGGCTGGCATACTCAGATTAGGAGCGTTGTTACGGATGGCGAAAGATCCACAGACTTACTGGCAAGCGCTTAGAATTCCAACACATTAGTAAAATTATGAGGAAAATTAATCATTTTTTGACCAGAGCTGATAAGTGGTTGCTGAAATTCTTGCATTGGGGATTGGTGTTGTTGATTATCGGAATCCCGGCATATCCTAAATTTCCAATTATTAGTATTCCAGGGACTTATGTTTCTATTCGCGCCGAGGATTTTTTGATTGCAATAGTTTTGGGTGTTTGGGTTATTTATATTCGTGATAAGTGGAAGCCTCTGTGGGAGTCAACCGTGATTAAGGCGGCACTATTGTTTTTGGCTGCTGGGTTGGTTTCCAGTTTGAGTGCTTTGGTGGTTACTCAAACAGGCGATCCTTTGCAGGTTATTTTGCACACAGCGCGGCGATGGGAGTATTTGGCTTTGCTGCCGGTAGCTATGAGTTTGGTTAAGACGAGAAGGCAGGCTTTTTATTATTTGCAGGTGGTGTTACTCACCATTGTAATCGTGCTCATATATGGGTTGGGGCAGAAACTATTGGATTGGCCGATTATCTCGACGATGAATAAAGAGTATTCGCAAGGAATAGCGCAAGCAATTATGTACGGGGGAAGAATTAACTCCACGTTTGCCGGTCACTATGACTTGGCCGCCTATGGCGTGCTGATGATGAGTATTTTGTTCGGGTTGTTGGCAGCCTCGAAATATTGGACTTCGAAATTGTATTTGCTAGGCTTAATTATTGGAAATGGGTGGCTGCTGGTAGTTTCGGCTTCACGGATTTCATTCGCCGCTTACATGGGCAGCATCTTGATGACCATGTTACTTTTGCGGAAATGGCTGTGGGTCGTGCCTGTTACCTTGATAAGCGTATTGGCCTTTTTCCAGACACCGGCATTGATGGATAGGTATGCCGAGGTCATTAAGTATGAGTTCTTGCCTAGAATTGCCAAGATTGAGTGGCCATGGCGAGATTGGGGCAAAGAAACCCAGATAGCTCAAGCTCCCACGCCAACCCCAACTCCTACTGTAACTGCGCCCTCGACTGTGACCACAGTTCCTGGTAGTGGAAAACCTAACCCCACACCAACTCCTACGGTTCCTAAAAAATCAATTGCGGGAACTGAGTTGGAGTACGTAGCACCACCTGAGGATAGGTCGACGGCCATTAGGTTTAATGTTGAGTGGCCGAGGGCAGTGAGAGCCTGGACGAAAAACCCACTTTGGGGAACTGGTTATAGTTCAATAACCCTGGCAACAGACAACGATTATTTGCGAGCAATGGGAGAAACTGGGACAATAGGCTTCTTGGCTTTTATGCTTCTCTTGGGGAGTATTTTGGTTGAGATGGTGAAATTTATCAAGAATAACTTCAGGACTCCAGTTGGTGCCATGGCGATTGGGTATGTGGGAGGACTGGGAGGCTTTTTGGCAAATGCTTTGTTTATTGATGTATTTGAAGCTTCAAAAGTAGCGATATATTTCTGGTTGTTGTCTGGGATATTCTTGGCTTTAATATCTTTGTCTAATGATTCAAAGGAAAAAGTGTAGTGATTTAATTAAATAAATAAGAGTTATGAGAATCCTAATGATTACCCCATATCTACCCTACCCGATTGTATCAGGAGGACAAATTCGAACATATAACTTGTTGAAGAATTTGTCTGCAGACCATGAAATTACTCTGATGAGTTTCATCCGTGATGATGAAGAGAAAGTTTATATTCCGGAGCTTGAGAAGTTCTGCTCTCGAGTGATAACTTTCAAGCGTACTTCCAAAGCGTGGCATTGGCGTAATATTCTGCTGGCGGGACTGACTGCTTATCCATTTGTGGTTTGTCTTTATTTATATAAACAGGTAAAAAAAGCCATTGAAAAAGAATTGAGTGAAAATGACTATGACTTAATTCATGCTGAAACTTTTTATGTGATGCCTAATATTCCCCAAACCAATGTGCCGATTCTGTTGGTAGAGCAAGTGATCGAGTATTTGGTTTATCAAAGATATACGGAGATGCTACCCTGGTGGGCTGCGGCTATGAAACCGATTTTGAAAATAGATGTAGCCAAAATCAAACGATGGGAAAGGCACTACTGGCATCAAGCGCAAGGACTGGCGGCTATGTCAGAGGAAGATAAGCAGTTTATGTTGAATTTGGACAGTGACCTGGATATTGACGTGATTGCTAATGGAGTAGATATTGATTATTTTGCTAAAACGAAGAAAGAAAAAACATCGGTGCCCACGGTTTTATTTATCGGCAACTTTAAATGGCTGCCAAATAAAGACGCAGTTAAATTTCTGGCTCGGGAAATCTGGCCTTTAATTAAGGCAAAAATTCCCAAGGCTCGGTTGTGGATTGTGGGTAGGAGTCCTACGGCTGACATCATTGAGTTGGGCAAAGGAAAAGAGATAATTGTGGATGGAGGAGTGGATGACATCAGACATGCTTACGCGAACGCAGATGTGCTATTGGCACCAATCAGAAATGGGAGAGGAACGAAATACAAGATTCTGGAAGCGATGGCTACCCAAACCCCAATTGTGGGGACACCATTGGCAGTAGAAGGAGTTGATATCGTGGATGGGGAGCATGCCCTGGTGGGGAAAGATGCGGCTAGTCTGAGTGAGCACACGGTGAGAATTCTTGAGAGGCCTGATCTAGGTTCTAAGCTGGCCAAAAAAGCTTTCCAGTTAGTGAAACGGTCGTATAGTTGGAACGGCATATCCCAACAACTTGATGGTGTTTACAAGCGACTGGGAAAGAAGTAAATTATGGCTAAAGTAAGGAAAATCAAAAGTAAAGTTTCGATTGTAATTTTGTCTTACAACGTGGAGAAGCTGCTGGTGCAATGTTTGAATTCGCTTTTGGCTGACTCTGCGTCCGATAACTGGCAAATAATTGTGGTTGATAATAACTCGCAAGATAACTCGGTAGCAGCAGTGAGGAAATTTGGGAATGTGACGTTAATTAAAAGTGAGGAGAACTTGGGATTTTCGGCTGGAAACAACTTGGCGGTAGGGGAAATACAAGGCCAATACACGCTTTTTTTGAACCCGGACACAGTCGTAGACAAAGGAGCTATTGCCATGGTGGAACGTTATCTATCGGCGCATCCGCAAGTAGGAGCTGCCACCTGCAGAGTTGCTTTACCTGACGGCAAACTAGATAACGGTTGTCATCGGGGGTTCCCTACACCCTGGAATGCGTTTTGTTACTTTTCTGGACTTGGGAAGTTATTTCCCCGCAGCCGATGGTTAGCGGGTTATACACTAGGATATAAACCAATGGATGAGATACATGAGATTGAGGCTTTGACGGGTGCATTTATGATGTTACCGACTTCCGTCGGGAGACAACTGGGGTGGTGGGATGAGGATTATTTTTGGAATGGGGAGGACTTGGATTTTTGTTATCGAATTAAAAAATCGGGCTTGAAAGTTATGTACCTGCCTGGCGCTAAGATTACCCATTACAAAGGTTCGTCGGGCGGATATAAAAGTACCAGTCATGGAAAAAATGCGGTTGATAAACAGACCAAGCTGATGGCCGCCCGCTCCTCGACTCGAGCGATGAAAATTTTTTATGATAAACACTATCGGCAAGTTTATCCTCGATGGATGACCTGGATGGTTATCAAGGGAATTGGATTACTGGAACAAATCCGAGTATGGAATGTCAAATTTGCTAAATAATATGAAAATTGCTATAGATGGACGATTCTGGGGATTGGAAAACACAGGGTTGGGAAGATACACGATGGGGTTGGTTAACTCTTTGGACAAAATTAGTAAAAAAAATACAGATATACAGTTTTATTTATTGTTGCGAAAAAAGTGGTTTGACCAGTTTGATAAATTGAATCTTGGGGTAAATTTCTATCCCGTGCTGGCAGAAATCCCTCATTATTCGTTTAAGGAGCAGGCCGTGCTTCCGAAAATACTCGCAGAAATCCAACCTGACTTATTTCATGCTTTGCATTTTAATGTGCCGCTTGCATGGAGAGGAAAAACTATTGTCACTATTCACGATTTGATTACTCAGTTCTCAGTCGGTGCGGCGGCCACGACTCTACCCAAGTATAAGTACTTTTTCAAATGGTATGTGCATAATTTTGTGTTATGTTGGGCGATTGAGAAGTCTAGCGCGATCTTGACTCCTTCGGAGTTTACGAAGCAGCAAATAGTCCAAGAATATGGAGTTGCGACCAACAAAATCCACGTAGCTTATGAAGGTGTGGACGAAGTTTATTCGCAGAAAAATAGCCAAAAGGAAAACGTACTCAAGAAATATCAAGTTGGGAAATACCCATATCTGGTTTACACCGGTAATGTCTATCCCCATAAGAATATTCCGGTACTCCTGGAGGGGTTGAAAATGTATAACCAAAAAGCTAAAACTCCTTATCACCTCCTGGTCGTCTGCAGCCGCTCGGTGTTTGCACAGAGACTGGAAAAGTTGATAAAAGACAAAAACTTGCAAGAGTGGGTGCATTTCTTGGGGTTTGTACCTGATGAAGATTTGAGGGAAATTTACCGTGGGAGCCGGGCGTTTGTAACGCCGTCGAAACTAGAAGGCTTTGGGTTGCCGGGCCTTGAGGCCATGGCAGCCGGTACGATAGTTATAGCTGCTAAGGCGTCTTGTTTACCTGAAATTTATGGCCAGCAGGCTTGGTTTTTTGATCCTGATGACCCAAGTGACTTGGCTGGTAAGATTGCAAAGCTGGAGAAAACTAACGCAAAAAAGAGAAGTGCGATTATTGTGGAAAGTATAAAATATGTAGATAAGTTTAGTTGGGATAAGCTGGGGAAGGGAACTTTGGAAGTTTATCGGCAAAATCAGGGATGAAATTCTGCAAAGAGAGGCGTTGGGGAAATTAAAAATCAAGTCTGGAGCGTATACAATAAGCAGATGAAACGATTACGCGTGGCCATTGTTTATGACAAGGCGGTTACTTGGGGAGGGGCCGAGCGATTGCTTGAGGCTGTGAACCGCGCTTTCCCACAGGCGCCCCTTTATACTTTAGTAGCTGATAAGAGTTTGCCTTGGGTGAAACGGTTTCCTCGAGTCTATGCCTCCTGGGCGCAGAATATTGGTTGGTTGGTGAAAAATCCGCAATTCCTGGCTCCCTGGAGCGGAGGTTTATTTAGTCGATTTGATTTATCAAACTATGATGTAGTCATTTCTGTGACCAGCTACAACGCCAAGGCAGTTGTAACGGGAGACAAAACTTTGCACCTGTGCTATTGCTTAACCCCTAACCGTTATCTGTGGGTGAAACCCGGATATGGCGAATTTGGAGGGTTTGGAGTTTTGGGAACATTAATTCATTTTGTAAAACAATATTGGTTACCTAAGTTACGGATTGCTGACCAGATGGAAGCCCAAAATCCTGATAAGTATTTGACCTTGTCCAGTCTGGTGCAAAAAAGAATTAAGAAATATTATCAACGCGAAAGTGAAATTATTTACCCGGGAGTCGACACAGAAAAATTTAAGCCTAGTGAGAAAAAACAGGAGAGAAAATATTTTCTGACCGTAGCAAGGTTGACTGGATATAAACAAATGACATTGCTGATAAAAACTTTTTCTTCTCTACCCTATCAGTTGTTAATCGTGGGCGAGGGGCCTGATAAAAATAAACTGGAGTCGTTAATAAAAACAGACAATGTGAAGTTACTGGGATACGTGGATGAAAAAAAACTGGTCAGTTTATACCAGAAGGCGATTGCTCTGATTATGCCGCAGGAGGAAGATTTCGGATTAGTGGCTCTTGAGGCTTTGGCATGTGGTACGCCTGTAATCTTGAATAGCAAAAGTGGTGTAGGTGAATTGATAGAGTATGGGGTACATGGATTGAAAATTGATAAAATTAGTCAGGTGAAAATAAAGGAGGCCGTAGAGTTATCTATACGGGGAAAATGGGACCAGCGAAAGTTAATTAAACTGACGAAGCAGTATGACTGGAGTCAGTTTGTTAAAAAAATGAAGGAAACCGTTAATAAGGAATGGAACGACTTTAGTGCAGGCCAAACAAAGTAAGTGCGTTGAGAGTGGTTTGCTGTGCCAAGTCAGATATGGAGACTTGCTTGAGATTGGCAGTGAATTCTGCGGTTACCGGTAAATTCGCAGGCACATTGGGGTAGGCTTTGGCAGAGCGCAGAGGCTCTGGGAGCAAGAAGGGAGCGTCCGTTTCCAGTACCAGACGCTCAAGCGGGACTTGGGCGATGAATTGGCTTTTGGCCAGGTCATAAGTTACATCACCGTCAACGCCGATGAAAATTTTATTCTCAAGAGCAAACTCGAGCAACTTGGGTTCAGGTTCACAGCAGTGGAATACCATCCGGTTGGATAACTGAGGACTCCAATTGGAAGAAAGAATGGAGAGTGTGTCATCCACTGCCTCGCGGGAGTGAATAATAAGCGGTTTATTATACTGAAGTGCAAGTTTGAGCTGCGCAAGGAAAAGTTCCTTTTGTATTGCCTGTTGCTCTTGGGTGTGGGCGTAGTGAAAATCCAAACCAGTTTCGCCAACGGCCACGACTTGAGAGGATTGTAGTAGTTGCTCAAGTTGAGCGAGTGACTCTGGTAAATTAAAGTTGTCTTGGATAACTGTTTCTGGGTGAATACCAACCGCCGGGGAAATATAGTCAGGATATTGCGCGGCCAACTCAAGTCCAAGCTGGGAACTCTTAATGTCTATGCCTGGAACGATTATTTTGTTGACATTGTTTTGCTGAGCTTGAGAGATGTGATTAGCTGCGTCTTTATTAAGTCTTTTGATATTAAGATGAGCATGGGTATCAATGTATCCTGAATTCATATAGATATTATATGGTAAGTGATGGGGAAAATATGTAAGTTGAAGTACAATACGTTAAAGAATTATGAAAAAATTAAATCTGGTTATCATGGTGCCAACCTACAATGAGAAGGAAAATATTGGCTTGATGCTCAAGGCGTTAGAAAAAGTCAGTGGTAAATTAAAGAATTATCATACAACCGTGCTAGTGGTGGATGATTCGTCACCCGACGGGACAGGTGAAGTTGTCAGGAAGTTTCATAGCAAAGCCATGAAGACTAAGCTTGCGGTAGGACAAAAGGTTGGCTTGGGAAGAGCCTTGATTCGCGGATACCAATTTGCTGTTGAGAAGTTAAAAGCGGATCTTGTGGCTTCGATTGACGCTGACTTTCTATTTGACCCAAACGACCTACCTAAGCTAATTGCGCAAATCGACTCTGGCGCAGACGTGGCCATCGGCTCACGACATCATGAAGGCGGGTTTCGAGTGGCTAACTGGCCTCGAGGAAGATACATAACTCATTGGGTGGCTAATAATTTTTTTGCTTCCTGGGTGGCCGGAAATAGTGAAGTACACGACCATAATGGGAACTTTAGAGTAATTAAATCTGACGTGTTAAAAAAAATTGAATGGGATAATTTGCCAAGTCGAGGATACGGGTTTCTTAACTATATGATTTATGAACTGGGAAAGTCTGGAGCGAAATTTGCAGAGGTGCCGATTAAGCTAACCTGGAGGACACGAGGCGAAAGTAAGGTGAGTTTTAATCCCAAGTATTTTAAATCTTTTTTGCGTGACACTGTTGAATATATATACTTATGTTTGAAAATTCGCATATTGAAGACTCGAGATTACTTACGGCAGTTACCTCTTTATCTTTGAGAGAAACTCAAGGTAGACTATATTGATGCGTGTTTTTTGATAATAAATATCTTATAATATATTTTTATGAACATTGTAGTTATCAGCCCCACTTATAACGAGCGGGAAAATGTCAAAATTCTTATCCCGTTATTGGCAAAAGAATTTTTACGAATCAAGCAGCATCAGATGATGGTGTTGTTTGTAGATGATAACTCTCCTGATGGAACAGCTAGCGAAATAAAGAAATGGCAAAAAAAGTATCCATGGGTATATTTGCTGGAGCGGGAAGCCAAACAAGGACTCGGGATGGCCTATGCGGCTGGGATGAAGCATGCTGTGAGTAAATTAGAGGCTGATGCGTTGGTTGAGTTTGACGCTGATATGCAGCATAACCCTGAAGATATTGGAAAACTGGTGGCTGAGTTGGATAATGGATATGATTACGTGATTGCCTCTCGCTATGTCAAAGGCGGGTCTATTCCCAAAGAATGGGGATTTGACCGCAAGTTCTTGAGTGTGGTCGGGAACCTGGTGGCCAGAGTGTTGTTGATGGTATGGCAAATTAAGGATGTCACCACTGGATTTAAGTTGACTCGCGTTCAAGGATATTTCGATAAGTTGAACTTGGACAAGCTGATTTCCCGACAATTTGCTTACAAAATTCAACTGCTGTTTGAGATGGTTAGCGCTGGCGCGAAAGTTAAGGAAGTGCCAATACATTTCCGTCCGCGTCTGGAAGGGGAATCAAAGTTGATTAAAAATGAAATGAAAGAAACCCTGAGAGTGATTGGAGTGCTGCAAAAAAATAATCCCCGGATTCGTCAATTCGTGAAATTCGGGATTGTAGGATTTGTTGGATTTATTCTGAACTCAATTTCACTGGAGGTTTTTCGTAGATTGACGATAACCGAAACCTTGGCGGCAGCGTCATACTCATTGCATGATATCTGGGGGTTAAGGATTATGGAAGAACGTTCGTCTTGGGCCGCGGCTATGGCGGCGGAAGTGGCGATTATGTCTAATTTTAGTCTGAATAACCTGTGGACCTTTAAGGGCCATAAAATCACTTCTCTGCTCAAATTAGCCGGGAAGTTTGTGCAGTTTAATTTGACCTCAATCGGTGCGGTGGTTATCCAGTTTGCGGTCATCGGGAGTGGGGTTTATTATTTCGGAGATACAACTCTTATTCGGCAATTGTTTTTAATTATTGCCATCGGAGTGTTTATTATCCCTTACAACTACTTTATGTATACCAGAGTCATTTGGAAGACGAAAAGCAAATGAAACTGACTTCAGCGTGTTAAAGCAATCTCGTCCAGTCGCTGATTGGGGTGGCGTTATTGGCGATGAAGTTAAGCGCATATAAGTAAATGGGTAGGAGGATGAACAGAAAGACTCTACGAAAAGTCGGAGTTGAAAGGTAAGAAGCGTAAGCGATAATTAACAGCGGCGCCAGCGGAATCGCGTAACGGGCGATGTCACGATGCTCGACAAAACACAGAGAAATGAAGAAAACCAGGAAATAGTAAAAAAGTAAATTGCGGTGATACTTGTGCAGCAGACCCAAAGCTCCCGCGGCAATAATGAACCACCAGACGATGTCTTCGAGCCAAAAGGTCCCCACCCAAAAGCCAGCCGAGTTAAACATCTGGAATGGCGGCCAGAAAAGATGAATGTTATCTCCTGATTTGAAGTAGGCAAGGAAGTCACCGTATTGATGGGAGTAAAGATAAAAAACCGACAGTAGTCCAACAGGGAGCAAAACTATGGGAAAAGATTTCCAAGGGAATTGGTACCATCTGTGATTAGGATTAGTTTTGAGATGGGAAAGATAATCGTGAAGTAAACTCAAGCCCATGGCCGCAAAGAGAAGAATGCCTGGGGGTTTAGTGGCCACAGAGAGAGCTCCAGCAAGTCCGGCTTGCCAGTAGCGTCCGCGCAGGAAAGCATAAATACTCCAGAGCGTGAAAAAAGCAAACTGAGGTTCTGGAGTTCCGACCACGCGAGTGATAACTGCCCGGGCTGGCAAAACAAGGAAGCACAAAGTAAGGAACAAGGGTTCTGGAAGTTTGAGGTATACAGCCAGTTTATAGAACATCAAAGCTGCCAAAATAGAGAAAACGACTGTGGCTGTTAACATGGCATAGGGAAAGTTCATAAACATGGAGAAGAACTTGATAACTAACGGGTATAAAGGGAAGTGGGCGGCATAGTATTCAGCCGAAAGGTTAAATTCAAACTGCTTTAGTTGCTCAGGGTTATAAAGAGTCTTAGCAATGGCAATATAGTAAGGACCGTCGTAGTTACTAACCACTGTAGCCATCCCAGACTGAGGAACTGGGATGCCCCAAAGAGGGTAGTTAGTAATGAATGGCAGCCAGACTAAGAAAGTAGAAATAAGGACTAGGAAAGTGATTGTGAAGTATTTGGAAATATGAGAAGGCATAGGGATGGGAAATTCCTGGTTGGTTTTGTTTAGTATAAGTAATTATTAGCCAAATGAGAACGTGCAGGAGCAATTAATAACTTTATCCCTTCCTGGAAATAAACCTGGTTGGTATACTAGTCGTAAATGAAGTTTACACAAAAAAAGAAAAAAAGGGTTGCGACCTCAAGTCCAGGGGCTGCGAAAAAGCAAAATATCACTAAAGCTAAATCATCTTTAGAAAAACTAGATGAGTTATCAGTGTTTTATCCTGCTTATAATGAAGGGGAACGGATAGCTAAGACAATTGAGAATACTTTCGTTCACTTGCCTAAAGTGGCAACTAAATATGAAGTCGTTGTCGTCAACGACGGTAGCAAAGATGATACAGAGCAAGTAGTGAATAAGCTGATGAAAAAATACAAGGAGTTGAAAATAGTTACCCATAATCCTAACCGCGGTTATGGTGAAGCATTGAAAACTGGATTTGCCAATAGTAAATATGAATGGGTGGTGTTTACCGATTCCGATGGACAGTTTGATTTTGGGGAGATTACTAATTTTATTGATACGCAAAAGAAAACTGGCGCTGATTTAGTCATTGGATACTACAAGGACAGAGCTGTGCCTTTTTATCGCAAATTCAACAGTTACATGTGGCAGTTGATTGTTTATATTTTGTTTGGATTGAAAGTCCGGGATATTGATTGTGCTTTTAAGCTGATTAACCAGAGAGTAATTAAGGCAATATCACCGCTAGAGTCAGGCAGAGGTGCATTTATCTCAAGCGAGTTTCTGATTAAAGCTCAAAAAAAAGGCTTTAAGATTGTCGAGATTC
Source organism: uncultured Gammaproteobacteria bacterium (assembly GCA_964464795.1). Lineage (GTDB taxonomy): Bacteria > Patescibacteriota > Microgenomatia > CAYXHB01 > CAYXHB01 > CAYXHB01. The sequence goes on from CAYXHB010000003.1 coordinate 15,002, forward strand.
CAATTACCCATTACCCTAGAGTTGGCGGACAGGGCACGGGTGCTAATTTGGACGTGATTATGCAGTCTTTTGTTGATTTATTCTCTCTTTGGAAGAAGCTCAAGAACTGGTAAGCTGTTGTATATGTTTGGAAAAATGAGGACATGGGTAAGACAAAATCAGCGTGAGGCAGCAATTATCGGATTAATACTCACTATTGCCCTCGGGATGAGAGTCTGGCGGATTAATGAATACATGACCTTTTTGGGTGACGAGGGTCGGGACGCGCGGGTGGTAGCCAGGTTTGTTACTGAAGGCGACTTGATGTTTATCGGGCCGATGACTTCTTTTTTGACCAGCGAGGGGCATATGTACCTGGGGCCGGCTTATTACTATCTGATGGCACCGGCTTTGGCGTTGTCAGGCTTACATCCAGTGGGTCCGGCTGTGATGGTGGCATTGTTATCAGTCTTGACTTGTGGGTTGCTGTGGTGGATTGGGCGGAAGTGGTTTGCGCCGGTGGCAGGGTTGGTGGCGGCTTGGATATTTGCGATTTCACCCACGATTATTGTCTACTCGCGTTCGTCTTGGAACCCTAACGTAATGCCGTTGTTGGCTCTGAATGCGATTTGGTTTAGTTATTTGGCAAGGAAAAATTCTAAATGGTGGATAGGTGTGGCAGCGGCGCTGGCCTTAGTATTTCAGTCTCATTATCTGGGGTTGTTGTTGTTCCCAGTGGTGGGTTTAATCTGGGTAGAGAGCGTGTGGAGAAGTTGGAAGGTGGGGGGGGAATCACGTGATTTGCGAAGCTTGGGGAAATACTCGGCTTGGGCGGTGGGTGTATTCGCTCTATCCCTAGTGCCACAGTTGTTGTTTGAGTATAAGCATGGATGGATGAACGCGAGAGCTTTGGAGGCTTTCTTTACTGAGCGGCAGACGAGCGTGAATTTGAAGTTTTACAAACGCATTGGTGAACTATGGCCGCTAGTGGAATCAATGTTTAAAAGTACCGTCGGCGGCATTAGCGTAGGTAGGGAGGAGTCTAGTCTGGTGGTGAAAATCACTATCTGGGCATTGGGAATTACAACCTTGGTGGCGGCTTGGAAGCGGAAGATTACTCTGCCCTATCTGATAATGTTGCTCTGGTTTGGGGTGGGAGTGGTGGGGTTATTAAGTTACAAGCAGAATATTTTTGACCATTATCTGGGGTTTTTCTATCCGCTGCTGCCGTTGATGGTGGGATGGATGGTGTGGCAGTTGGTAGACGAAAAGGGTATCTTGGGCAGTTGCAAAAATTGTCTGGGGATGCGACGAGTGTGGGTGGGGTTCTTAATCGCGGGTTTGACTTTGCAGTTACTCGCTAACTCACCACTACAATATGGACCTAACCGCCAATGGCAGAAGACTCAAGCGGTGGCAGATTTGATAATAGAAAAGTCTCAAGGTGAGCCTTTTAACTTAGGGTTAATCGCTGACGGGAACTATGACGAAGGTTATCGTTATGCGCTGGAGAGGAAAAAATCAAATCTGGTGGAACTTGATCAACAGAGGTCAGAAACAATCACACAACAGTTATTTGTGATTTGTGAGCAGGAGTGCAACCCTATTGGTCATGCGCAGACTGAGATTGCTCATTTTGGGTGGGCGGAGATTGAGGATGTGTGGCAAGAGGAAACCACGGGGTATCGGATTTATAAGTTGGGGCATTTTAGCGCTGAGGAGTAAAAAGCGGCATGACATGGTTCAGAATCTCTTGGTGAACTTCGCCGACTGATTTGGTTCCGTCGATGATAGGCAGGTTTCTTTCTAATAATGCAGTTCTAAGATAACCTTTTCGAACCTTTAATTGAAAGGAACGTTTTTGAAGTTCAAAAGGGTCAGGTCTGTCTGGTCGATTAAAGTTCCAAACACGTTGCTGAGCCACTCTGACGGGAGCGTCAATAACAATAGTAATATCCGGTGTGGCTAGTGAAGAAAGCTCACTATGAATTTTGTTGATTATCTTCATATCTACATCTTGGACATATCCTTGATATATCTCGGTTGATAGTGTGTGACGATCACAGATGACATGAGTTCCTTCATCAAGAGCAGGTTTCACGACGCGTTCTAAAAAAGTCCACCGTGCAGTTTCAAAAAAACATAGTTGTACTGTGGGAGGAAGCATGGCATCTTCGGTTGAAAGCAATCTACTTCGAATAAGTTGTCCTAGTTCTGTCTGTCCAGGCTCACGCGCGTAAATAACTGGAACGCCTTGTTGCGTGAGATGTTCGGTTAGAAGCCGGCTCTGAGTGGTTTTTCCGGAACCATCTGGACCTTCAAAGGCGATGAATTGGCCGCGTTCCATATAGCGAAGAATACGTGGTGTTGAGGGAAATGGCAAGAGAGATTTCTGGCTGGAAGTTGTAATTTTATTCTGGTAATTCGTAAGTTCCCCAAAGTGTCATTTTAAGGGGCTCATTTTCAATCGTGAATATATGACACGGACGCTCTTCACCCTGCTTATATGTAACCTGCCGCTGTGACCATTCTAACCAACGGTTGCGGCAATCGTCTATTTCTGACTGCAAACGAAAGGCAGATTGCGGATACCTAATGACGGTTTTTCTTTCTTGTGAGTCCATAAATGAATGCGACAGATTTTAACAGCTTAGAGAGTTATTTGGAAATTGAAAGAAGTGAAAAACACTTACTTCTCCCCTACCTCATGCCCACCGAATTCGTTACGCAAGGTTGAGACAACCTTGCCGGTGTAGCTGGGGTTATTGGTTGAGTCGATACGGAACTGGAGAGAAGCGGAGATGACCGGAGTGGGAATCTGAAACTCCTGAGCTGTCTCTACCGTCCACTGGCCTTCCCCACTGTGGGCAACTGAACCGGAAATGCCATCTAAGTCTACTCCATGCTTGGAGTAGCCGCTCTCCAGCCAACCGACCAAACGCGACTCGATGACGCTGCCTTGATTGTAAAGGCGGGCGACTTGCTCCAAGTCTAGGTTCAAACCAGAGGCTTTCATGACCTCGAAACCCTCGCCAATGGCCTGCATCATGCCGTATTCAATGCCGTTATGAACCATTTTGACGAAGTGTCCGGCGCCCACTCCGGGGAAGAACTGGTAAGCACCTGGCGCGGCGATGGTTTGGAACAGTTTAGAAATCTCAACATCAGGTTCCTCTGCTCCACCAGCCATGACACAAGCTCCGTTACGAGCTCCTGAGGGTCCGCCGGAGATGCCAGCGTCAAAGAAGAAGATGCCGTGAGCTTCTAATAGACGAGAATTATCCTGAGTGTTCTTGTAGAAGTTATTGCTGCCGTCGATGATTGTGTCACCAGAGGAAAGAAGCGGTAAAAGCTCCTCAATCATTTGGCGGGTCACCTCACCAGCTGGCAGCATGAGCCAGAGGACGCGAGGCGATGGGAGTTGTGAAATAAGCTCGGGAATTGTCTGGACAGCCACGGCTCCGGAGGCTGACACTTCGACTCGCGGTTCGGGGGAACGGTTCCAGGCCACCACCTCGTAGCCTTGTTCGAGGAGACGCAGCACCATATTCTTGCCCATTTTGCCTAAGCCCAGGTAGCCAAGTTTCATGACTTCCATTATATATACTAAAGTGATGGTTATGGCAAAGAGAGTTGAGCAACATATTTTTAAATCTGAGGAAATCCAAGAGCGAGCGGCTAGCTTTATCGCGGATAGACTGAAGGAAAAGTTGAGCGAGCAAGACGTGCTGTTGTTTCTATCCGGCGGAGGCGCGATTGGAATGTATAGAGTGATGTTTGAAAAGTTAAAAGGAAAATCCTTAGTACATAAACTGACAGTGACGCTCTTGGACGAGCGGTTTGTGGAACCAAATTCTATTGACAGTAACGAACAACAACTACGAGAAGCAGGGATTAGGGATTGGGTGGAAAATATGGGCGGTGAGTGGATTGGATATTTGGAGGCAAGTCTGGATGGCAAGACTACTGCAAGGAATATAAGCCAAAGGTTGGAGGAGAAATTGAAGAAAAACCCCTTCGTCCTCGTCCTGGCCGGGATTGGGAGCGATGGGCATACGGCCGGGATTTTGCCGACTAGAGATGAAAAAACCATGGAGCGAGTATTTGGATCAACTAATCTGATTGAATATTATGAATTACCTGCAGACACGAATAATCCACATCGCAAGAGAATAACCGCAACTAGTGAATTAATCGCGCGTACTGACCAAGTGGTTGTGTATGCGGTTGGTGACGAAAAAAGAGAAGTCTTGAGCGAGTTCGTAAACCGAGGAAAGTCGGTGGAAGAGTTCCCTGCTCTTTTATTACATAAATCCAAGTTCCCGGTAGTTATATTGACTGACCAGAGCTTAGACACGTCTTGGGGAAAGTTTTGAAAGTATAATCCCTATTAGTTAAGTTTATATATTGTGACCCAGTCGTTTTTGACCACCAAGGTGGAGTGATTGGCAATGGTTTCTAATTCCTGTTCGTTGAGGTCGGTGTTGTTATGACCGGCGACTATGTAAATGGCACGGTCGCGCATGGCAAAAACTTTTTCGGCTGTCGAACCAACATCAACTCCTCCACCTCCCAGCATCCAACCCTGACGATGAGCCAATGAAAAGGGAATGGAGTTGAGATTAGCCAGATAAACAACTCTCTGGTCTTGGGGAACATACGTCTGAATTTCTCGGGCTATATGGAGGTAATCAGACGATTGAAGGTCATTGAAGTAATAAGCACTAGTGCGATAGCCATTGTAGGTAACTAAAGCGAGAATCAAAGAGAGTGAAGCTATTTGTAGTTTCTTGGACGGTAAAAGGCTAGTTAAAGTGTTGACTCCATAGGCTCCGAGAATAAGTATGGGGATTAAGAATACATTGGCGTAATACTGATGGGTGATGTTGCCGTTGGGGGCAACATACCAATAGAGCGGGACACCCGCAAGCCAGAGGATTGCAAATTTTCCCACGTGGTTCTTATGGAAAAGACTGGTGACAAAACCCACCGCAGCAAACAAAGTGATTACTTTGCCGACGACCTCACCCACGATGTTCTTGAGAATGAGGTGATGAATAAAGATAGCCGGATCGAGCAACCGTTCTTGACCCCAGAGAATCCAAGTTTCCCAGTCAAATAATTCCGGCGGGTATTGGCTCTGATAGAGTTTCCAGATACCATACAGCGCGCCTGATCCAAGGATGGCGACGGGGTATTGCCAAAGTTTGGTGCCTTGCCTATAGAGCAAGTAAAGATAGGCTGGCAGGACGAGAAGTCCAAAAGGCCTTGTGGCCACGGACATACTCAAAAGAAGAACAGAGGCGAAAAATATCCAAAGGGCACGTCGGTGAAAAAAATGCATTAAGAGAGCCAATGACAAGAGGGTGGTAGTGGTGGCGAAGACGTCAGGGTGGATGGCGTGGCCAATGAAGAAAATTGAACCCGGGGCGAAGCTAAATAAGAAAGTTGAAATCATCGCCAGCTTACGAGAGTGGAACCTGGACATAAAGTAATAGAGCGAGAGCCCAGCAACGGCGTAAAGGACGAGATTGTAGAGGCGAAAAGCCACGATACTGGGGCCAACTAACTTGTAAGTTATGCCCATGACATATTGGTATAGAGGAAATTCCAGGAAAAAATATCCATTAGGGTTATCAAGAGGCCGGATTAAGCAGGCTTGGGGGTGGAAAATATTAGCATCTTTGAAAGCGAAGTTATAGGCAACACATTCGGTGTCTGTCTGGCGCATGGGATGGGCGTCAATCGGCGGGAGATTGAAATTCTGGAGGCGGATGATAACTCCTAGGCAAAGAATAAGGCCAAGAATGATGATATGGGTGCGTGTTGGCATATAAAAGAACATGATAATTGTATATTAGATGGAAAGAGGCGGGCAATTTTTTTGTCATCATACAGGATTTGGTGAAATGGGTAATTAGCCTGTTGACAGGGCGAAACAATCATGATAAAAACAGTAAATCTGTGTCTGATCCTTGTGCACACATAAGGATGTTGTCTAATGTGCACAATTTTTTGCGTTTATAAGCCACACAATATTGCCATCTCATGACTGCAAGCAACCGACTCTACTGGGGAAACCTAAATAAAAAACTGCCCGAACTAGATTTAACCCTCGTACAGCGGGATTCTTGGGCTTGGTTCCTCAAAGATGGGATTAGGATAGCTTTGAAGGAAGTGGCTACAGTGGACGACTTTACCGGGAAGAATTGGACTTTGGAATTCTTGGATTTCTTCGTGGGGGAACCTGAGATTACCCCTCAGCATGCTATTTTGAAGTCTCTTTCTTACACTGCCCCGCTGCGGGTCTTGGTTCGATTAACTAACAAAAGAACTAATACTGAGAAAGAACAAAAAGTGTTCTTAGGCGATATGCCTCTAATGACCCGACGGGGAACTTTTATCATTAACGGAGTCGAGCGCGGGGTTGTGAGCCAAATTGTACGTTCGCCTGGAGTTTATTTCTCAGAGGAATTTGACCCTGCATCAGGCCGAAGACTTGCCAAAGCCGAATTGCGCCCCATCCGAGGAAGCTGGCTTGAGTTTGAAGCCAGTAAAAATGGAATTCTGTACGCAAGAGTTGACAGGAGAAGGAAGTTCCCTGTCACGACTTTTTTGCGGGCGGTGGGGTTCTCAACTAACGAGGAGATTAGAGGTGCGTTTGATGACTTGCGTGATTACCCCACTTACTCAATGATTGAGGCGAGTCTGGCAAAAGATCCTACTCATAATAAGGATGAGGCTTTGATTGAGATTTATAAGCGGTTCCATCCTGGTGAACCGGCGGTTTTGGAGAATGCTGAAACTTTGGTCAAGAATATGTTTTTCAACCCCCGTCGATATGATTTGTCGGAAGTTGGCCGGTACAAAATTAACAAGCGCTTGAAAGTACCTGATGAGAAAACAACTACTATTTTGACTCCAGATGATATTTTGCAAACTGTGAAGTATGTATTGAAATTGCAGAATGGCGAAGGTCGAGTTGATGATATTGACCATTTGGCTAATCGAAGAATTCGACGCGTAGGTGAGCTGGTAGCAAGTACAGCTTTCCGTGTGGGATTACTGCGGCTGGAGAGGGCTGTGCAAGAAAAAATGAGTTTGGCAGACCCTGAAGAAGATGCCATCGCACCTATTAATCTGATTAACGCTCGCCCTGTGATTGCAGCTATTAATGAATTTTTCCGTTCTAACCAGTTGTCAACTATTGTTGACCAAACTAATCCTCTCTCGGAAATCGATAACTTGCGCAGGCTGTCGGTTATGGGACCAGGAGGAATTTCTAGAGAAAGAGCCTCTTTCTCAATTCGCGACATTAATTCTTCACAGTATGGACGCTTATGTCCGGTTCGGTCACCAGAAGGACCCAACATTGGACTCGTGACTTACATGTCTTTATTTACCCGAATTAATGAGTTTGGGTTCATGGAAGCGCCTTACTTCAAAGTGGAAAAGATTGAAAAAGATGGAGAAGTGAAAATGCGAGTGACTGACGAGTTAGTTTATATGAGTGCAGATGATGAGGAAGAGCTGCGAATTACCCATGCGGATTTGGACATCAGCGAAGATGGAACGATTAATGAAACCTGGGTTCCGATGCGCTATCAAGGTAATTTTAGCGAGGGGTCAGTTGAGCAAGTAGATTACATTGATATTATTCCAAGGCAGGTAGTGGGAAGTGCGGCTTCGCTGATTCCTTTCTTGGCCAATGATGACTCTATCCGGGCGTTGATGGGAACACACATGCAATGTCAGGCAGTGCCGTTGGTGAGGGCTTCAGCCCCTGTTGTTGGTACGGGTATGGAGAGTGAAATTGCCCGAGCTATGAACTGGGCAGTGAGAGCCAGGCATGATGGAATTGTGAAGTACGCTGACGCTGACAAAATTGAAGTTGAATTAATTAATGAACCACAAGAAGCGGTTGAGAGTGAAGATTATGTTACTTATGCCAAAGGGGTAGAGACTTATCATGTGATTAAATTCAGAAGGTCATCGGCCAGCACTTGTTACAACCAAAGAGTCTTGGTCAAAGTTGGCGACAAAGTTAAGAAAGGTGACGTCATTGTCGATGGGCCAGCGTGTGATGGAGGCGAATTATCATTAGGACAGAACTTATTAGTTGCTTATGCTTCATTTGATGGACTGGGGTATGAAGACGCGATTGTGATTTCGGATAGGTTGGTAAAAGAGGATTTGTTGACTTCAATTCACATTGAGGAGTATAGCGCCGCAGTTGTTGACACTAAGCTGGGAGCAGAAGAGTTGACTCGTGACATCCCAGGCGTAAGTGAGTCTGAACTGGCGCGGTTGAGTGATGACGGAATTATTACAGTCGGTTCTGAAATCGGCCCCGGAGATATCTTGGTCGGAAAAATCGCTCCCAAAGGTGAAACTGAGTTGAGTGCTGAGGAGCGGTTGCTGAGGGCAATTTTTGGAGAAAAAGCCAAAGAAGTCCGTGATACGTCACTACGAATGCCTCATGGAGACCGAGGAATTGTAGTTGATGTACGAGTACTTGACCGTGAAAAAGGCGACGAACTTGAGTCTGGAACACTGAAAGAAGTTATCGTGCTGGTAGCACAAATGCGTAAAATCACCGCCGGCGACAAACTCGCAGGAAGGCACGGGAATAAAGGTGTTATTTCACGAATTATGCCAGCTGCCGATATGCCATTTTTGGACGACGGAACTCCGGTTGATATTATGATTTCTCCAATTTCTGTATTGGGACGTATGAATTTGGGACAGTTAATGGAAGCACAGATTGGTATGGCGATGGCCAAACAAGGCAAAAAAGTGGCTGTGCCAGTATTTGAAAGCATTCCTGAAGAGAGATTGCAAAAAGCATATGAAGAGGCAGGATTGCCGGTTTCTGGAAAAGTGTTCTTGAGAGATGGCCGCAGCGGAGAGAAATATGAAACCCCAACTATGGTTGGAGTAGGATATATTTTGAAACTTATTCACATGGTGGAAGATAAGACTCATGCCCGTTCAACTGGACCTTACTCATTGGTTACTCAACAACCTCTGGGTGGTAAAGCACAAATGGGAGGCCAGAGATTGGGAGAAATGGAAGTCTGGGCTCTGGAAGCGCATCGTGCCGCTCATACCTTGCAGGAAATGTTGACCATTAAATCAGATGATATTGTAGGGCGGTCGAAAGCCTTCGAGGCGATTGTGAAAGGCACAGAAATTCCAGAGTCTAATGTGCCCGAGTCGTTTAAGGTCTTGGTAAAAGAATTACAAAGCTTGGGAATCAATATCTTAGCTCAAGGTGCTAAACTGGTTGAAGAGATTCCGAGTGATGAGAGTGTTGAAACTCAAGGTGAAGTTAGTGAGAATGAAAATATTGACGAAGTGGAAAACGAGCAACCTGTTGAGATAGCTGTTGAGGTGGAAAATACTAATACAGACGAAGTTTTGGAAGTAGACGAACCAACCGACGAAATGTTAGCCCAGTTACAAGAAGGCTTGGAGGAATCCCAAGCTAATTGACGGCTTTGACTATTATTTGAGATAATACCTGTTTATGGACTTAAACCAATTAACCGATTTTACTTCTTTAGAAATTAGAGTAGCCTCTCCTGAGGATATTAAACAGTGGTCACATGGAGAAGTGACTAAACCGGAAACAATTAATTACCGGACTTTGAAAGCTGAAAAAGACGGATTGTTCTGTGAGAAAATTTTCGGTCCGACTAAAGATTGGCAGTGTTATTGCGGCAAATACAAAGGCATTCGTTACAAAGGTGTGATTTGTGATAAGTGTGGAGTTGAGGTTACACAATCTCGAGTCAGACGAGAGCGGATGGCTCATATTGCTTTGGCTTGTCCGGTGGCTCATGTGTGGTTCTTTAAAGGGGCTCATTCGAAGTTGTCATTATTACTGGACATTAGCCCAAAATCGCTTGAGTCAGTAGTTTACTTTGCTCAATATGTAGTCTTGAGTACAGACGAAAGTAAGCGAGAGGAGACCGTCAACTCATTGAATGAAAACCTCAATAGAACTGTGGATACTATCAAGAAGAATGCTGAGGAAAGACTGGCTAAAATTGAGAACGACCAGAATGTGTCTGCCGAAGACCTGAAACGCAAGGTGAAAAATCAGGATCAGTTAACGATTGCTCTACAAGAGCTCGAGTTGAAGACTAAGAAGTTATTACAGTCGACTCGCGATCAGGCTGTGGTGGATGAGGATAAAGCTCGTGAGTTGTATAAGAGGTTGCAAGCAATTGTGAAACAATTAAACGTGCGAAGTCTGTTGACTGAGGACGAATACGTGAAGTTGTTGGAGTATGACGCGACTGACTTCTTTGAAGTCGGTATGGGAGCGGAGGCCGTCATTCAATTAGTACGGCAACTGGATCTTAAGGCAATGCTAGGAGGCTTGAAACAAGAAGTAGACCAGTCAGCTAGTGCCAAAAGGCTAAAAGCTATCAAGCGATTGAAAATTGTCAAAGGGTTGATTGAAGCCAATATTGACCCGGTGTGGATGATTATGACTATCTTGCCGGTGTTACCTCCTGATTTGAGGCCGATGGTGCAATTGTCAGGCGGACGGTTTGCAACCAGTGATTTGAATGATTTGTATAGAAGGGTAATTAATCGTAACAATCGTCTGAATCACTTGATTGAACTGGGAGCTCCAGAAATTATCTTGAGAAATGAAAAGCGCATGTTGCAAGAAGCTGTTGATTCTCTCTTTGACGCGCCACAGAGGAATTTGACTACTCGTAGGCAGAGAAGGGTTTTGCGGTCGCTGTCGGAAATGTTGAAAGGTAAGCAAGGGCGGTTCCGCCAGAACTTGCTGGGGAAGCGGGTTGACTATTCTGGACGTTCTGTGATTGTGGTCGGGCCTGAATTGAAGCTAAACCAGTGTGGGTTGCCAAAAGATATGGCTTTGGAAATGTTCAAGCCGTTTGTGCTGCGTCAGATGATTTTGCGCGGCCTGGCTCCAAATGTAAAGAGTGCTAAAAATATTCTTGAGAAAAGACCGCCTGAAGTGTTTGATATCTTGGAGGAAATTACCAGTAAGCATCCAGTGTTATTGAACCGTGCTCCAACTCTGCACAAATTATCAATTCAGGCATTTTTCCCGATCCTGATTGAAGGGAATGCAATCAGTCTGCATCCTTGTGTATGTGATGCTTATAACGCTGATTTTGACGGAGACCAAATGGCCGTTCATATTCCTCTGGGCAAAGCGGCACGTGACGAAGCGGCTAACTTGATGACACCTGTGAATAACTTGCTGCGACCAGCAGATGGAGTACCGATTACCGTACCTGCTAAGAAAGAAATTGCGTTGGGAACCTATTATCTGACTTCTATGGATGAGATGCTTCAGATACATGAAGGTATCTTTGGATCATTTGCTGAGGCAATGACTGCTTATCAAAACAGCAGAATTGCTATGCGCCAAAAAATCACAGTTAGATTTAACGGAGAATTCATAGAAACAACCATCGGTCGGATTATGTTTAATGAGGTCTTGCCGCAACCGTTACAGTTTGTAAACGAGCCAATTCGCCAAACTACGGTCAAAGAATTGTTCTCCAGAGCCTTGAAGATTTGCGATAAAGGTGAAGTGGCTGACATGATTGATAACATTAAGAGATTAGGTTTCCAGGCCGGAACTCTATCTGGTTTGTCATTATCAATTAACGACTGTCAAATTCTGCCTAATAAAGATGAAATTATTAATGAGGCTAACCAAGAAGTGGCCAAAATTGAAGAGGACTATGCCATGGGATTGGCTACTAATCAGGAACGTAAGCGATTGACCCAACAAGTCTGGATTAAGACGACAGATGACTTAGCAGAGAAAACCTGGAACTCCTTTGCCCCAGATAATCCAATTAAGTTGGTGATTGATGCCAAAGTCGGACGTGTATCCCGAGATAATATTAAACAACTATCCGCTATGCGAGGACTCGTCGTCGATCCTAATGGAAATATTATTGAGATGCCGACTAAATCCAATTATCGTGAAGGTTTGAGTATTTTTGAATACGTGACTGCGGCTCGCGGAGGTCGCAAGGGTGTGACTGATACGGCTATTAAGACAGCTGATGCCGGATATCTTACCCGGAGATTAGTTGATGTTGGCCATGACATGATTATCAGAGTAGATGATTGTCAGACAAGTGAAGGCGTGGAGATTCTGAGGGAAACCAGACCAAATATCTTTGGCTATCGATTATTGGGTAGGTATCCTGTTAGTCCAATTGTGGATTCAAGCGGAGCGACAATTTGTGAAGTAGGTACAATTATTGATGAAGAGATGGCGGACAAAATTCAGAACAGTGACATTGCAGCGGCGGTTATAAGGTCAGCACTGAGTTGTCGTTCCAAGCATGGATTGTGCGCCAAGTGCTATGGTTGGGATTTGTCAGACCGCGAACCTGCTGATATTGGAACACCAGTAGGCGTATTGGCTGCACAAAGTATTGGTGAACCAGGCACTCAGTTGACCATGAGAACCAAGCATTCAGCTGGTGTGGTAGGAACTGACGTAACTCAAGGATTGCCGCGCGTTGAGGAATTATTTGAGGCTCGTTCTCCCAAAATACCGTCTCCTCTGGCTGAGATTCCCGGAACTGTAAGCGTCAAGGAAACTGAGACCGGATATGAAATTACAATTGAGAATAGCGCTGTTAAGCCAGCCGAACAACGCATCTATGCAGCTTCGTTGAATAGTAAAGTGCTAGTTGAAGATGGACAGACTGTGAATGAAGGCGATCAGTTAGTCGGCGGATCGCTGGATTTGAAAGAAATCCTGCGGGTGCGTGGTTTGAAGAAAGTACAAATATATCTGATTGAGCAATTGCAAGCCGTATATGAATCCCAGGGAATTGCCATCCATGACAAGCATTTTGAAACAGTAGTACGAAGAATGACCGACAGAGTTAGGATTCATACTATTGGAGATACCAAATTCTTGATTGGTGATTTGGTTGACCGAGTGTCATTTGAAACTGAGAACCAAAGAGTCATCGCTGAGGGCGGGGAACCGGCTACAGGTGAGATGACCGTACTGGGGATTACCAGGGTAGCTCTGAATGCTGATAATTCTTGGCTGTCAGCAGCTTCATTCCAGCACACGACTCAAGTTCTGTCGGAAGCCGCCGTAAGAGGAAGTGTTGACCCTCTGTTGGGATTGAAAGAAAACGTAATCATCGGACGTCTAATACCAACCTCCCCGGAGAGAGCCTTGATTCAATAATTTGGAGAGAAAATCAGATTGTGGACTTAATCTCAGGCTCTGGTATAATCAACTGCGCTATTTATTATGCCTACTTTTAACCAACTAGTCCGCAAAGGACGCCAAACCAAAGCAGCTAAAATCAAGGCAACAGCTTTGAGGAAGTTTTATAACTCGAGCACCAGGGTTAGTTCTACTCTGCCCTCGCCATTGAAACGTGGAGTATGTACTTTGGTGAAAATTATGACCCCAAAGAAGCCTAATTCTGCTCAGCGTAAAGTAGCCAGGGTCAGATTATCAAATAGGGTGGAAGTCACGGCTTACATTCCCGGCGAAGGTCACGACTTGGCTGAGCACTCAATTGTGTTAGTGCGCGGAGGCCGGGTGAAAGATTTACCAGGCGTGAAATACCACGTTGTCCGGGGTGTATATGATACATCCGGAGTCCAAAACCGAAAGCAGTCTCGATCGAAATACGGAACCAAAAGAGCCAAAGGGGCAACCACTGCGGCAGCTAAATAAAATATATGAGAGGCAAAAAAGCTACCAAACGAATCCTGTCACCTGACCCAATTTATGGGAGTACAACTGTGTCTAGAATTGTGAATAGAGTGATGCGAGATGGCAAAAAGAGCGTGGCACAGAAACAAGTTTATCAAGCTTTTAAGATTATAGAAGAAAAAACTGGACAAGATCCGCTGATGACCTTAAAGATGGCGTTGGAAAATGTCAAACCAATTATGGAAATCAGAGCTCGCAGAATTGGGGGCGCGGCTTATCAAGTGCCGATGCCGGTGCGAGTTGACCGGAGATTGACTCTGGCCATCCGCTGGTTAGTTAACTATGCTAACGAAAGACCTAATAGCGAATACAAGACTTTCTCAGCCAAGCTAGCTCAAGAAATTCTGGATGCGGCCAGTAACCAAGGAGCCGCCGTGAAACAGAGAGAAACTGTGCATCGACAATCGGAGGCGAACCAAGCGTTTGCTCATTTTAGGTGGTAAGTTAATTTAACGGAATTAAAGTTGGAGACAAATATAAATTTTTATGGCTGATTTAAATACAGATAGAAATCTACCAATTACTAAGTTTAGAAATATCGGGATTATTGCTCATATTGACGCAGGGAAAACTACGACAACGGAAAGGGTCTTATATGATTCAGGAAAAACTCATCGACACGGGTCAGTGGATGATGGGAACACCACGACTGACTGGATGGTGCAAGAGAGAGAACGGGGAATTACGATTGTGTCAGCCGCGATTACGACCTTTTGGAAAGACCACAGAATTAATATTATTGATACTCCAGGACACGTGGACTTTACTGTTGAAGTTGAGCGGTCGCTGCGGGTGTTGGATGGAGCAGTCATGTTGTTCGACGGCAAGATGGGCGTGGAAGCCCAGTCGGAAACTGTTTGGCATCAGGCTGATAAGTATCATGTGCCCAGACTGTGTTTCGTGAATAAACTGAACTTGATTGGGGGCGACTTTAAGATGTCATTGAAATCAATTCACGAGAGGTTGGGAGCCAAAGCCTTGCCAATTTGGCTGCCGATTGGGATTGAATATGACTTGAAAGGTGCGGTTGATTTGGTGGAGCTGAAAGCCTATACATATGACGCAGTGGATGCTGCAGAGTTGAAAGAAGTGGAAATTCCCGAGGACATGAGGGCTGATGTGGAGAAGTACCGCGATGAGTTGACTGAGGCTGTAGTTGAATATGACGACGAGTTAATGAGCAAGTATCTTGATGGGGAGAGTCTGACTGTTGAAGAGTTGAAAAGAGCGGTGAGAGCCGCTACTGTGAGCGGGAAGTTTTTCCCAATTATGGGCGGAGACTCACGCACAGTGATTGTAACTAAGTTGTTGGACGCGGTGGTTGATTATCTACCATCTCCTCTGGATGTGCCGTCGATTAAAGGTCTCAACCCCACCACTGGGGAAGAGATAATACGGCACACTGACCCTAAAGAACCGTTGACGGCTTTGGCTTTTAAGATTCAGACTGACCCACATGTGGGAAGGCTGACCTACTTGAGAGTTTACTCAGGGACTCTGACCGCGGGCAGCTACATTTACAACGTGGCGCAAAATAAAACTGAAAGACTAGGACGCATTTTGCTGATGCACGCTGACAAACGTGAGGAAATTAAGGAAGCTTACGCGGGGGAAATTGTAGCGGCGGTTGGATTTAAGAGTGTGACCACAGGCGACAGTCTGAGCGATGAAGCCAATCCGGTGACGTTGGAGGCCATAAGTTTCCCTGAGCCGGTGATTTCGCTGGCAATTGAGCCCAAGACTAAATCTGACCAGGAGAAGATGGGGACAGCACTCGGGAAGTTATTGGATGAGGACCCTACCCTGAAAGTTTCTACCAATCATGAAACTGGGCAGACTTTGATTGCTGGCATGGGAGAGTTGCATTTGGAAATTATCGTGGACAGATTAAATCGCGAGTTCAAAGTGGAAGTAGCCACCGGCGCCCCTCAAGTAGCGTACAAAGAAACCATTACCACCACGGCCAATGCTGAGTCCAAATACATTAGGCAGACCGGAGGACGCGGCCAATATGGACATTGTTATCTGAGAGTCGAACCTCTGGGGCGTGGCGAAGGCTTCCAATGGGCTAACGAAATTCGTGGAGGTGCAATCCCTAATGAGTTCATTCCTGCGGTCGAAAAAGGTGTAGTGGAAGCTATGGAAAATGGGGTGCTAGCTGGGTTCCCGTTGGTGGACATGAAAGTAGCTCTATATGACGGGTCATACCACGAAGTTGACTCATCGGAGATTGCTTTTAAGATTGCCGGGTCGCAAGCTCTGCAGCAAGCTAGTAAAAATGCCAAACCTACTCTACTTGAGCCGATTATGAAAGTGGAAGTAACTACCCCGGATGAATTCATGGGAGACGTGATTGGCGATTTGTCCTCCAAGCGGTCGCAAATCCAAGGCTCTGAGACTCGTGGCAGTGTGGTGGTGATTACAGCCTTAGTGCCGTTGGCTGAGTTGTTTGGCTACGCCACACGGTTGCGGTCGTTGACTCAAGGACGGGCTTCTTACTATGTAGAACCGTCGCACTATCAGGAAGTGCCTCCAAATGTGGTTGAGCAGATTGTGGCGACGCATAAGCAGCCGGC
>CAYXHB010000004.1:0-25108 GCA_964464795.1 uncultured Gammaproteobacteria bacterium
GAAATCTCTTGGCTGTTTTGTATTTTTAAATACCACCCCAAACCAAGAGGTCTTTTGGCTGCGTCCTCCGCAAGCTCCGGACTTTGCTCAAGACGACAAGGCTGGTGGTTACTCTCCTTTTCCTGCTTTTTCATCTCACACCTGCAACTTCCAACCATGATGCTTCAGATACGTACGTGAAGTCCGGTACTCCCTGTCAATACTCTCCACCAACCGCCAAAAAGATGGCTTGTGATGCTGATGCACCAAATGACAAATTTCGTGAATAACCACATACTCCAACACTCTCTCAGGCGCTAGCACCAACCGCCAGTTAAAGTTCAAATTCCCTTCACTCGAGCAGCTTCCCCATCGGCTGGTAGTATCCTTGAGCCTAATCGTTCCAAACTTCCTATCAATCTTTTCCGCATGAATTTTCACCAGTTTTACAATCAGCTCCCGTGCTTGTTTCTTATACCATTGCAGCACCAGCTTCCTCAGCATACTTTTATCTAGCTTTCCATTCGTCCTTACCCACAGATAACCGTTTTCCAAACTCACCCTGGGTCGCAACCGAGTTGAGATAATTTTCATTGGATAAACTTCCCCCAAGTATGGCCACAGCTTCCCATCAGCCACCTCATTCCTTTTCTGACGAACACTTTTTGCCACCTGCTGCTGGATCCACTGATAATTTTTTTCCACGAACTGCTCGATAAACATGCTACTCATTTTTACTGGCGCCCGCACTTGCACCGTGCCGTCAGGCAGTACTTTCAACACCGCGCTTTTTTTTCGTGTAGCGCTTCTGACCACTTCATAATCAATATCCATAATTAGCCAAAGTCTAGCTATTATTGATGATTATCTTCTCAACCTCAAGTGAACCAGTATCCACTAACGCAAAACTCACCATCCCGGTTCTATATCCTTGGATTTCGCCTGGGTTTAATAATAATTTTCCGTTGGCTGTTTCCTCCCGCCATTCGTGTGTGTGACCATAGATGACAATATCAAACATCCCGCTCTCAACCGCGATTTCCGCGGGTCTAGGGTAATGCTGCATATACACTTTCCGGCCTCCCAATTCCCCTTCATACTCATCGCCTGCGATACTCACATTTTCCATTTCCCGCGCCTGAGCTAATAACCCAACTTGCTCGCCATCATTATTTCCCCAGACCATTACCACTGGGCCAGGAAACTTCCCAATCACACTCATCCCCGGAGGCGACATGAAATCCCCGGCAAACAGCAACTGCTCAACCCCTTTATCCACCGCTATCCCAATCGCTTTCTCCAAGTTATCCCATCTATCGTGGCTATCGCTCATGACGGCAAGTTTCATAATTTTTATCTTACCACAGAGACAAATCCATTAATCTTCATTTTTTATTTCCATCGCCCGCTTCTTCAGTTCTTCCGGTTCATTAGCCAACTTTTCCTCATCCACTTCTTCAAACAATTTCCTTAACACTTCCCCCACTTTCCGTCCCGGCTCAATTCCCAGTAACTCCATCACTTCATTACCTGTAATTTTCAAATCATGTATCCCAAACGGCTGTTGCTGCACCTCCAACAACATTTGCTTAAATTTCTCCAGCCGCCACGAAGTCTCCCTCGCCCCGCCTCCCAACCGGTCGCCAATGCGCAAATTAAGCATATCTTCCAAATTTTCTTTCCCTACATTTCTGATAAACCTCCGCACTGCTTTCTCAGTCTGCCGCTCATCCACACTAAACATATGCCAGCGTATTAGAGTAATCACTCGTTCCGTGTCTTTATTCGACAAGCGCAACCGGTCGCAAATCTCAACCGCCATCTTGGCGCCAATCATTTCGTGATTATGGAACGCCACGGTATCTCGATAGCCATTGACGCTACTGCACCTTGGACAAGTCCATTCTTTCATTAAGTTTACATTTTCAATCTCATCCTCATGTTTAAAAAAGAATTTACATGAACTGCAAATAAAAGCCCGAGACCTAGGTTTACCGATATCATGAATTAGAGTTGCCAGTTTGACAATCGGGTCACGGCTTGGGTTAGATTCTAACGACTTCAGAGCATGTGTCCACACATCATCTCGATGATGGCCACCTTGCCATACATCGCGGCTTTCTATCAACTCCGGCATGATGTACACCAACAATCCACAAGTATAGAGTAGAGTTATGCCTTCAGCCGGATAATTGCTTGTCAAGATTTTCAAAAACTCATCTCGAATTCGTTCATTAGAAATTCTGACAATCAAATTTTTACAATCACCAATCGCCTGCAAAGTTTCCTCGTCCAACCCAAACCCCAACTGCGCGCCAATCCTAATCGCCCGCACCATCCGCAGTCCATCCTCACTAAATCGGTCCACTGGATTTCCCACAGTTCTAATAATTTTGTTATCCAAATCTACCTTCCCGCCATGCAAATCAATCAATTCGTAATCAACGATTCCTCCCTGGAAATTTGGCTTGAGAGCCATAGCCGAAATTGTAAAGTCTCGCCGTGCCAAATCTTCCTCCAAACTCTCGCCCCATTTCACTTCATCAGGCCGCCTCCCGTCTGAATATCCGTGTTCCGTCCTAAACGTAGTCACTTCATAAATTGGCAGCATGGCTATATCACCATCTTCATAGCGTTGTTTCTCTTCTGGATTAACCACTCCCACTGTCCCAAAATCGTTCTCATAAAAAGTCTCTTCAAATAACGAAACTATTTTTTCCGGCTGAGCGTTAGTGGTGAAATCCCAGTCTCTCACCTGCCGCCCCATCAATAAATCCCGCACTGCCCCGCCCACAATGTATATTTCCAGATTTTCCTTAACAAATTTCTCCAGCAACCAGATAACAGCTGTAGGGGTTTCTATCACCATGAAGCTATGTTACCAGAAAAAATCATTATTAAGATATCATGACTTTTTCCGACTATAATAGTCCACATGGCCACCTGGTCTGCTCGTAACCACCAAACTCTCAACAACACCCAAGACGTTATCGCGGCCTTGCTTGCCAACCGTAAAATTACTACTCCAGATATATTTTTTTCTCCCCCGCCTCCTCGCGCGTGGAGTGAAACAATGCATGGGGTAAGCATGGATAAGGTTAGTCAATTCAAACATTTGCTCAGCAATGCCACAGGCTCAGTTTTAGTCTATGGAGATTACGATGCCGACGGAGTGCTAGCCAGTTCTATTATGGCCTCAGTCCTAGAGCATATGGGACTCCAAGTGCATGTCTACATCCCTGACCGCCGTCAGGATGGTTATGGCATGAGTCCAGAGAGCCTCAAGCGGATTATCACCCAACATCCTGACATTAATACTGTCGTCACAGTAGACCAGGGCATCAAGGCTCACCAGGCCGTTGACTTCCTCCACACTTGCGGCCTTCAGGTCATCATCACCGACCATCACTTGGCAGATGACACTCTGCCCGCGGCTGACTTAATCGTTCATTCGCCTTTGGTGTGTGGTAGTGGAGTAGCTTATTTCCTCACCAGGCATTTGGCCACCAAGCCTCTTAACCAAACTAACCTGCAACTGGCTGCCATCGGCACAGTTACCGACGTCATGCCGTTACAAGATATCAACCGCCACCTACTTTTTCACGGCTTGTCCTACCTAACCGCCACCGACCATCCGGGATTATTGGCTTTACTTAATGCTGCTCAAATTCATCCTCAATCAATCGAAGCCTACCACTTAGGCTATCAAATCGGTCCCAGACTCAACGCCGAAGGCCGCATTGGCGACCCTATGTCTGCCTATCAGCTCCTCAGGTCAACCTCACTTGACCAAGCCTCAACTCTGGCTTCCGCCCTCGACCTCACCAACCGCAAACGCCAAGACCTCACCGAGCAAATGCTCAAATCAGCCTTGGAAACCGTCAACCCAGAACAAAAAATCCTTACCACCGCCAGTGCTGACTACGACGAAGGCATCATTGGTTTAATCGCCGGCAAACTTACCCAAGCATTTCACAAGCCCGCTATTGCTATTAGCTTTGACGACGACTTAGCCAAAGGCTCAGTTCGGTCAATCAAAGCAGTCAATGTCGCAGAAGTTCTCGACAAAGCCAGGCACTTGTTATCTACATACGGAGGCCATGCCCAAGCTGGAGGTTTTAGTCTGCCAACTCAAAATTTACCCAAGTTTCTCAAGCTAATTAATCAAATCGGTGAATCTATTCCTGCAGACTCTTTGCAAAAAAAACTTGAAATAGATGCTTTCCTCCAGTTTAATACCATAAACTCAGACTTGGTCACTGCTCTGGACAAGTTCGCTCCTTTTGGTCATGGCAACCATCGGCCCATATTCGCTACTAAACAGGTTAAGGTTGTCAGGGTTTCCTCGCTTGGCAGGGACGCACGCCACCTTAAGCTTATTCTTCAAGACAAGACTGCAAAAGTCGAGTGTCTGGCCTGGGGATATGGTCAGGACGCAGACAAATTTACCTCTGGCACAGTAATGGATATTGCTTATAATCTCAAATCAACCATCTGGAGAGGCGACCTGCAAGTAAACCTTGAATTAGTGGATTATCATTAGTTCATCATTCCTATATTTTTATGCAAGACCTGAAGCAGGATTTCCTAGCCTTTATCAAAAAAACTAACTCCCTCCTTGATCGTAAGTTGATCTCTGAGGCTTACGACTTTGCCCAAATTGCCCATGCTGGCCAGAAGCGTTTTTCGGGCGACCCTTACATGGTTCACACGGTCGCAACGGCTAAACGTCTGGCTACTTGGAATCTGGATACGGCCACAGTTGCAGCTGGGTTGCTGCACGATACAGTCGAGGATGGCAGCGCCGACCTTGCGGAAATTTCAAGTAACTTTGGTCCTGATGTCGGTTATCTAGTCGACGGAGCCACCAAGGTTAGCAAAATCAGACTGATGAATTCCGAGGAATCTATTTTCCTGGAAAATTTGCGTAAGATGATTATCGCAACTTCCAAAGACCCCAGAGTTATCTTGGTCAAACTAGCAGACCGGTTGCATAACATGCAGACCCTCAAATATGTTCCAGAAGACAAACAGCGCCGCATCGCTCGGGAGACAATCGAAATTTATTCACCTTTAGCCGAAAGGCTGGGTATGGGTGTTATCAAACGCGAGTTAGAAGATTTGGCCTTTCCTTACGTCTATCCTCAGGAATACAAATGGCTAGTGCGTTTATCGGCGCCCTTCTATCGCAAAGGCGAAAAAGAAACCCAAGCCGCCACGCGTGAACTAAAGGCATTGCTCACCAGTAACAACCTTGATGTCCAAATCGACGGCCGTACCAAAGGCCGCTACAGTCTCTATAAGAAACTCCTCCGTCCCGAAATCAATCGCGACATCACCAAAATCAACGATATCGTCGCCCTGAGGGTCATCATCAATTCGTCCGACATCGGCGCCTGTTACATGGCCTTGGGATTAATTCACAGTCTTTGGAAACCTGTTCCCTGGATGGCCATCAGTGACTACATCGCTCAACCCAAACCCAATGGTTATCAATCTATTCATCTTAAGGTTTTTCGTCACCATCGTATTCTAGAAATCCAAATCCGTACAGCCAATATGCATCAGCATGCAGAGCTGGGAGTCGCTGCCCATTGGTATTATGACTTTAAAAAAACTCAAGACAACGCTTCTTCGAGTCAATTAAACAATCTAGGCGCGCTTTCAGGTTCAGACAGCCGCAAGCTTCATTGGGTCAAACAGCTAGTTGAGATGATGCATGAGATTGAAGACAACAAAGAACTAATTCGTGATATTAAATTTGATTTTTTCCGCAGCCGTATTTTCGTTTTCACCCCCTTGGGGGATGTAATTGACCTGCCTGATAAGTCCACGCCTGTTGATTTTGCCTTTAGCATTCATACTGACTTAGGCAGTTATATCAAAGGAGCCAAGGTCAACGGCAAAATTGTCCCCTTAAGTTACAAACTCCGCAACGGAGACGTCTGCGAAATTATCAAAAGTAAATCTCCCGAAAAGCCGCCTCGAAATTGGCTAAATTTTGTCGTCACCCGTATGGCTCGAGGAAGAATCAACCGGATTTACAAAGACCAACCCGCCAATCTCTAAAAATACCTCAAACCTCCAATCACCAATGCAACCGCCAGAATTCCAAATGTGGTGTATTCCCACATCACACCGCTATAGAGAGATTTAGTTCTTGCGTGATGCCAGTATCCCCAAACCACATAACTGCCGCCCATCAGACCAGTTATGACAACTTGCCACTCGGGTCGATGAGTAAAATTGATATACGTTAATAACCAAATCAATAAACCGATACTTAAAATTATGTAATCTGAACGAGTTTTTAATTTCATATTTTAATTAAATTATTTAATAACTCCGGATTGAGTAAACAAAATAGCGCCGATGACGAACATTAGTACCATCATGTGAGCCAGAGTTTTTCCGCCCACCCGAGGCAATTTAATTTTATGAATTACGAACATATCAATCGCAAACACGGCCGCCACCAAAAGGCTGATAGCCAACACCCAGGACTTAGTCACGGTCATCGGTGAAATCATAGCTCTACCAACCGGCGGGTTCTCCATACTTCCCACCACTATGCTTTCGCCATCCTCATCATTATTCATTGGAGGTAGGGGAGTCGGTTCAACTTGAGTCTCGCCCATAATTTCCGGCATGGGTGTTGGAGTTGATGTGGGTCTGATTAGTGCTTGAGTTGGCTCCGCCACCACTCGAGCAACTTGGGTGTTGGCTTTCCTCGTCCCAAACTCCTGCACCACCAAAGTCGTCTCCACCCCATCCAAAATTCCATTTACAGTGGCTATCCCAATATCTTCATACTTACTATTGAGAATATTATCTCTGTGAGTAGGTGAGTCCATCCAGGCTTTAACTACATCATCACTAACATTAAAGTCCCGCGCCAAATTTTCCCCAGCATACGAATACGAATATCCAGCTGAGTTAAAGAAACTCCAAGGTTGTACCCCCGTAGGACTGACATGCGCCCAATAGTTATGAGTAAACATGTCATTAGCTTTAGCGGTCGCAGCTTGAACTAACTGTGGGTCACTTTTCAACGGCGGCAAACCATTCTTCAATCTCTGTTCATTAGTAAGCTGCCAAACCTCCTCAGCACTTATCGCCGTCGCGTATCCAAGTATCGAACCTCGTGGTGGAGAAAAATCAATCAACAGGGGAATTAGCAAAGCCAACACCGCCAGCCAGGCAAATCCCTTAGGATGTCTCAGTCGTGCTTTATGATTATTAGCATGATGAGGGATAAGTAAGTGTTTGATAGTCTTGGGCAGACGCATGTTTACATTATAGGAATTTCACGCACTTCTTACCAGTCACACATTCTCCTTTTCTAACTTCTTGGCAACCAGGCCGCCATCTGTCTGAACTGTGAACTGACCACGGCCAAGATGCTTATTGATAGTCCAGCCAGCACCCTCCACCACAGGCCTCCGGTGTTTTCTCCTTCCAAGCTGGATGAGGCAATTGGACTTGGGGTCACTGTAATATTCTGATCTACATCAATTAGCCATTGCCCTGCTGCCACTCGATCAGAGGTTTGGCTGTTGTAGTTTGAGGCAGCACTTAGTACCTGATTTCTGGAGTTATAGGTAGTCAGTTGACCCAAGTAGTCAACACCACCCGTCGCGTTATCTACCTGATAGTTTTCGTACTCGTAAATGTATTCATATTCATAAATCACGTTTGTCTTTTTACTCGTTCCACTATTATTGGATTCATACGATGAAGAGCTATCCACGATAATTGTAGTTTCACTATTGGTTTCAGTTCCGTTGCCCGCTGAATTATTGTCACTATTGTTACTTCCTTGAGCCACAGCATTCGGAGTTACAGCATCGCCAATCCAACTGCCAAACACATTCACGAAGGTCAGAATAACTTTCCCGCCAGCTAAATTATTGTTGACGAAATTCACAATGTTACTGGCCACATTCACGTCTCCTGTGGAGATGTGTCCCTCTCCTGTATTCTTCTGCGCACTGTTATGGCCAGTATCAGCGTTAATTACAATATTAGTGTCCACGTTAGCATTATTATTCTGAGTTATAGATGTGTATTCGTTGTTGCTGATATTTGCCGCGTTGTCAGAGCCCGCACCCGTACTCTCATTGCTTGCTCCCAAATCGACCGTTCCTGCTTGAGCTAAGTTGCCGCTGTCGTCCGCGCCCAAGATATGGCCAATCCATCGTCCGGCTTCGTTGACAATTACTATCCACCAAGTTCCTTCGGTGTTGGTGTTGGCCACTGTGTTTACCGAAGCAACCGCGTTAATGTCTCCGGTTTGCACATGTGCTCCCCCAGTATTCTTGTCAGCGAAATTAGAGCCAGTGTTGGCATTCAAGATAATCCCGTTGCCAATTTCAGCACTGTTATTTGTTTCCAGTTCAGTGACTTTATTATTGGTGATAGAGCTTGTGTTATTGGAGTCAGCTCCGGTTTTGGAATTTCCAGCCGCGGCGTTTTGCGAACAATCCCCACACCCGGCCAGGTTGTTACTGGAGGAACTGTCAGTTAAAATTAAATCCCCAATCCAATCGCCAAATACGTTGACCGTGGCGATTAAAATCTCAGCCCCAGAAGTTAATGTGTTGTTTACAAGGTTAACCACGTTAGTAATGATATTTGCATCTCCCGACTGAACTATCCCATTACCCGTATTCTTATCTGCACTGTTATGTCCCGTGATGGCATCGACGACGATATCTGATACAACTTGAGCGTCATTATTATTAATAACGGTAAATGAAGAGTTGTTATCAACAGTCGCGTTGTTATTAGAGTTTGCACCTGTTTGATTATTATCGGCGGACGCCCCATTTCCGTTAACTGGCGTGGCACTCAAGTTAGCAAAGTCGATTACAATATCCCCACTGTGGTTATCCACTACATTAAACTCACTGGTCGTCACTCCCAGAATATCCGTATTGGCTACATTAACCACTGTCAGACCCACATTTACATCTCCAGACTCCACATACCCGCTGCCTGTATTCTTATCTGCGCTGTTGCGTCCAGTATCAGCAATCACAATCATTCCTGTATCCAAGTTGGCCGTGTTGTTATTAGTAATATCAGTTGTACTGCCGTTGCTCACCGCCGCGTTGTTATTTGAGTTACTGCCGGTATTGGAATTAGTTACAGCCTGGCCGCTGCCAATTGTTGTACAACTGCTCGCTCCACAACCCGGCAAGGAAGTATGAGTTTGATTAGCGATATTCTCAACATTGGCTCCCATATTTACATCTCCAGATACCACCACTCCATCACCAGTGTTCTTATTACTGGCATTACCACCGGTTGAACCAATCGCCACTAAGTCATTCTGAATCTCAGCATTGTTATTAGTCTCAACGGTAGTCTCATTTTCATTACTCACGGTACTGGTGTTGGTTGAGTCAGCTCCTGTATCTATATTGCTAGCAGATTGGGTTGGAGGAGTTTCCGTTGTCTCGCCCTGTGTAGGAGTCGGAGTTGGCGTATTTTTAGGAGCTTTAGTCGGGGTCGGAGTTGGCTGCGGATTACTGTGAGGCGAACTTGGTGCTGGTGGTTGGGTTGGAGCCGACGGAGAGCTAGGCGCAGAAGGAGCGCCGGGCGCGGATGGCGCATTTGGAGCAGAAGGTGGTGGTGGGGCTGCCACTGCCAATCGTGGCAACATCACTTGCATCACTACCAACAAAGTTGTCAGTAGGATGGATATATTCTTTTTTATTTGGTTCATGTTTATTTAAATTAATAAAATATTTTTTATTGTTCCTTGGGTTACTTGAGGTCACAAGCAACCCAAGGATAAGAAATTAGTTCATGCCGAACATTAACAGCATCATCATAGCCCAGACAGAATTGTTTCCAGATGGAGACGATACTGAACCTAGGATATTTTGATTTGTCTCTGATACAACTTGAACGTCTGCGTCAACATCTCCAGTGACCACGTCGTCATTAGTGTTGTAACTGGTAGAATTATCTCCAGTGTTCAAATCACCATTAACAGTGTTGTCAACTCTACAATTACTTCTGTGCCAGAAGGAGAGTCTTGAGAGTCCCCCATCGCCACAGTTAGATTGATAAGCTTCTAAAGTGTTGTCCAGGACGGCTTTCGAGCTATTCCAGCTGTCAGCCCCTGTTTTCTCATTACCAGTAACGAACTCAATGTCACAGCAGCCATCGAAATCTAAATAGTTTTCGTTGGCAATAGTTTCAAGTCCGATGCTTGTCACGACATCACCAGTGATGATTTCACCGATACCGGTGTTTTTATCAGCACTGTTACGTCCAGTGTTAGCATCAAAATTGACTCTGTTATTTACATCAGCGTTATTGTTCTGAGTAACCAGGTTAGCAAATCTGACTTTGATAGTTGACTCATTGTCACTATCTTGGCCAGTTGTTTCATTGGAACTCTTCAAAAAAGCTCCGCCTCCATTGCTGCCGCTCATGCGCGCCAGGTTATTGTTGAGAAGATTCCCAACGTAAACACCTGAGAGTGCATCTCCGGCATCACCAGTTTTAATAAAGCCTCCAGTGGTATTCTTGTCGGCTGAATTCTTTCCAGTATTGATATCGGCGTTAACTCTATTGTCGACGTCCGCGTTGTTATCTTGATAGATAGCATTATCTTTCAGAACTTCGACACGAGATTTGTTCCATGAATCATGACCTGTTTTGTCATTTTCGGTGTGGATTTCAAAATCGCACCCGCCACAAGCTTCTAAATCAGCGACGTTGACATTAGCTTGGTTGAAGACCGTTGCGTTGAAAACTACATCGCCCGTGTCTACTACACCTAAACCAGTGTTTTTGTCAGCTGTATTTTTGCCTGTATTCATTTTCATGTTGATATTGTTTTTAATATCAGCATTGTTGTTTTGCACCAGTGTAGTCTGTTGTTTAACAACGACTTCACTGACGTTGCTGCTATCAGCGCCAGTATTACTATTGACGCTAGAACCTTCTACGCTTGCCCATACTGGGGTAACAGTGTTAGCCAACAAGGCGAGTGAAGAAATTGCAGCTGCAGTTTTGTTTTTGAGATTTAATTGCATTTTTACTTCACCTCCTTTCAAATAAATAGTTCATTTGACCTGATAATAATCAATAAAAAAAGCACCACTAACCTATGTTGGTTAATGGCGCTTCCGTTTGCGGTTGGCGCTAAATACTTAATTTGTAGGGTCAATTTATACTGTATTTTCCCAACTGTCAATAATCTATTTGATTAATTGAAGGAGAAAGTTTACTTAAATAAATTATCCAGTAATATTGACCGCAGAGTTAATTAAATAATCAGTTTTCTTAATATCTCGTGTTGTCACTTGAGTGACACGATAGTTCTGTATAAAAATCTCCACGCTCCCATATCCTGACACAGATTTCATCGCTCTTACCACTTCGTCAATTAATTCCTGGTTAACTCTTTTTGTCGAAAAATTAATTGGTGACATTCAAGTTTGAATAAGTTAATTAAAAACAATCTGAATATCTTGCTTCTCTCCTGCCAACTCTCCCGCTTTCAGATTAAATTCATTCTGATTCGCATCTACTACAAAAGCAATTTTATTTAACTTAGTCGATAGAGGCTGAATTTCTAACATATCTGAATGAACATCAGCTGCGAACAACCGACCATCGTTTGTCACTAAGCGAAAAACATCAACAGGGGACATGTATTTGGATAAAGTATCGCTATTATCAATTTCCAAATTCAGAACCAAAAACACTTTATCTCCTTTAGTCTGAGCTGGCTTACCTTGAACTAAAATTTCTGTACGCTTCTCTGCGCTGACTAACCTCAAGGCAACTTCATCCGCTCTCTGATTTGGAAGCAAAGCCTCGAAAGTAAACTCCAGATTAACATCGGCTTGTGCTACTAATGTTGTTGGTGTGGTCGATGTTTGCATTTTTGCCAAAGCTCGTGCCCTTAAGCTGACAAATCCAATTCCTCCCAAAACGATCAATATCGCCACACCAATTAACAACTTGGGAGAAACTCGTCCCCGCAATCTCCGTAGACGGTGAAGTACATTTTTCATATGCTATTTAATCTTGGGCAAAAAGAAGTATTCCGAATCATAATGGCTACCAACTGCTGCTGTCAAGATAAAAGTATTTAATTCACCAAACTAAACTAAACTATAAGACTCCAAATCAACTGACTCTCTATTTCAACTTAAAAACCCTCAAAAAACAAACTCTCTTTTTTAACCCAAGTTATAGCCTTCAGGATTCATGCTCACCCACCTCCACTGGTCCTCAATGATTTCCCGCATGCTTTTTTGGGATTTCCAATCCAAACCTTCTTTTGCCAATGTCGGGTCGCTTACCGTAACCAAGGGGTCGCCTTGGCGTGGGGGCTCAACTCGGTAGCTGAGGTGTTTTCCGGAGACTTCTTGGGCAATAGACATCAGAGTTTTGTTACTAGTCGCCTCACCTGTTCCTAGATTAAACGTCCAATGACGGCCTTGTTCTTCCTGTTCTAGCTTTTTCACTGCTGCCACGTGTCCAGATGCCAAGTCCATCACGTGGATATAGTCACGCTCCTGAGTGCCATCAGCCGTGGCAAACGCATCTCCGTACAACACAAATTGTTCACGCGTGCCGACCAAGGTCTGCATAATCATAGGAATAACATTTCCGCTTAATTTGGGGTCTTCACCGATTTGTCCACTCGGATGCGCACCAGCAGCATTGAAGTACCTGAGAATAACCGCTGAAAATTGGTAGGCATTTGCGAAGTCTTGAATCATCCATTCTACTGTGGCCTTGCTTTGACCATAAGCATTTTTGGGTTTTATTGGCAGTCTCTCGTGCATCGGCAAAACTTCCGAGTCCCCATAGATAGCTGAGGTGCTTGAGAACACAATTTTATTGACTCCTGCTTCCCGCATCGCCGATAACAAATTAAGAGACCCTACAACATTATTATTGAAATACTTCTCTGGCTCCCTATCTGCCTCGCCCACACTTTTATATGCCGCAAAATGCACCACAGCCTGAGCATCTTTATGTTCAGCAAGAGTTGCTTTCATCGCCTCAATATCTCTTAAGTCAACATTTGCTAGTTTGATAGACTGACCTGTCAATTCCTCAACTCGGTTAATAGCCTCTTGGTATCCTCGTTCTAGATTATCCAATACCACCACTTCGTATCCAGATTCAATCAACGATAACACTGTGTGACTACCTATATATCCAGCTCCGCCTGTGACCAATATTTTTGCCATAAATATATGCTAGCCTTTAACCTCCCAGTGCGCAAGCATATTCTCAATAGCTTTTACCCTCAGTCGCAAAAGTATCACGTAAGCTGCCAGCATTCCCAGACAATCCCACATCACATCTCCCCAACTTGCTTCCCTACCTGGGATAAAACTCTGATGATACTCATCGCTGATTGCAAACAAAACCGCACTGACCCAAGTCGCAATCACGGCACTTTTCCTTTCCACTCCCGACATCAGATAAGCTCTCAGTTGCAACACCCACAAAACTGCGTATTCAATCATATGTGGGAACTTTCTCAAATTCCTCTCCACCCAGTCATTTTGGCTAATCACAGCTTTATCGCCTGACAAACTCGATAGATAAAAAATCAACCCCATACACAGCAGAACCGGTATCCAACCACTTAAATATCTAATTATTCTTGAGTGATTCATAAAGTCCAAAGTTAAGTATAATCAACCCGTTACTATTATTGAAATATGCAAACCAACTTTTTTTTCGTTTTGGGAGGTGAGGACAACGAAATGTCCGAAATCAAGAAACTGCTCACCAAACGTCACCTTCCCTTTATCCAACCGCAACTTAACTGGGGCAAGATTACTATTACTGAAGCTCAGTTGCCGCCAGAGGCAACTGGCAAACAAGTTGTCTACGTCGAATGCCGACCGCAATCACAGCAATCGTCAGACTTCCTTATTGACCATCATAATGAACTATCTCATCGTCCCTCATCGCTATTGCAGGTTCTTAAATTACTTGGCCAAACCCCAACGCTTCGCCAACAGTTGATTGCTTCAATAGATAGCAACTTCCTCTCTTACACTATAAAAAAATATCCCCAACACAAGTCCCAAATTATCCGCATCTGGGAGTCAGGCTACCGAAAAAATTTCCCCACTCTATCAGCATACCAACAATTCCGCCGTGATTGTGAAACTTTAATTAAACAAGCCGCCAGACCCTATCCAGATTTGTTAATAATCTATCAGAGTCCTCAGTCCATGACTCTACTTGCAGCGCTCTGCAATCTCCAACAACTTTCCTGTATTCTCATCGTCGGCAGTTTTGATTCAGAGAAACCCAAACCTTGTTTCTATCAAGGCCCGCCTCATGTCATCAAACAATTAGCAGCTGCCAACTGGCACAGAGCCTATTGGGGACGACGATACTTCGGCTGTCGGGCAATTCCGGTGCAGTTTGTGACCTACGTTACTCAAATTTACCGAAGCCAAAAATAAACAGGCCAAAAAAACTAGCAGGTTTCCAGTAAACCTTTACAGATTTTTCCTTTGCTTCACCACCAACTGCTCTTACTACTTTTTCTTTCTCCGCATTCTCCTTTCTTCCAGCACCACTAGCAACGGCACTGACAAAAACGGGGAAGAAATAGTCCCCACCACAGTTCCAATCAATAGAGCCGCCGCCATCCATTTAATTGTCACTCCGCCCAACAGCAATAGAGCCGTAAGCATAAATACAATTGTCATCGAGTTGTTCAACGACCGGGGTAGAGTTTCGGTCGTGGCTTTGTTAGCGATATCCACAAATGAGGCTTTGGGATATTTCCGAGTTGACTCGCGGATACGGTCGTAGACAACTACTGTATCGTGGATAGAGAAGGATAATGTGGTCAGCACTGCTGTTACGAACAAACTATCCACCTCAACACCGTAGAATTTCCCAAACAATGCAAACGCCCCCAATAAAACTAACGTGTCATGTATCATCGCCACAATTGCGCTAATTCCGAATGTCAGGTTCTTAAATACCCAAGCTACATAGCCAGTGATAAACAGTGAAGCCAAGACAACCGCCAAAATTGTTTTTCTCAATAGCTCCCGCCCCAAAACCGGCCCAATTGTTTCAAACCTCAATTCCTGTACCTCTGCTCCGCTTAAGGTTGCCAACTCGTTTTGAATTTGACTAGCTTGTTGCTGGTCAATAGTTGCCAGCTTGACCAAAATTCTATTAACTTCGCTCGCTTGCACTACCGCGGGTTCATTTCCTACAGTTTGGGTAATGATACTGCGAATTTCCTCTTCCTGAGGTACCGCACTTGCAAACTCCAGTTCCAGCAAACTACCTCCGGTAAAATCAATTGCTGGTTTCAAGCCCCAGACCAGAACCGCACCCACACTCAGGATAATGGTGACGAGTGAAACCGCCAGGAATTGTTTTCTAAACTTCATGAAATTCATAATTTTATTTTAGTTTAATAGCCCGGACTCTGGGGGCAAATGACCTGATTAATGTTCTAGAAACCACAATTCCGGTAAATAAACTTATCAATATACCAATACTCAGCGTTACCGCAAACCCCCGTACCATAGAGGTGGTAGTAGAGTAGAGAATAAACGAAGTTACCAGGGTACAAACATTAGCATCGCGGATAGAGTCCCAAGCTCGTCCAAAGGCTTGTTCCATGGCCATCTTAGGATTCCTTTTCAACCTCAACTCTTCGGTATAACGTTCAAAAATTAAGATATTAGCATCAACTGCCATTCCCACGGACAATAAGAACCCAGCTATCCCAGGCAACGTCAGCGTCACTCCTAGGAGTTTATAAATCATGATACTCAATAATGAATAAACCATCAGTCCTACTACAGCTACCATCCCCAACTTGCCATAGTAAATCACCATAAAAGCCACGACCGTTACCAACCCCACCACTCCGGCTTTAATACTCGCTTGAACTGATTCAGAACCCAGAGTCGCGCCGACCGTCTGCTGCTGTACTAGATGAACTGGTACCGGAAGTGCTCCGGCGTTAAGAGCGATTGATAACTGTTTAGTTGCCTCCGGAGTAAATCCGGGACTTCCGCCAGTGATGATTGCAGTTCCCCCGGTTATCGGTTCATTCACAAACGGCGCACTCAAAGGCTCCTCATCCAGAAATATATATATTTGATTGCCAACATATTCAGTGGTCAGTCTGGCAAATAGCTGCCGACCTTCGTCGTCAAAACTAATCTCCACAACATTAGCTCCAGAATTAGGGTCAATTGACGGAGTGGCTTTATTCAAATTCTTCCCGGTTAATCCAGTGGAAACAAACAACTCAGCGCTATCAGTAGCCGGATTAGGAACCCTAAAATCAAGTTGGGCAGTTTGGCCGATTAAGCCAACCGCACTTTCGACATCCCGGACTCCTGGAAGTTCTACAATTATCCGATAGATTTCTCCGGCCTGAGAAGTCTGTACTACAGGTTCGCTCACCCCCAGCGAGTCAACTCTTCCTAGGATATTTGTCCTGGCCGCTTCAAGGGCAGTCAATCGGTCGGATGAGGGAATGGTGGCCATGTCTGCCTCAAATACCAAGTGAGACCCTCCTTGAATATCTAAGCCTGTCTTAATGTCAAAGTTGTGGTCAATCATTTGATTAACCACAGGAATATTAATTTGCCGAGATAAATTTAATTCCAATCTTCGTCCAAACACATTTATTCCGACCCCGCCATCTCTAGGCAAACTTATCCAAAAAGACCACAAACACAAGATCCCAATCATAAACAAAATTAACCGTGGATGTCTGCGCATCATATTACTTACCAGATGATTTCAATAACGTCAGCTGTTGTGCTTGGGGGAAATTTACTTTTAGACTGCACTCATCCCACGAAACATCCACATCAGCCATTTGCCCGGCTTTAATCCCGAATCTTTTCACCAGTCGGGAGGGGATACTTATACACAAACTGTTGCCCGCCTTGAAAATAGATTGTCTTAACATAAGCCCTAATAATAAACAATTAAATTCCTCAGGTATAGTGTTTAATTAAATAAATCGTTCTGGCTTCCAACTATCATAATCCGCGGCATAGTCAGCAAGCTCATCAAAAACGGATCTCTCTTACTTTTCCTAAAGCCGTATTCCTCAATATCAAACACAGTATAGTTAATTTCCCGCTCCAGTTTCTGCTGTTCTGCCTGGATAATCGCGTTAACCTCCGGCAAAACCACGTCCCCAATAATAATCACGTCTACTGCGTCTTGCGACGAAGGCAGCTTCTCCGCAAACGCCAGTGAAAAAAATACCGCCTTCACTCGACCCAGCTTTTGTCGTTGCTTAGTAATTAGTTGTCCCAGTCCCGTGGTCTTACAGACCATAGCCAGCAAATCTTCATATAAGGCGTGCTTCTTATTAAAATAATAGTAGACTCTATTCGCGCGGTTCTCCCTAATTACCATGCGAGCCTTATGCAGACTAGCCAACTCTCGGCGCACTGCATTAATTTCCTCCTTTGCTTCCCTCACCAACTGCCGGACATAAAACAACTCACCAGGTCGATTAAGCAGTATTTCCAGTAACTTAACCCTCACTTTCGATACCAAAATCGGCTTAAGTAGAGAACTCATGATATTGATATTGTACGCCAATTCTCATTTCGAGTACAGAAGTTAATCAATATAATTATTCTTAGGACACCTCTTTCCTTCACAATAATAATTTCAAACCACTTTCACCTCTAAAATTTCCACAAAACTTTCTCTTCACTCAGATTACTGATACTTTATCACTCGCTCGCTTTGGCTAGGAATAGTACTAATCCAAATTTTACCTCTATTTAACTCAATCTCCCGCCCGCTTCTGTCAAAAAACACAGTTCTGTCAGTTCTGTCTTTCTTCCGCCAAGTACCCTCAAGCATTTCGCCGTCTTGGAAAATCATAGCCTTACCCGAGCCTTTATTGGTATAGAGCAAATGTAAGTTCCCTTCGTATCCGTCATTAGCCCGGGATTCCTGCATTACTTGCAAAATCACTACTTTAGCGCTGATTTGCTCTTCTGTATTCAAGTCAAGATGCGCCTTGCCGCCGTTGCTTCTAAGATAACTATTGGTCGCCTGGTCGTATTTCCAATCCGCTGCATACAGGTTGGAGAACTGTTCCCAGAATACATAGCTTATCGTCCCAGCGGTTGGAGTACCAACCGGCTCATCTTCTTTGAATTTCCAGGGGACAAAACTCTCATTCCATGCAACTCCCTTAGAATCCACACTCGTCAGACCCCTTTTAGCACCCTCGTTATAAAACTTATCAGTCGAAGAATACATCGTATGTTCCACGGCGATACTTCTACCTGAATACTTTTCCAAACGGTTATCGCGTCTGAAAACCGGCAATCCCATATACAGTCCGTCAATGTCATTGTAGAACCCCCATCCATATCTTTGAATCTGCCCCTGGGCATCGGCTCTGGCTCCGTTGGCACATCCAGAACCAGTTTCGCGATTACAGTTAGCTCCTCCTACATGACCGTAGAGAGGATTATGTCCATATTCAGATACCCAATCCAAGAAATAAGTCCGCGCTGAACGCACCGGTCCGACCTCTACGTCGTCTCCGGCAGCTCCACAGTAGTAAACAGCCAAAAATCTACTTATCCCACCCTCAGCCAACGCTTCATACACCACGTCAGCAAAATTAAGTCCGGATTGAGGTCTGGATTCCTCATGGTTCTCAATCATTACCCCCAGAGGTCTTCGACTGGACCAAATTTCTTGCTCAGACTTGGTATACATCGCTCCATTCAGCGGACAAGCTTCGGTCTTAGGTTGACTAGGGTCAACCCTGGATCGCACGGCTTCAGTTTCTTCCTCAGTCATCCCTTGAGGCGAAACCATATCCACATTATTTTCACTCGTTCCTCCTATCAATCGAAACGCACCATACGAAACCCCAGTACTCCCCAGATAGAGCATCACCATCGCCAAGGCAAACACTAACTTATTTTTTGACATACTTCCAAATTGTCACATCCGCCCAAACCAATTGTCAATGGCCGTTACCGTAACGGCTCAGGAGTTGACAACAGAATAACCAAAACAACTTTGGTTTTATTCTCATCCTGCAAAGGCGAGGAGGCAGGGTAGAGATAATTTTAAGTTCAAGGTTATTTTTATCCCAATTATGATATATTAAACCAAATCATGTCATCATCTAACTCCACCCCATCTGACTCAATCTACGAAGTGCCCCTTCCCTTGCTCAAACGGGACATTGTGAAATCTGTGGGTGTGTCATTCTTAATTTTACTGGCGCTGATTATTTATTCTTTCGCGCAATAAAATCCCCTCCAAAATATTTCCCTCTATATTCCAAACTAGAAACCCCAACAACTAGTGCTGGGGTTACCTTTTCCCTAAAAAAAAAATTCCTTAGAAAAACAACGGCTTATTTAAGAAAAAACTTATAAATATCGCAATCGCAATAATTCCCAGTAACGCTCTGGTAATGGAAATTTGAATTTCTTCTCCTGACTCGCGAGTCGCTTTGGGAGCGACCGCTTTTCTCACCGGAGATTTCTTAACCACGGTTTTCTTCACAGCAGTTTTACGAGCTGCTGGTCTTGATGTTTTTCGGACAGTTTTTTTACTTGATTTGGCAGGCACAAGCACACACCTCCTTTCAGGATAATAGAATATAATCAGACTAACATGCTTCTAAATCTACTGTCAACGAAAATATATAAATTTATGCGCCGCAAGCAATCTCTCATTTTTGTTTCCATTATTTCAGGGTTACTGTTTGCTTTGATTTTGGGATTTTTACCTCTTCTCATCCCCAGTCCCACATCCAGCCACTTGGCCATGACAGTACCCACTCCGACTCCGACATTCCCGCCATCTCCCACTCCGACTCCTCGGCCTGTTCCACCTTTGGAATTATCCCGAGTCATGACCGCAGTCTACCAATCTGACCGCAGCGCTTTCTCACACCTCCCCCAAAACGAGATTATTCAGATAGTCGCCGCGGGTGACGTCATGCTGGGCAGAGCTGTTGGCATCAACATTACCAGGCTCCAGAATTTCAACTATCCGTTTGAGTTGGTGGCAGGAGCGTTCCGTACTGCCGACATTGCTATGGTTAATTTAGAAAACCCCATTATTACGGATTGTCCTCTCACTGCCGAAGGGATGATTTTCTGCAGCTCCCCAGGTACGATAGGAGGCCTGGAATTCGCCGGCATTGACGCGGTCAACCTAGCCAATAACCATACTCTTAACCATGGGTATAATGGCTTGCAGGAGACGACTGAATACTTAACCCAAAACTATATTCGCTACTCAGGTCTTGTGGGTTCTCCCGCAGTCATTGACGTCCGCGGCACGAGGGTCGCTATTTTAGGATTTACTGCTTTTGGGGGCAGCGGAGTATTATCTGAGTTAAACCGCACTTCCATCCAAGCAGAGTTATCCCAAGCTCGTGATATCTCTGATATCCAAATTGTTAACTTCCACTGGGGAGCCGAGTATCAGTCGCAACCCACCCCGGGTCAGAGACTCCTTGCTTATGCGGCTATTGACGCCGGTGCTGACGCTGTCATCGGTCATCACGCGCACTGGGTTCAAGGCATGGAAATCTACCAAAACAAACCTATCTTCTACTCTCTGGGCAACTTGGTTTTTGACCAGATGTGGTCACAAGAAACCCGCGAAGGACTAATCGTCGAGCTAAATTTCTTCCGTGGGGAGGTAGCCGGAATTTACATGTACCCGACTTTCATGGAAAACATCGCTCAGCCAAATCTGATACCTGCGGGACCTGGTAATCTGATTCTCGCCAAAGTCGAGACTCTAAGCCAGTCTCTCCAATCAAGCCAAGCGCAAACTCTAGAACTCTATCAGCCTCCTGCAACTTCCCAGGATTAAGGACAAGCAGCAAACTCACAACTGGGCGGCACTCGCCCTACGAAACTCCCATCAGGACACTCCATTGCATCCATCGTGCAGACTCCTAGTTCACCACCTTCTGTGGTATTTTCTACATTTTCCACTTCACCACTTTCATCCACCATAGCCGGACAAGCAGCAAACTCGCAGTTTGGACCACTTCTGCCCACAGATGAACCGTCAGGACAAAGCAACGCATCCATCGGACAAGCAACCATTTCTCCAGTTTCGGGATTTCCCATATCTGCATTTTCCACATATTCTGGAGCAATTGAACTTGGCACTGGCATAGCTGTAGCTACTCCCCACCCCAGTCCAAACCCAACTCCCAAACTAATCAACAGCAGACCAACCACTTTCAAGACCTGCCTGATGTCCTGTTCTTTGCCTCCTATTTCATCTGGAGTTGAGGGCACTAAATTTTCCATTAACATCATTATGATTTCATTTTTCAAAACTTTCAACTACCCGTTCGTCACCCTTTACTCAGGAAGCTCCACCGTGAATATTGCCCCTTTCCCTGGCCTGGAGCTGACACTGATGTTACCTCCGTGTTTCTCAACCACGCTTTTACAAATCGCCAATCCCAGACCATACCCTCTGGTTGTTGACCGTGACTCATCAACCCGATAGAACCTATCAAAGATTTTCGCAAACGCCTCTTTCTCAATACCTGTTCCGTTATCCTTTACCTGCGTCACCACTGACTTACGCCGGTTGGTTAACACTACTGAAATTTTACTTTTCTCGCCTGAGTAACTAATCGCATTATCAATCAAGTTATAAAATACCTGCGCAATCAGCGTGCTATTCCCCATCACCATTGAGGGACTATCAGCTGGGAGAAATTCAATTGATTGTTTCTTTTTCTTCGCCCTTGGTGTCAATCCTGCCACCACGCCTCCAACCAAATCAGTCAGATCAACCAACTCTCGGGTCATTTCATCTTTGTCATTGCGCGCCAATAGAAGCAGGTTTTTCACCAGCTTAGACAAGCGGTCGATTTCTTCTTTGGTACTAAGTAGCACTTTCTTGTAAGTCGCTACCGAGCGGTTCTTGGCTAAGTTAACTTCTATCTCTCCGCTGATAATCGACAACGGAGTTCTCAGTTCGTGAGAAGCGTCAGAGATAAACTGCCTCTGTCGCTCATGGCTTTGTTGAATAGGCTCCAGCGTCCATTTGGCCAGTACCCAGGCAATGGGCGGGATAACCACCAAAAACAACAAATCCAACAACACCAAAGCTCGCTTCAATCTGGCCAAGGCCACTTCACCGGCAACCGTGACCACCGTGGTTTGGGTCTCGTCCAAGGTTCCCAGTATCCCAATACTCTGATGTTGCCGCACTTGGCTGATGTAGCTCTCTCCTAACTCGCGCGACATCAAGACGTAAATCGCGCTTGAAAAAGCCCAAAAAATCACAAAAAAAAGCAAACTATACCAAAAAGTTAACTTAATTTGCGCACCTGTAAACATAAATTACTCCTGGTCAGTCATAATATACCCCGAACCTCTGCGAGTATGAATTAACTCTCTTGAATTAGATTTGACGGCCAATTTTTTCCTCAAGTATTTCACATAGGTTTCCACGATGTTAGATAACCCATCATAGCTATAATCCCACACATGTTCGAGTAGTTGGGTTTTGGTAATCACTGTGTTAGGGTTTCTCAAAAAATACTCAAGCAACGCAAACTCACGAGCTGTCAACGGAATTACTTTCCCGCCTCGCATTACCTGTTTAGTGGCCGGGTTAAGCGTTAAGTTATCCATCTCCAAAATCACCGGATCAGCCGCTCTTGTACCACGGCGCAACAAAGCTCTCACCCTGGCTGATAATTCAGCAAACGAAAACGGCTTAGTCAAATAATCATCTGCTCCCGCGTCCAAACCCGCCACTTTATCATCAACAGAGTCCTTGGCAGTTAACATCAGTATCGGGATATCCGTGTTTAACTTCCTCATTTTTCGGCACACACTCACTCCGTCAACTTTGGGAATCATCAAATCCAACAATACTAGGTCGTAAGTATTAATCTCAAATTTATCCAAAGCCTCCTGCCCGTCCGTCGCGATATCAACCGCGTAATGTTCCTCTTTAAAGCCTCGCCTCAGAAAGTTAGCTATCTTAGCCTCGTCTTCTACTATTAATATATGCATCGAGCATATTATAGACCCGGTTGCATGAGAGAAACATGAGAATAATCTCTTACTTTTTCCCATAAACTACCATCTTGTTTTCAGTCTTCTATCATCCTTGATTAACTATATTGGAATCATGGTTAACAAGTTGCTAGTGAAAGGAGGTGCAGTCTTACCCATCACGCGGATAGGTATCGGCACTGTTTCGCTTGCGGTGGTGAGCGTAGCCATTTGGACAGGAACTGTGGTCAAAGCTCCCAAGTCATGGATAATTCCTGCCGTTACTGTTGTTGCACAGGGGGCAAAAAAATTATTTCGCAAACAGTCAATCAGGCACGAAATTATCTTGAGTCAGTTCGCGACTCGACTAACCCAACTTATAGTTAAACCTCTTACTTTGCCCATTCCTATTGTCAGTCCCGGGGGCGTGGTTGGTATTAGAGGGCCACCTTAGGTTGCCACAAAAAACATAGTCTTTTTCAAGAAGGCGGATGATGAGCCAGAGACACTCAACCATCTGCCTTCTTTTTTGCAGTTTTTTCATTACAAAACAGATTCGCGAGCACTTAATTTCCTGTATACAGTCAGATGGTCTTCCATAGATATCTCGTTGGTTACCGCCAAGATTTCAATCAACAGTTCCCGA
This sequence comes from uncultured Gammaproteobacteria bacterium, assembly GCA_964464795.1. GTDB lineage: Bacteria > Patescibacteriota > Microgenomatia > CAYXHB01 > CAYXHB01 > CAYXHB01. Next base: position 23,674 of record CAYXHB010000004.1, read on the forward strand.
GCCAATAAACTATCAGGTTCCAGCATTACGGCTCTTTCGGCTTGGAACCAAGCATTTTCGTAATCACCGTTCAAAAAAGACTGTCGGGCTAAGGCCTGCCACTCTGGTCCACTTACTTGTGCGACTGTCATTAAGTTATTAGTGTCGCTCAATAACCCTTGGCGCAAAGCCGAAATTTGAATTTTGTTGTTTTCCAGTTGCGCTAGATTCTGGGCAATATCAAGATGTATGAGTGCGGCCTCCGTGTTCCCCCATCTGCCTTGGTTATATCCCAAGATTGTATGTATCACCGACACATGTCCCAACCAGCCTCTATCCCAGTTAGTCAACTCTTCATCTGCCAAATTTACTAATTGTTGAGTTAATCCATAGTTAAAGTCCTCCCAAGGCAACGTTTTCTCTCTTACCACTTCCAAAGTATATTGGTTAGGTACTAAGAAAAAAGGGTTGCCTTCTATTCCTAGTCGCTCCAGGGTACTTGTCTCAAGTCCGTATATATAGACTCTTTCCCCTTCGTTTACAAAGCGCGCAATCATCCCCACCGTCTGTTCGTCCCGGTCATGATAAAAGTCAATTTTTTCACTCATTTCCCGCCGGATCCAATGATAACGCATTTGCGTTGTCGCCGGCATGATGACCACGTCAGGCCGTTTCTGCTCCACCAACTGTAAGTAGAGGAGACTAAAAACAATATCGTCGTCTACCACTAATACCGCAGCCTCAGGCAAACTATTTAATATCGCTTGGCTGTAATAATTTACGAAGTTAGCCCTACTCCAGTCCATAACCGGATATCCGTTTTTAACTCCCGCCACAATCCAGACTAGCAGAGCAATTCCCATCCACATTACTTTTTGGCGTTTCTGTGCCCAGCTCCACACTAAACCGATACCCAGTATCACCAACAGTCCTCCAATCATATATGACGAGAGCAGCATCCGCGACCGCAGAACCGTCCCCCAGTAGTATCCTACGTCGCTGATATTTTCCACTCCTGGGAACTTCATATAAATAGCTATTCCTACTCCGGCCAATATCCATGTCCCAATTAACACTACTCCCAAGGTTTTCTTCTTCCTCCAAATCCATACTCCCCCTACACCGGTGAGAATAGTCCCGACAATTCCAAACTGATTTAGATAAAACTCTCCATATACTCTGACTGAATGCCATATTGACTGCACGCTCCAGTCATTTTTGGTAGTTTCCACAGCTGACCCTGTGTCGGTATAAATTCTGTAGTTCCACGTTTCCCATATTCCTCCCAATCCTTGCCCAATTGGCCACGAGTAACCCGCCTGATTGCCATCCCACCACCACAAACCTAAGTAACTTGATACGCCAACTCCCGCGCCAATGAGTGCCCAATAGCTTAACTTTCTATTTTGCTTCCAGATTAACCACCAAGTGTAAGCGATCAAGGGCAGTACAGCCC
>CAYXHB010000004.1:25118-28580 GCA_964464795.1 uncultured Gammaproteobacteria bacterium
GATGAGTTATTCCCAACCCCCAAATTGCTCCTATCGCTATCCCCATCCATGGTTTATTTATAGTTTTCCTACCCGCAAACCATAACCCTAGTACTGACAAACAAACCAGCAAATTATTCAGCCCAAACACTTCACTTACCGCCGCATGGGTCCAGAACCCTTCCGAAATCCCCAGCATTATTATCCCTGCACCCAGAGCTATTTGGTTAACCTTCGGCATAATCTTTTTCACTACCACGGCCACCACCACCAGAGTCAAAAGTTGCATTAACCCAGAGAACCAACTCCCAGCCAGAATCTGGTTACCGCCCATGACTCCAAGCCAAGCTCTCAGCATTCCCGTATAAACAGGATACCCCGGAGGATGAGCCACGCCGCCCAAATTAGCCGCTAGCACGAGTTCATCACTATCTGCATACCCAACTGGACTTCGAGCTGCGGTTAAGATGTACAAAACCGCCAACATCAGTATCGCCAGACTAACTCCATAGTTTAGCCGCAACCAATTAATTAATTTCATAGCTTTGCCTGATAGTATCACGGTATCATACCGTGAATATTGAACCTCATGAAACACCCATCTAACTTTTCTCCACATACCGATAACCTGCGTTTCTCCATAATTTTACCGCTTATCGCTTTCCTTAATTTTCTTTCCCAACGTTTCCCAATGACTAGGGAAATCCTAGCTCAAGTCCGCGAAGACCCAGAAGTTCTCCTCGCCCCAGCTCTGGAGGTATTTGCCGGCACTGGCACCAGTGAGGAAATTTACTTAGTCACCATAACTTTACTAGCAGCGGGGCTGATTATCGCCATTATCGCGGTTAATGTTACTTTAGTTCTACACAAATTCACCTGGTCTTTGGCCGCCAAAATTTTCTCTCTCTGGTTTCTCTTCGCCGCTGCTGCCTCTATCATTCCCTTGACTCGCTATTTGGCTGACCCCACCCGTCCGGTTATCCAAGCTGAAGTTGCCGCCACGCCCCGCAACGTGACCGTGCGAGTAGCCGAGTCTCAAATTACTTTGTTATGGGAAACCGACAAACCGACCTTAGGACAACTTAAGTATAAAATCCAAGACCAAGCCTACAAGGTTGCCAATAGTAACCAAGGGCTACGCACCAACAACCATCAAATCATTCTCAAACGCGATTCCAACACTACTGAGTACTGGTTCGTGATTGTTTCTGACAATTTCGAGTACGGTTCCCAAGGCCAACCGCTTTACTTGCGACTATAAATATTAGAGCCTGCTCCCCAGTTGGGATTTTTCTTACACACGAAAAATAACGTTTCACTCAGATAAGTCGGCCAAGGAAATCCATAGCCAGCCAAAATTTGGCTTGGGTATTTCAACAGTAAGTTTTCCACCACCGCGGGCAAACCAAAATACGGAGTATCACTCATCCCATTTCCCCAGTTTTTCATAACAACTAGACCACTGTAACTAAATATCTGTTCCCAATGTTCTCTGGAGAGAAACCATTTATGAGTTGTGTCAGCAAAGGCATACCAGTTTTTTTGTTTTCTGTTTTTCCCAATTGAATCGCCATTAGGCATCGAAAAAGCACATAGCCCATCATCCTTCATTACAGTTCTGATTTTTTCAATTACAATCGCCGGATTATCAACATGTTCCAATAAATCAAAACAAGTAACAATATCAAACTTTGCTTTCCCCAATTTATCAACTTTCTCAGCTTCGCCAAGTGAAAGTGTGCTTTTTTTGACATTCTCTTTGGCAATTTTCAAGGCTTCTTTAGAACTGTCAACACCCTGACATTGCCAAATTTTCTCTGCATGTCTCAAAAACAACCCATTGCCGCACGCCACGTCTAGCAACTTGCCTTGAGGTTGATTTGTCTTCAGATAACTAAAAGTAGGTTCTTTCCGGTCAACTCGCCCTAGCAAAAATCTATGCCATTTGGGAATCTGGGTAAACTGTTCATAATATTTTTGATTATAATTTGCCATACCTGTTTATTTATATCAGACTCCTTCATTAATACATCATGCATATTTACGGACGCAAACTACAATCAAGGCTCGCTTATATTTCAAATATTATTCACACAGAAGGATTCGGTGGATTAGTCACGAAACTTAAGCACAAACTTCAACTTTTGGCTTCTCAAGTTGCCGCTCGTGTTACACCCAGACCGCCCAAATTCAGTTTCCAAAATCGGGAGTACGATTACATTTCCAGTCCATACAACACCACTACTTACAACGAAAGGTCTGCTGAGATAGCTATAGCTTTACACCAGATTTCACTCTTCTCGCCCAAACAAATTCTGGAAGTAGGCAACGTCATCAGTCACTACCAGTCGGTCAAACACCTTATCGTTGACAAGTTCGAGTCAGCCCGAGGGGTCATCAACCAAGATATCCTTGACTACAAACCCAAACGCAAGTTTGACTTGATAATTTCCATCTCGACTTTGGAGCATGTCGGGTTTGACGATGACGAACATAATCCACAGAAAATACTTCAAACCATAATTCATCTCAAATCGCTACTCAAAAAAGGCGGAACTCTATTTTTCACTCTCCCGATTGGCTACAATCCTGCCGTGGATAAACTATTATCAACACAATTCCAACAGTTTGATAAATTAAACTTCCTCCGTCGTATAAGTTGGAATAACCAATGGCAACAAGCCTCTTTTGCAGAAGTTAAAGATACAAGTTTTTCCTCTCACTATTATTGCGCCAATGCTATTGCGGTAGGCACAGTAAATGCAGACTGAGGATTTTATGTCTCTCAATGGACAGCAATGTTCACACATACCCACCATCTCTATATTTTGTCATCTCGACCGAAGTGAGTCCAAAAGACGAACGAAGCGGAGAGATCTAATAAATAAACAACTCCTTAGACTTCACAGACCTCAGTGTACAAGTCCCGCCAGTTTGGGTTAAAGCTCTCAACTAGATTTTCTTTTTTCTCTCTCCTCCATTTCTTTATTTGCTTCTCTCGCTCTATCGCGATACGAACATCCTCTTCGGTCGAGATGACAAAAGAAAAGTCGGGATGACAGAAAAAGGCTGTGGTGGCAAAAGAGGGGAACAATGACAGAAAGGGAGCTTGTCCTCCCCTCTAAACCACTCCCAGCTTTCTATACACTCTCCGCAACTTATCAACCTGAGCCTGCATATTATATTTTCCCATTCCCAGCTTATGTCCATTTTTTCCAAGTCTGTTTCTCAACCTTGCATTATTGGCCAAAGCAACAATCGCCTCAGCCAACGCTAGTGCATTAACTTCCTTTACTTTCACTCCGCTTACACCATCCTCAACTGTTTCCGGTACGCTTTTGTCGCCAAAGCAGACAACCGGCACTCCCATATACGCCGCTTCCACGTTCACCATTTCCAGGGGATGCGCTACAGTATTGGGATTAACCATAAACTGCCATCTGCCAACAACCGTGTAGTTGTCTTGTATCCCCAGAAATTTCA
>CAYXHB010000005.1:0-26271 GCA_964464795.1 uncultured Gammaproteobacteria bacterium
GAAGGAACTTGGATATGACAAAATCTGTTCGTTAGCACCTGAAGTGCTCTAAGAAAATATTATGCCTATTAAAGTTGGAGACCAAGTCAAAGTTATCGCTGGGGATGCCAAAGGCAAAACCGGTACAGTTCTGAAGTTAATCAGAACTAAACAAGGCCGGTCTCTAGGAGAAAATTATACTCGTGTGGTGGTTGAAGGTGTCAATGAACGACAACGCAACCGCAAAGCCATGATGGGACAAAGCGGACAAGTTGTGACCATTGCTAAATCAATTCATATTTCAAATGTAAATTTACTTAAAGAAAATAAAAAGGAAAATAAAAAAGTTAGCCCAAAAAGTAAAAAATAATTTATGCGACTATATACCAAATACCAAAAAGAAATTCAAAAAAAGTTAATGGAAGAGTTTGGGTTGAAAAATGCTCTTTCTGTACCCAAAGTTGATAAGATTGTCGTTAACGTGGGCGTGGGTCAGGCTCTACAGGATAGAACTATCTTAGACAAAGTGGTGAGTGAAGTCACCGCGATGACTGGTCAGAAGCCAAGGATTGCAATGTCGCGGAAGGCTGTGGCCAGTTTTAAACTCAGAGCGGGAGTCCCGATTGGCGTTCAAGTCACCTTAAGGCGGGCAAAAATGTATGATTTCATGGAGAAACTATTTAACTTGGTTTTGCCGAGACTGCGGGACTTTAAGGGTGTGAACAGGAAGAGTTTTGATGGCAGAGGGAACTATACTCTGGGGCTTGAGGAACAGACAGTTTTCCCTGAAATAGATTATGGTAAAATTGACCGGGTTCATGGACTGGAGATTACCTTTGTAACCACGGCCAAGACAGACGAACAAGCTTTGAAATTGCTGGAATTACTAGGTATGTCATTTACCAAAAAATAATATGGCTAAAACATCAATGGTGGTAAAAAATAACCGCCTAAAAAACAAATCACCTATTCAACATAGAAATCGATGCAGTCTTTGCGGACGTCCGAGAGGATATCTGCGAGATTTTGGTTTATGTCGATTATGTTTCCGGAGAGAAGCTCAGGATGGCAATCTCCCGGGAGTTACTAAAGCATCCTGGTAAATTATTTTTATGTTAAGCGACCCAATTTCCGATGCATTAACCCGTGTTCGCAATGCCTATGCTGCCGGGTTGAAGCAAGTGGTTTATCCATATTCAAAAATGGCCCAGTCAATTAGCGATGTACTGGTGGCTCATAACTATGCTGTGGAATATCAGATTGACGATAGTGACGTGGCCAAAAAGATGATTATCTTGGAGCTGAGATATAACGAAAGGAAACCGTCTGTGACTAAAATTGTAAAAATTTCCACACCCGGCCGAAGAGTATACAAAGCAGCCGCGGATATCAGAGCTCCTTTGAACGGATATGGAATTGCAGTTATTTCAACCTCAAAAGGAGTTTTGACTAACTCTGAAGCCAAAAAACAAAAGGTTGGCGGCGAGGTTATTTGTCATATTTGGTAAAAAATTATGTCAAGAATTGGATTTATGACCATCAACATCCCAGATAACGTTGAGTTATCGGTTAATGACAGAACTGTCTTGGTTAAAGGAAGCCAAGGGACTCTGAGTGCTGACTTGCCGAAAAATATCGTGATTAACAACGATGGTAAAGTTGTCAATCTTGATAGAACAAGTGAAGGAAAAGCCACTAAGGCCAACCATGGGATGATTCGAGCAGTAATTGCCAATATGATTAAAGGAGTAAGTGAAAACTGGGAAAAACAACTTGAGTTAATTGGGACCGGATACAGAGCCAGGATGGAAGGCAACAAACTGCATTTGAGTATTGGTTATTCTCACCCAGTGTTGATTGACCCACCGCAAGGAATTACTTTTAGTGTCGAAGGACAAAATCTGGTAACTGTCAAAGGATATGATAAACAGCAAGTTGGACTGACCGCCGCCAAAGTGCGCGCAGTTCGTCCGCCTGAACCATATAAAGGCAAAGGCATCCGTTATGTTGGCGAGCATGTTCGCCGCAAGGCTGGTAAAGCTGCCAAAGCATAAAAAATATGACAAAACTAAATCGTAAATCATCCAAAGACAGACGGCTAACCCGAGTGCGTAGGAAAATTATGGGGAGTTCCAATCGCCCCAGGTTATCTGTTCACAGAACCAATCAGTTCATTTACGCACAAGTGATTGATGATGCCGGGAGAAAAACTCTAGCTGCTGCCAGCGACCAGAGTCTGAAAGGAACCAAGATGGAAAGAGCTGCGTTGGTTGGTAAAGCTGTAGCAGAGGCCGCACTCAAGGCGAAAGTTAAAGCTGTGGTTTTTGACCGCGGAAACAAAGCATATCATGGTAGAATAAGAACCTTGGCGCAAGCAGCCAGGGACGCGGGGTTAATTTTCTAATTTATTTTTATGGCTTATTCATTTTCACCACACAACGACAATCAAAATAGCGAATTTGCTGAATCTATAATTCAGATTAAAAGAGTGTCTAAGAAAACCAAAGGCGGAAACCAAATGACTTTTTCAGCTCTGACCGTGGTGGGCGACAGAAAAGGAAGTGTGGGGGTAGGTTTGGGGAAGGGGCCTGACGTAGCCAGTTCGATTAGAAAAGGGTTTGCGACGGCCAAAAGAAATATGATTAACGTGCCGTTGGACGGAACAACGATTACACATCAAGTGAACTGTAAATACGGAGCGGCTTTAATTTTAATCAAGCCAGCCAAATCAGGAACCGGAATGATTGTGGGCGGATCTGTAAGAGCGGTTCTGGAAGCTGCTGGTGTGCAGGATGTGGTAGGAAAAATTTTGGGGACTAATAATAAAATTAGTAATGTTTACTGCACGATTGAAGCTTTGAAACAGTTGAAACCTTTGGCTGATAAAAAAAATTAGTATGTCATTTTTGAATTCACTACCAGCAACAACAGAAAAATCAAAGAAACGCTTGGGGCGAGGTTTGGGTTCTGGTAAAGGTTTCCATACTGTCGGACGCGGACAGAAAGGTCAAAAGGCTAGAACCAAAATTCATCCGGCGTTTATGGGAACTAAGGTGAAAAAATCTCTATTGCAACGGCTACCGTTGATGCGAGGCAAGGGAACATTTAAATCTTTAAAGTCACAGACTGTAACCGTCAGTTTGAGTGTGCTTGATACCATGCCGGCTAACTCGCTGGTTACAGCAGAGAGCCTTTATGTGGCAGGTAAAATTTCCCAGGACCCAAAAAATCCTAAAGTTAGGGTGAAAATAGTTGCAAACGGCAAGTTAAATACCCCTCTAACCGTATCAGTCCCAAGCAGTGAAAAGGCAGCGGCATTGATAATTGCGGCTGGAGGCAGTGTACAATAGTCGCATGAAGGTATTTTCTCCACTGACCAAAGCGTTTCGGTTGCCAGACTTGAGGAAAAAGATATTGATGACTTTAGTGATTGTGGCCATATTTAGATTTGCGGCTCATGTACCGGCGGCTGGAATAAACACAGAGGATTTGCGGAGATTGTTTGAGGGGAATCAATTTTTGGGATTGCTGGATATATTTTCAGGAGGAACTTTGGCTAACTTCTCTATTTTGGCTTTAGGACTAGGGCCGTATATTAATGCTTCGATTATCATGCAGTTGATGACAGCAGTTTTCCCTAAGCTGGAAGAGTTATCCAAGGAAGGTGACATCGGAAGAGCGCAGATTAATCAATACACCCGGTTACTCACTATTCCATTGGCGACACTGCAGGCGGTAGTGATGTTTAACCTGCTGAGAGGACAAGGAATTATCACTGACTTTGCTCCATTATCAATCATTGCCTTGATGGTGACGATGGTAGCGGGAACTATGCTGGTAATGTGGCTTGGAGACATGATTAGCGAGTATGGGGTTGGAAATGGAATATCAATTTTGATTTTCGCGGGAATAGTCGGGAGGTTACCGATTATCTTGGGTCGGACGTTTGAAATCGTTAACTCGACTCAAATTCTGCAAATCGTGGTCTTGCTGGTAATGCTGTTGGTGGTGGTAGCTGGAGTAGTGTTTATGACTGAGGCGGTAAGGCGAATTCCTATTCAATACGCTAGACGAATTGCCGGTAACAAGTCAGTAGGTGGGCAGACATCTTATTTACCTTTGAAGTTGAATCAGGCTGGAGTAATTCCGATTATTTTCGCGATTTCGCTGGTATTGATGCCTTCTTTATTGGCTCAATTTTTGACTCAATCAGGCAATCAGATGCTAATACAAATTGGCATTACCTTGGCGGGATTGTTTGGGCCTCAAGGATGGTTTTATAACTTGACCTACTTCCTGTTGGTGGTTGGATTTACATATTTTTATACATCCATTACTTTTAACCCGGAAAAAATTTCTGACCAGATAAAAAAACAAGGCGGATTTATTCCCGGAATTCGACCTGGGAAGCCGACGGAAAGTTATCTAGGGCATATTATGGTAAGGATTACTCTAATTGGAGCTTTGTTTTTGGGTCTAATCGCTATTTTGCCAGCTTTAATTCAAGTTGGGTTTAATATCCCTACACTGACCGTGGGAGGGACTAGTATTCTGATTGTAGTGAGCGTTGCTTTAGATTTGACTAAGAAAATTGAATCTCTACTGGTAATGCGTAACTACGACGCGTTTGTGTCATAGGTAATTCCTAAAAAGATATGAATTTGTTGATTATCGGACCTCAAGGGTCAGGCAAAGGCACTCAAGGACGGAAACTGGCCAAAGAATTGAATTTGGAAATGTTGGAAATGGGGGCAATTTTGCGCGACATGGGAGAGCAGGCCACTCCGCTTGGACAAGAAATTAGAGGTTTACTGGCTGATGGGCATATGTTGTCGAGCGACTTGGTAAACAGGGCCGCAGGTGAGTATCTGGAGCGAAGCGGGAAAACAGACGGGCTGCTGTTTGATGCTTATCCACGGCAAATTGCCCAGTGGGAGTATTTGAAGAATTGGATGGTTGAACACAATGGGAAGATTGACTGTGCGATTTCCTTGGACCTAAGTGAGGAGGAAAGCGTGGAGCGGCTAAAGAATCGAGTGATGTCGCGCTCGACCAATGAGATTTTTAACTACAAGAGCCTGCCGCCAGCAGAAGACTGGCCAAAGGAAGACCTGGTGATGCGCGAAGATGACAAACCAGAGAGTGTGCGTTTTCGCCTGCAGCAGTATCGGGAGATTACTTTGCCGTTGCTAGATATTTATGCACGGGAAGGCATATTGATGAGAGTAAATGGCAGCGGTACGATTGAAGAAGTATTTAGTGCAATTATTGCCGGATTGAAAGAAAGGGGATTGGTGGATTAATTTATGGATAAGCATAAAGAAAAAATTAAGGCCATGAGCAAAGGCGGGCGGCGGCTGGGGGTAGTGCTAGAGGAGTTGGCGAAAGAGGTTAAGCCTGGGATTACCACTCTGGAGATTGATAAACTAGCTGAGAAGTTGATTTTGGAGCAAGGCGGACAGTGCGCGTTTAAAACTGTGCCTGGGTATAAATGGGCCACTTGTATCAATATAGACGACGGCGTGGTGCATGGGATACCTAATAAGACTGTAATTGAGAATGGAGACGTGGTGTCTATTGATGTGGGAATGATTTATGAGGGGTTTTTTACTGATACTTCGACTACTTTGGTTGTCGGTGAAGCAACGAGTGATTTGAAAAAATTTTTGAGTGCGGGTAAGGAAGCCCTGGCGCGAGGCATAGAACAAGCCAAAGTTGGAAATAGAGTCGGGCATATTTCGCAGGCAATTGAAAAAACCTTGGGTAAATATGGACTCAAAGCTATCCCTGAGCTGACCGGACATGGGGTGGGCGAAAGATTGCATGAGAAGCCTTTTGTACCTGGGTTGTTATTGGGGAAGCTGGAGGATACACCGCTATTATACGAAGGACAAACGTTGGCAATTGAAGTGATTTACACCAGCGGGTCGCCCAAGATTGTAGTGGAGGACGATGGTTGGACAATTTCTACTAAAGATGGTAAGATATCAGGGTTATTTGAGGAAACGGTGGCTATCTTAAACGATGGCCCGCGCATTTTGACATTACCGGCCGACAATTGATTTTCTGGCTTATGGCAAGAAAGGAAAAATTTAACGATCCGCCCCGTTTAACTCATTTTTGATTATGTCAGAAATCCAATCAAGCAAAACAGTCATTGTTAAAGACGGCACTATTTTGGAAGCACTGAAAAATTCTAATTTCAGAGTGGCTCTGGATGAAAAAACTGAGTCAGGAGCCGAGATTATTGTGCTGGCCACACTGTCTGGTAAACTTAGGAAACGCTATTTGCGTTTGTTCGCCGGAGATAAGGTCAGAATGGAGTTTTCTCCTCATGATTCAACACGGGGAAGAATTATCCAAAGAAATTAAATTTATGAAAGTTCGGCCATCAGTAAAAAAAATGTGTCCTGAGTGCAAAGTTTTGCGCCGGGACGGAAAATTGCGCGTTATTTGCAAATCAAATCCACGTCATAAACAAAGACAAGGGTAAATAAAAATTTATGCCACGCATTATCGGTATTGATATCCCAGACAACCAAAAAGTATTTTATGCTTTACAGGCTATTTATGGCATTGGGCCTACAAATGTCTTGGAAGTTATTGAAAAAGCTAATTTAAATCCTGACAAAAGAGCGCGCGAGTTGACAGATGAGGAAGTTGCTAAAGTACAAAAAGTCTTGGAAACCTATCTAATTCAAGGAGACCTACGCAGGCAGATTACCCAAAACATCAACCGGCTGACAGCAATTAAATCTTATCGCGGACTGAGGCACCAATCCGGTCTCCCTGCACGTGGGCAGAGGACGAAAACTAATGCCCGAACTAAACGTGGAGCCAGGAAGACCGTGGGAGCGTTTAAGAAAGATGATCTGGCAAAAAGCTAATTAGCCTAATAAAATAGCAACTTATGGCCACAAAAAAAACAAGTAAAAACACAGACACAATCAATACCACCAAAGGGAAAGTTTTCGTGATTTCTACCTTTAACAATACGATTGTGACAGTTACCGATATGGTTGGTAATACTCTGGCCTGGAGCAGCAGCGGAGCAGCCGGATTCAAAGGGGCACGCAGGTCGACCCCGTTCGCGGCCACCACAGCAGTTGAGCAAGTAGCCAGGAAAGCTCTGGGGATGGGGTTGCGGGAAGTTGAAGTTTATATCAAAGGCCCAGGTTCCGGACGGGAAGCGTCTCTGAGAGCTCTGAAGGCCGCAGGATTAAAGTTATTGTTAATTGCTGACGTGACAGCCATTCCACATAATGGTCCGCGTCAACCCAAACCACGAAGAGGTTAATATATATGGCAAGACACACTGGACCAAAAAATAAATTATCACGTAGAGAAGGTGTTGACTTGATGTCCAAGGGCGTTAAGTTAAGAAGACTGAATGTACCACCGGGAGCTCATGGGCAGAAAATGCGCGGGAAAAAGCAATCCAATTACGGTTTGCAACTGCGGGAAAAACAGAAACTCAAGCGGATGTATGGAGTTTTGGAGAGACAATTTGCATTGTATGTCGGGAAAGCTCTGAAGTCCAAAGGCGATACAGGAGAAAAGTTAATTCAGTCTTTGGAATCCAGACTCGACAACGCGCTGTTTCGCTCAGGAATCATTAAGACTCGCAATATGGCCAGGCAGTTCGTGGTACACGGCCATGTTAAGGTAAATGACGTTAAAGTAGACATCCCATCATATCAACTAAAACCTGGTGAGATAATCACTTTGAGTGAAAAAGTGCTCAGTAACCCTGACGTATTGAAGTTGTTGAATTTGGACGAAAACAACGGAGTTACCTGGATTGTCAGGCAATCCGGTGTACTCAAGATTGTCCGAGTGCCAACAATGGAAGATTTAAGTGAACCTGTCAGTATGGCCATGGTCATTGAGTATTATTCACGTTAATACTTAGTTGTTGTACTCGGCACGATAGTCTGATACAATACGACCTTGTTCTCAGGTATTTTTATGGTTAATCCAACAGATATCAATTTCAAACTCAATGTACAGGGCGAAACAGATTCGTACGCCCAGATTGTGATTGAGCCCTTGTTGCCTGGATTTGGGCAAACTATGGGCAATTCTTTGCGCAGGGTAATGTTAACTTACTTGCCAGGAGCAGCGGTTACTTCGGTGCAAATAGACGGTGTACAGCATCAGTTCACTTCTCTCAAAGGCATGCGTCAGGATATTGTTGATTTTGTATTAAATTTGAAGCAGTTGCATTTGGTTTATAACGGAAGTGAACCTGTGACTTTGACTTTGAACGTAAAAGGTCCAGGACAAATTACCGCTGAACAAATCGAATTGCCATCTGGAGTTGAGGTTGCCAACCCTGAGTTAGTAATTGCTGATCTTTCTGATAGCAAGGCCAGCTTAAAAGCTCAAATTACAGTTGAATCCGGCGTCGGCTACTCACCGGCCGAAGAGAGAGTTATCTCGACTGTAGGTGTCATCCCGGTTGATGCAGGTTTTTCTCCAGTGACTAGAGTTAATTACGAAGTTTTGAGTACTCGTGTAGGCAGACTAACTAACTTTGATAAAATTGTGCTTGATGTATGGACTAACGGAACGATGAAACCTAGCGACGCCGTGTTGAAGGCAGCTGCAACTTTGGAACAATATTATGCGCACGTATCTAATCCGTCTACAGACGAAGGAGAAGAAGAGCCTGTAAGTGAGCCCGAAGGTAATGGTGCTAACCGAGAAGCTCTACAGTTGACAGTCGAGGAGCTGGAGTTGCCAACTCGAATCGCCAATGCTTTGCGCAAATCAGGCATGGGGACTGTGAAAGAACTGTTGTCTACCCCACAGGAAGATATTATGAAGGTCAAAAACCTGGGTGGCAAGTCAATCAACATCATCCAGGATGCTCTTAAGGCTAAAGGTATTGAACTTGCCTAACTTTGACTTCAACAAAATTCATAAGGTTTTTATTGATAGGATTATAAAAATATGCGGCATCTTGTATCTAAACCCAAATTAAGCAGAACTCGTAACCAGAGGAGTGCTTTAGTGAAAAATTTGTTGTCTGACTTTTTTTTGCGCAGCGGTATAGTAACCACTCAGGCAAAAGCTAAGTTTATCAAACCTCAGATTGAGCATAGTTTTACAATTGCGAAAAAAGGAACCTTAGCATCATATCGGCAGTTACTGAAAATGATAGGCAATCCTCTGGCTGTGAAAAATTTGGTTGAAAGAATAGCGCCCACCTACACTAGAGCTTCGGGGCATATAAGATTAACGCCCACGAGCTTAAGGCGGGGGGATAACACGCTGATGGTGCGAGTTTCGTTGGTGGAAAAAGACCAAGAATTGGTGAAAAAAGCTGTGGAAGTGAAATCGTCAGCGGATAGTAAAAAAACCAGCTCAAAGGAAAAGTCAGCCAAAAAAACTGAGGCGAAAAAAGAAGTCAAAGCTGCTAAAATAGGCAAGACTAAAGAAGATAAACCAAAAGCAGTTAAAAAGGCTGTTAGTAAAAAAACAGTTAAAAAAAATAGTTAAACATGAATATAAACAGAAAATGGCATTTGATAGATGCCAGTAAAGAAAATCTAGGCCGAGTAGCGACTCGGATTGCTATGCTCTTGCAAGGGAAGCATAAGACGGGATTTGTGAAGCATATTGATGGCGGCGATTATGTGGTGGTAGTGAACAGTGAGCAAGTCAAAGTGACTGGCAACAAAGAGGAAGCTAAAATCTACGACCGCTATAGCGGATACCCTGGTGGCAGGAAAGAAATCTCTCTGAAAGATTTGCGAATTAAGAAACCAATGACAATCATCTACCAGGCTGTGCATGGAATGCTGCCAAAAAACAAATTACGCTCAAAAATGTTGACCCGATTGAAAATTGTAGTCGGAGATAATAATCCGTATCAATCTCATTTATAATTTTTTTGAAATATGGCAAAAAATAGTCAAACTAATAATTCCATTCAAACCGTTGGCAGGAGAAAAACCGCCTCGGCGAGAGTACGGTTGCTTGAAGGTAAAGAAGAACATACAGTTAATGGCAAACCAATTAGTGCGTACTTCCCAGGGGAATTGATGAAATCTATTTACGAAGCTCCCTTTAGGACTTTGGACGTGACCAACTTCTATATGACAGCCAAGGTCAGTGGCGGAGGAATTTGGGGACAAGTGCAGGCTGTTGCTCATGGACTCTCCAGAGCCTTAGTGAAACATAATCCTGACTGGAAACCCACACTGCGACAGCAGGGGTTGGTAACTCGAGACTCCAGAATGAAAGAGCGGCGTAAAGCTGGATTGGCTCAGTCTGCCCGGGCAAGGAAGTCTTCACCAAAGAGGTAGTTTTCGTCAATTTGATGTAGGAAAGAGTTGGAGAAAATCAAGTTGCCAATGGAGTTGAGAAAGGCACTTGCAGTTTTTCGTAAAGTTACTTTACAATACCAGTGATGGCATACGATCCTAATGAGCATAAACCTCCAACTCCTTATGATGAGGGAGATAATCCTGATCCGGAATCTGATGATGATGTGCTTGAGAACTTGTCAGCTTGGGGGATAGATGGAGATGAGGAAAGCGAGCTTAATTTGGCTGATAAGATTCAACAGCAGAGTACGATTGATAACTCCCCTCCTCCTGAAACAGGCGAGGTGGATTTAGAAGAAACATCGGAGTCCGAGGAAGATGAAGACGATGATACTCTGGTGCCATGGTCAAGCCTGGAAAACGAGGAGGTTGCGGGTATGATGGACGAAACAGTTGAATAATATTCTTGGGAAAAATAAGTAAGCGTTTTGAATTTATTTTTGGGTATAATGGGGTGATGAGAAAGTTTGGACTTGCAATTATTGTCTGGCTGGTACTATTAGTTGGGGCAAGGGGAAATGTCTGGGCGAATGATTTGTATACTAAAGCAGTGGTAGAGCAAGTGGAGAATTTAACTAGCAGCGGTGAGGATGAGAACCCTCTGAGGCAAAGAGTAGGATTGAGACTTTTGGAAGGAGAGTTGGCAGACCAGAGGATGGAAATTATCCACGGAGAGATGGTGAGCTTGAGCGAGGAGCAGTTGGTTAAAGTTGGTGATACGGTTGTAACCATGAGAATTGCCTCGGGTGATTATCTGATTATTGATTTTTATCGGATACCACAGATAAGGAATTTGTTAATCGTGTTTTTTGTGTTTGTGGTGATATTTGCAGGCAGGAAGGGTTTGGGCTCTCTGGTGGGGATGATGATAAGTCTAGTGGTCATAGTGAAGTTTATGGTGCCGTCTATTCTATCCGGGTCTGACCCTCTGATGGTCAGTTTGAGCGGGGCGTTGTTAATCCTGGTGGCAACACTGTATCTAGCGCATGGGTTTAGCAGACAGACAACCGTGTCTTTGGTGAGCACATTGGTAGTGTTGTTGATGGTGGGAGTTTTTTCTTGGGTAGCAGTGGAGACGTCGAGACTGACAGGGATGGGGAGTGATGATGCGGCGGGTTTGCGGATTGGCGCGACAGAGGTGATTAACTTGAAGGGCTTACTATTGGGGAGCATGATTATCGGAGTAATAGGTGTCTTGGATGACATTACGACGGCTCAAGTGGCAGCGGTGTTTGAGTTGAAGAAAGCCAATAAGCAGCTGTCATTTAAGGAACTGTGGAGAAGGGGTAGGAATATAGGCACGGAACATATTGCGTCTTTGGTAAACACACTCGTGATGGCCTACGCTGGTGCCGCTATGCCAGTGTTTATTTTCCTGGTGCTAAATCCTTCCAACGAGCCTTTCTGGATGATGTTTAATAGTGAGCTAATTAGTGAAGAGATTGTGAGGACATTGACTGGCAGCATGGGGTTGGTGTTGGCTGTGCCGATTACTACTCTACTGGCGGCTTGGTATGCATCTAGATTTGCGCTGGGGAAAGTGGAACTGCACGGACACAAGCATTAGCCTTACAGTTTGAGGAACGAGAGATTAAGTAGTTTCGAAGCGATGTTCGTCGTGGTGATACTCTTCGTGGGAATGTGACTCCCCTGCAAACCACATTACTGCAATGCCCAGGAGAAAAGCCAAGAAAGTAATCACCATCTGTTTGCGGCGGGTTTCGGCACGCAGCTCAGGTAACAGGTCAGAGGTAGCAATATAGAGGAATCCTCCAGCGGCAATAGGAAGGAGGTACTGCAGGACAAGCTGACTCTGGCTGAAGAGAAAGAAACCAAGGACTCCGCCCAAGACACTGGTGAGAGCAACTATGACGTTGGCTAACATGGCTTTGCGTTTGGTGTATCCGGCGTATAGTAGCACCCCGAAGTCGCCTATTTCTTGAGGAATTTCGTGGAGGGCAATGGCCAAAGTAGTAGTAATACCCAAGGTAGTATCGACAAGGAAAGCTCCGGCGATGACCATGCCGTCGATAAAGTTATGCAACCCATCTCCAATCAAGTTCATGGCACCAAAAGAATGGCGGGTGCAGTGGTCGTCATGGCAATGACGCCAATGGAAGATTTTTTCGATTAGATAGAAAGCGATAAATGAAGCTAAGGTAATCTGTAAATACGTGGTGGCTGGAAGAAACTGCGCGGCCTCCGGGAGCAAATGGAAAAAAGTTGCCCCAAGCATTGTTCCGGCCGCAATGGCGATAAGAGACTTGAGGATTTTGGCCAAAAAAGATTGCTTGAGGGCTAGTGTGAAAATAGCCACGAATGACCCAGCGCTGATAAACAGTGTGGCGAGGACGATGTGAAGCAGAGTCATATTATTGACATTGGGCGCACTGGCCTTGGTAAATAATATCAGTATGGGTTATGCGAAAGCCATCAACTTGTTGAATTTGAATGTGTTTTTGATTTTCATGCTGGCAAGGAACATCCAAGACTGTCTGGCAATCAGAGCAAACCGCGTGATGGTGATGCTCAAGAGCGGCAAGTTCGTAAAAAGTAGTATCTGAACGAACCGTTATTACGCGCACCAAGTCTTTGGAGACAAATAAATTCAAGTCCCGATAAAGAGTGGTCTTGTTAGCTTGAGATAACAGCGGCGACAGACTCATCAACTGTAGGATACTAAGCGGTTTATCTGAGGACTGCAGAATGAGAAAAATTTCACGGCGGATAGGAGTTAAACGGAATTGGTGATAGTGGGCGATTTGGGTGAAATCCATAGTTGGTATTATAACATTTTTGCAACTTAGTTGCATTATGTTTATGCTTTTGGTAAACTCGTTCGATGAATTCTGTTGTTAAACTCAATTACCTATATAGTCAGTTGTCTGCCCTACCCGACTTGAAACCTGGGGAGAGAACAAATGATTTGTTTTCGCAGTTGGTTACTCTAGCAAGGAGTGAGAAGGAGGATTTGATAAAAAATTTCACTCATAGACGAGAGCTGCTTGGTTTGTGCAGTCAGTCAGAATATGAGCTGGAGTTGTATTGGTCGAACAGAATTGCAAAATCTAAAAATCCTCAAGCAGAGATAACCAGATTCCCTTACTGGAATAACTATATGAAGTTAGCTCTAAAAGAGATGGCTCTATTGGAACAATGTACTGACCACAAAGAGCACAAAATTCTATTTATCGGCGGCGGGCCTCTGCCCATGACGGCAATTGTGTTAGTTCTCACTACCGGTCTGAAAATTACTATTCTAGATCAAGATTTAACTGCCTGTTACAGATCCGAGAAACTAATAGAAAAATTGCAACTTAGTAAAAAGATAAACATTGTGCATTGCGATGCCAAATCATTTAAAAAATATCGGGCGTTTAATGTTGTTTATCAAGCTGCTTTAGTCGGGAGCGACTGGATGGAACAAGTGGAGATAATTAACTACATACGAAATCAAATTACCCAAGGAACACATATTTTGGTTCGTGGCGCTCATGGAAACCGGAGACTTTTGTATAGAGAATTTGATGCAGACAAAGTTAGCGGCCTGAAAAACGTGTTAGATTTCCATCCGACAGACGAAGTTGTTAATTCGGTGCATATATTACAAAAATGATTGATATTCGTTTGGTTCAAGTTGAGGAAGTTGAAATAGTAAAAAGTTTTATTGAACAAGTCATTACTGATGATTTTGGTTATGAGATAAACCCAGATTGGCATTGGGACGTGATTAATTTGGCAGACACGTACATGAAAAACAACGGGCTTATATATGGAGCCTGGATTGAAGGAGAGATTGTAGGCACAATTGCGTGCAGACTGTACGACCGAGATTACTCGATGTTTAGAGAAAGATATCGTAAAGAAAATACAGTCGGTATTTGGCGGCATTATGTGAAAAAGGGAACGCGTGGGAAAGGTGTGGGGACGCTTTTATTAAATAAACTGGAGTTAGAAGTGAAAAAACTCGGATGCGAATATGTTTACCTGCACACTCAGAAGACAATTCCCCACTCACTTGAATATTGGCTGGCCAAAGGCTATCGAATAACACACGACACTGACGACGAATACCAGACCGTGCACCTAGAGAAGGAACTTGGTGAAGAATAATATTGGAGAAATTTATTTTAGTTCGAAGGTGACAGATACAGTCTTGGATACCGTAGTAGAGCCAGGCATGAGTGCGGCTCCTCCGGTGCTATTGAGCATATCTCGCATCGGATAGACAGGGTTCTCTGCTCCACCCTCAACGATGGCGACTATTTTACCAACCCTTTTACCGTTGGCTTGCGCAACAGATTCGGCTTTGGTTGAGGCATTTTTGACGGCTTGATTTAGCAAATCAGATTCCATAGTATTTTCTTCATCGATGGTGAAGTTAGGACCATAGACATTGTTAGCTCCGCTAGCAGTCAATAATGTAGCTAACTCCGTGGCACGGGCAACATCACGCAATGTAACCTGGATATCTGTACTTACCCGCCATTGTCCAGGTTGTGTTCTAATCGATCCTTCTGAGGTTGGCTCTTCCATTTGATAGATGCTTAAGTTTTGGGTTTTGATATCAGATTCTGGAATGTCGAAATTTTGAAGAGAAGTGATGATTTGCTCAATCTTGGAGTTGACTTCGTTGACAGCTATATCTTTATCATCGTTAATGGAATAAACTCCGGCGTTGAAAGAAGCAACTTGGTTGGTCTGTTCAGTTGAAGCTGAACCCGAAACCGTTATTGTAGAGGGATTGAAAAATGACGCTCTCTGAGGACGGACGAAAAAATAGATACCAAGAAGAATTAGTAATAGAAGTAATAAATTCCTGTTCTTACTCATGATTACAGCATATTCAGGAAATGGTTGTGTGTCAAGAGAATTAACCTAAATGGGCGTGGTCGTTCCAAGTTGATAGACGCCACTGGCCGTCGTTATAGTCGCAGGCCGTGATAGAGAATATCGATGTTACTAACTTTTTATGGAGTTCATATGAGAAGAATCTATTACAAAGGATAAACAGTCCCATCGTAGTTGAGAAACCGTCCATTTAACTCATCGCTCCAGTGGTCAATTATGGAAACAATCTGGCGGGCCTGTTCAAGCGGAGTATCGCTGCCATCAGGGTTCATGTCCGTGTGGACGCTGCCGTGATGGACAGTAAAGGTTTTGACATGGGTCGGTAGGTCGTACAGACTGCAGTAAGTCAGCATGTTGAGAGCTGACTTGCTGGCTCGGTAGCCGTAATTGGCGGTTTGGTTTCCCCATTCATCATGATATGAAGCACGGCAACTGGAAACATTGATTACAAAACTGTCATGTGCGTTGAGCAGCGGGAGGAAGTATTTGGTCACAAGTAGCGGCGAGATAGAGTTGATATCAAACATCTTGAGCAAAGATTGTCTATCAAGTGATTCGAGGTTACAAACTAAATGTTTTTGGTTATTCGTAGCGGTGTCTTTGTTGACTCCGGCGTTGTTGATAAGTAAGTCTAGAGTAGATGTGTGGGTTTGGATTAGATTAAAAGCCTGGCCAATAGACAAGTCGCTTGCAACATCAACCTCTACCCAGATTAGTTGTTCCGTGGGGGAAGTGGACTCTGGCAGTTGGCGGGTTCCGGCGAAGACCTGGTATTCCTGGGCGAGCAAGTAGTCGATGAACCCCCGTCCTAGTCCTCTGTTTGCTCCGGTGATGAAGGCTGATTTCATACATATATCTTACATGAAATTAGCCTAGCACTCTCTAAGGTAATTTAATTATCTAGAGGTCGGTATTTAGTGGGGTCATTCCAATCATCTATGCCTCCTACATTTGGCACCGCGCCAATGCCAACAATCAGATTATTAGTCTCTATTTGAACTTTGGAATATCTCCTGAGAATATTTTTTATTTCGACAGGGTCATCGGTCCCCTGTTGAGAAAGCCATTCGGAAAAAATAGCAGTAGCCGGACTGCTAGTCGTTCCCATGGAGTTAGAAACCTTGTTTGGGTCAATATAATACACTTGTTCTGGAGACCCTTGGAAATTATGTGGAGAGGCTTGAGCCTTGCTATCCCAGGCTCCTATCAAGTAACTCCCATCTGGTAAGGTAAAGTCATCTGACAAAGTTGCCTCGCTGTTACCAGTAGCCAAGACGACTATTTTCCCGGCGTCTCTGAGGATGTTTATAAACTCCATTAAGTGTTGTAAATTCTCAGGGTCTTGATATGCGGTTTCCAAGGCAAGAGGCGGCAGAGAATATTCGACCATGCCATTGACTAACTTTTCGACGTTTCCTGCATATATGCCTCCAACCCAACCTTCTGATTTGTTGCTTAGGTGGCCGTCGGGTAAGTTATGTCCTATCCTTACTTTAATATCTCTACCCACGTTAATACTGCCGCTAATAACTTTTTGAGGTGATTGGCTAATAGCGTTAGCTAGTTCTACATGGTCTATGTTGACTAAGTAGTAAGGGTTTCCAAATTCATCAGTTTCATCTGACTTGTTGATTGCGCTAACAAAATCTTGTAGACCTAAGATAGTGTAAGGCTCTAGTGGTAACTCCTCTCCTCCATGAGTAAGTTGAGCGGTTCCTTCGGCTTGTTCATCAGTGTAGCGTTGAGTCTCGAGATTTTGCCCATCTCTAAAGTTTTGCATGTACTGTGTTACTCCTAACCCATGCTGTGACCATGACGAAGCTAATGCTAAACACAACGCCTGTTTTTCCAGTCCTTGCTTGGAGAGGTATTCTATTCCCTCCTCTGTATATAGAGGCCAATCAGTGTGACTCTCGTTTTGGTATTGAGACTCAAGGCCTGCGTATGAACTTCCGGTAAGTCTGTCAAAAAAGCTTGCTATATCAAAAGACTCTGTATCGCTTGTCAACAACCCCTCTTGAATGGCTCTATCTAAATCTTTTGGTAATGGAGGGAAGTCGACTACTAGCGGAGTGTGCGGTATATTTGGCTCTGTTTCAGGGGACGGCAGATGTTCGGGGGGCTCTACCTCTGGTGGCTTAGGATTAGATGCGAGGGAACTATTCATTTCTCCCTGCCCGGAACCGACTAAAACACCTGCTCCTGTTAGCGCTAATCCCTTAAGAAAAGTTCTTCGTGAAATTCTGGGGTCTCCTTCAGTCATAACACAATGCTATCATAACGACGCGTGAAATACCGTGCAGAGGAATATTTTCTGTAGTCGGACACTTGCACCGGTGGAGAAATTTATTTAACATGAAGATTAAATGAAAGAACGAAAGGGGGTGAAATTATGCAAGCTATTGTAAATCTTCTACTAAGCGGAATAGCTGTTTTTGTCAGCGCTTATATTATTCCTGGAGTTAATGTTGACGGGTTTGTGGCCGCTATTGTGGTAGCTGTAGTTCTGGGGTTAGTTAATATGTTTATTCGTCCGTTGGTGTCTTTTTTGACTCTACCGGTGAACGTCCTAACCTTGGGATTATTTAGTTTCGTCATTACCGCGCTGATGGTAATGTTGACTGCCATGATTGTCCCAGGATTCACAGTGGATAGCTTCTGGGCCGCACTGATATTTGGTGTAGTTCTATCCCTAGTAACCGGACTCTTGTTTGCCTTGATGCCTAAAGAATTAGGAAAAATTACAAGCGAGGAGTAGGAGAAGTTAATTTAATAAAAATAAACTTGTTGGCTAATTTAAGCTTACAAGAGTTTTTGAGTGTAAGCCTGCCATTCTTAGTTCGGCCAGTGGCACTTCTTGTACTTTTTGCCGCTGCCGCACCAGCAAGGTTCGTTGCGCCCCAGATTCTTGGCTACTCTACCCTGAGTAGCCGTGGATGAGGTTTTGGTTGCTCCAGGAGTTGAGGAGATAGTTCCCATGGCTTGGGCAAAGTCATCCAAAGCACTGTTGGTTGGTTTGGGACTATCACTGGCAATAGAACTCTCTACTTCTGGGAGTTCCTCGGGAAGCTGGTCAGGCAGTTGGACAGGTGAGGTTTCAATTGGTTCTTGGACATTGAGAGTAGGAATCACGTGAGTGGCTTGCGCGCGGCTAATATCCATCTGAGGAGAAGCGGCAAACTGGACTTGGACACGGAGAACTCTGCGAACCACCTGATAATCAATTTGATTAATTAAATTCTCAAACTGGCCATAGGCTTCTTGCTTATATTCGACTAGCGGGTCTTTCTGAGCATAACTGCGCAGACCAATACCTTCGCGGATGTCTTCGATGCTATCCAGATGGTCTACCCAAAGCTGGTCAATGGCGGTTCTCATGGTGTGACGCTCGATTTCGTTCATGACATCTTCACCGTATTGGCTGACTTTTGATTGGAAGGCTGTCTCGAGTTTGGCATGGAAAGTCTCTTGGAGAGCAACGGCGTCTTGAGATTTGGCGACTTGCTTGCGGAGCGTGGTCAGGTCAGCGTTACTGGTGGGGACAATCTCGGCAAATTCCTGAGTTATTTTGTCCACCTCCTCGGTAACGTAACCTTCGGGAGCATAGAGCGCGATAAGTTGGTCAATTTGTTTTTTGGATTTGGTGACAAGCTCGTCGTGGAAGTCATAGCCGTCAAGAGTCTTTTGGCGGAGCTTGTAGATGATTTCGCGCTGTTTGTTGAGCACATCGTCGTATTCGACCAAGTATTTGCGTTGGTCGAAGTGGAAACCTTCGACCTTGACTTGTGCTTGCTCAATAGCTCTGGAAACTAACTTAGCATCCAGTGGTTGGTCTTCGGGTAAGTTAAAAGCTGTCATCATGCGGGCGACTTGCTCTCCACCAAAAATACGCATGATTTCGTCGTCTAGAGAAACAAAGAATTGGGAGGCACCTGGGTCACCTTGCCGTCCCGAACGTCCTCGTAATTGGTTATCAATACGACGAGATTCGTGTCTTTCGGTACCGATAATATACAGACCGCCGGACTTGAGGACTTGGTCGTGAGCTTTTTGCCAGGCGTCTAGGGATTTTTTGTATGCTTGTTTGGCTTTGGCTGAAGTTGAATCCGATGGGAGATTGGGTTTGGCGCCTCCCAAGACAATATCAACTCCGCGGCCGGCGATGTTGGTGGCGACAGTGACAGCTCCAGGTAGACCGGCTTGGGCGATAATGTTAGCTTCTTTTTCGTGGTTCTTGGCGTTTAGAACCTGATGAGGAATCTTCTTGCGGGTGAGCAGTTGGGCGATGATTTCATTTTTTTGAATTGAAGTGGTACCGATGAGAACAGGCTGCTTTTTGGCACGGAGAGTTTCAACTAAGTTAGCAATGGCAGTGTATTTGGCTCGGGTAGTCTTGTAGATAACATCGTGGTTGTCGATTCGGGAAACATCACGATGAGTGGGAATAATAACTACCTCCAGGTTGTAAATCTTGCGGAACTCCTCTCCTTCGGTGGCAGCGGTTCCGGTCATGCCGGCCAGTTTGGTATACATACGGAAGTAGTTCTGGAGGGAAACGGTGGCCAGGGTTTTGGACTCTTGCTGAATTCTGACGCCTTCTTTTGCCTCAACTGCTTGGTGGAGTCCGTCTGACCAGCGTCTGCCGGGCATGAGCCGACCTGTAAATTCGTCAACAATGACGATTTGGTTCTCACGGGTGACATAATGGCGGTCGCGAATAAACAGCATTTTGGCTTTGAGAGCGTTCTCGAGATGATGGATGGTGTCAAAGTCTTTCTCGTACAAATTTTCCACGCCGAGGAGTTTTTCGATTTTTTTGATACCATGGTCGGTAAGCGCTACGCTTCTGACTTTTTCGTCAATAGTGAAGTCTGTATCGGATTGCAGTTTAGAAGCTAAGTTGGCGAATTGAATATATTTCTCAGTTGGTTCGGCGTCTGGTGCAGAGATAATCAGCGGAGTGCGAGCTTCGTCGATGAGAATTGAGTCAACCTCGTCGACAATCGCGTAATGATGGGGCCTCTGAACTTGGGAGTCCTTGGATACGGCCATGTTATCGCGTAAATAGTCGAATCCAAACTCGGTATTCGTACCATAAGTTATGTCAGCTGCGTATGCTTCTTTGCGGCTGACAGGACGCAGATGCTTAAGACGTGGATCATCGTGATCAGGGTCGCTATACTCGCTATCGTAGAGGAAACCTCGAAGCTGGTCATCATGAATTACCACACCAGTTGATAGACCCAGGAATTTGAAGACCGGTCCGTTCCAGCCAGCATCCCGACGAACAAGGTAATCGTTAACAGTCACTAGATGAACTCCCTTACCGCTTAAGGCGTTAAGATAGAGAGCTGGCACGGCGGAGAGAGTCTTACCTTCCCCTGTTTTTTGCTCAGCAATTTTGCCTTCGTGGAAGGCAATGGCAGCCATGAGCTGGACATCATAATGACGCATACCCAGGACACGAGTGGTAGCTTCGCGAACCAAGGCGAAAGCTTCGGGGAGAATTTCATTCATATCCGCTCCTTCGGAGAGTCTCTGGCGGTATTCTTCTGTTTTAGTTACAAATTGATTGTCTTTGAGCTTAGCAACCTGGTTGGTAAAAGAGTTAATTCTATCGACCATAGCTCGATAACGGTCGATATCACGTTGGTTGGTATCAAGTAGATTTTTGAAAAAAGAGAAGACCATATTTTGTACCAATAGCTATTGTAACAGACCGACCCAATAGTACAAATCCAATTCCCTCGGATGGTTCTTGGTTGACGTTCGAAATAAATTAAACAAACAAATAATGTCAGTTTAAATTAGTTTGATTAATTAAATCGACATTTTTGCTTTTGAAAATTTTACCCGCTTTTGAACTTAGTCAACTAGAACGCAAACAATCAGCTCACCACTAAGCGGCTGATTGTTGCGAGATCCTGAGGCACACTTATTTCGAGTGAACGAAATTTGGTGTGACAGTAATGACGATATTAAGGGATATATTTAGAATTGTCAATGGAATGAATATTGAATGTGTGAATTTGAATTAGTTCCTGGAAATTGTGTTGCGGCCGCCCATGTATGGGCGCAGAACTTCGGGAATAGTAATGCTGCCGTCTTGGTTTTGGTAGTTTTCGAGAATGGCCACTAAGGCGCGACTGGTGGCAACGGCGGTGCCGTTTAGTGTGTAGACATATTTGTTTTGATTGTCGGTATCTTTGTACTTAATATTGAGACGACGAGCTTGGTAGTCGGTGGTATTGGACGTAGAAGTAACCTCTCCCCAGTCGCCTTCTCCGCCCTTACCTGGCATCCAAGCCTCAAGGTCATATTTACGTACAGCCTGACCGCCTAAGTCAGCGTCACACATTTCTAAGACTCGATAAGGAATCTCTAGGCTCTGCCAGAGTTGTTCTTCAAGGTTGAGGAAATGGTCGTGCATGGCATCTGCCTCGGACGGTGTGCAGAAAGCATACATTTCTATTTTGGTAAATTGATGGACCCTGTACAAGCCTTTGGAGTATTTGCCGTAGGCTCCGGCTTCTTGACGGAAACATTTGGATAGGCCAACGTATTTGCGAGGTAAATCTTTGTAGTTGAACACGTCGTCAGCGTGGTAACCGGCCAGGGTAACTTCGGAGGTAGCAATTAATCCCAAATCTGAGTCTTGAATAATGTATGTCTGGGCTTCCTCTCCTCGAGGTTGGTATCCGGTGCCTAAATAAAATCGGGATTTGGCCAAGTCAGGAGTGGACATAGGCGTAAAGTCATGTTGGATGAGGAAATGTAGGCAATAGTTAATTAATGCCTGTTCAAGCAAAACCGCTTCGTTCTTCAAATAATAAAATTGAGAACCTGTGACTTTGGCACCGGCTTCGAAATCAATTAAATCAAGTTGTTTGGCGAGAGTAACGTGGTCAAGAGTAGTGAAGTTGAAGGTCGGTTTATCTCCCACCTGACGCAGCTCCACATTGTCATCCTCGCTTTGCCCGTGTGGAGTTGAGGGATGGACTAAGTTGGGAATTTGGAAAAGTAACTGGTCGCGGGTTTCTTTGGTCTGTTTGAGTTTGGGTTCTAAGTCTTGGAGTTGCTTTTTGATAGTTCGGGCTTGGTCTTGGTCATCACGAGTGAGGGAGTTTTTTTGTGAGCGGAGAGTTTCGACCTGTTCTAGAAGCTGGCGGTATTGTTGATCTGTCTGCAGGACTTCATCGACCATCTTGGGGTCGACTTGTTTGCGGATGAGGGAATCTTTGATAATCTCTGGGTGTTCGCGCAGGAGTTGTAAGTCAATCATACTTGAGGGAATTTTACTCCAATTTTGGCTGGGGGGCTAGATGGTCTGTTTGGTTAATTTTGACTACTTGAGGATGAGATTTGTCCCATTCAATAACTGAATAACCAGCATTATCAATATCAAATAACCAGATGTCCTTGAAAGGCCGAATTAAGAGTTTGGTGAGGAAACAGCGGATTAAGAGGCCATGGCTAACAATAATGATACGCCCATCTGGATGTTTCTCGAACTTAGCCTGACAGAAGGAATGCAACCTTGTGGCTGCTGCGGATAAGCTCTCAGCGTTGGGAATTACAGCGGCTTCGGGGTCGGCAGCCCAGATTTCCATTTGTCCGGGGAACTGTTGCTCTATTTGCTCGGCCGTTAGACCTTCGATATCTCCCAAATTGACTTCTGACAATAAGTCATCTACTTGTGGTTCACCCAGAAGCAAACCGTGACTGATGGCTTGAGCTGTGGCCATTGCCCTAGCTTGAGGGCTGGTATATACCTCTTGAACTTGGGTTAAGTTCTTGGCCAGATATCGGGCAAGAAGGGTGGCTTGCATAGTGCCTTCGTCCGTAAGTTTACTCTCGGTGGCACCTGAAAAAAGCAATTTGGCGTTGTCCTCTGACTGGGCGTGTCTGACAAGAATGATTTCCATAAAAAGCGTCAAGCATAGATTGTACAAGGCTATTGGTGCAGACTCAACTTTTGTCGATCTCCCGAATGATAATTATGCCCAGGAGCAGGATTTGGGCCAGATAATAGAGCCAGTAGAGGTAGATGACCAAGGCAGCTGCAGCACCAAACAAGAGTGGAAAGCTGGAGAGATAGATAATTAGATCGACAATGACTCGAGCCAGGATGAGCATTAAGCTGGTGACGAAACTGCCAAGAAAACATGCGCGCAAAGCGACAGGCTTGGGGAACAGAGCCACATAAAGGAAAGAGAGTGTCCCCCAGAGCAGGAGGAAACTCAGAAGAAAACGCAAGACGGCAATAAGAAAAAATGGTTCTGGATAAAGACCCAAAGACCTGGTTACCCATATGATAAGGGCTTCGGTACTAAAGATGGTTAAGAAAAGTCCCAAAAAAATGACCGCTATGAAAGCTCGAAGTTGTAAATAAAAATTTGGTTTGCTAGCAGTAATGTTAGTTACCTTGGCAAACGCAATCTGTAAGTTGCGGCTCCAGGCGAAGATTGACCACAACATAATTATTAAGCCAATCAGCCCCAGACCGCGATAGCTGATATGGTTGTAGGCTGAGGATACAGCTGTTTGGACAGTGGCAAAGGTATGTACGTCTACGACTCCTTGGAGCGAAGCGGCCAAACCGTCATTGAGGCTCTGGGCTCCGAAGATTTGGCTGACGATAACCAGCACAATTGCGAATAAGGAAACAATTGCAAATAAGGAATAATATGCGATAGAGGCGGCAATCACTGAGGCGTTGGTTTGCCGGTATTGTCTAAAGGCTTTTACGAATAGATTGATCATTGGGGGGCAGGTCGCAAAAATAACTTACGGATGAGCTTTTCCCATAATGGGATACGCGGCTTGAACTTGGTTCTGGGGGCTCCCCAGCATGTGAGGACAACTCGGCTGCCATTGTCATCTTTGACAATAGCTTCGACTAGTTTGTTAGCCGTCAGTTTGCGGTATTTGATTGAACGAGGGGCTGTACCTTGGATTGAAGTGGTGGGATTGGCAATCGCGTCGTAGACTTCGGACTGCGTAAGCTTTCGTGCTTGCAGCCTCTCTAAGGCATGCTTAGTCCAGACAAGGCCTCCATAGTCTTTCGTGAACATATAAATAGTATTGTAGTTGGTAGCATATTTGATGACAAATTATTTAGGGGCATGACTACATACCATTAGCCGTCATCCCGTATTTAGTGCGGGAACCGGGAATCACGGTAACGACAGTTCACGAATACCAGATTGCCACATGCACAAATTGATTTGAAAAGACAATTGATAATTTGTGCTTTCGCAATGACGAAAAAGAAGTCATCAAATTATTAAACAGTCACAAACAGGAAGTTATTGGCCAGAAGGAGTGGACTCTGTATCAGACTCTATCTCAAGTTCGGTTGAGTCGGTGGCCGGAGTCTCGACATTGTTGAGGACTTCAATTTGTTGTTCTGAAAGAGCTTGGTTGATGGCATCTTGAAGTGATTGGAACCTGGTTTTGTTGATTTCAACTGGAAGCACGCGGCCGTTGACGAAGAAAGTGGGAGTGGAGTTGACACCGATACTATTGCCTACATCAGTGTCCTGTTTAACCAGAGCGGCGATTTCGTTAGTTCTGCGGTCTTGGTTGAACTGCTCTATGTCCATATCCAGACTTACTGCAATTTCTTCAAAGAGACTGTCGCCTTCTGATAGCCTCTCTTGGTTAGCGAAAACTCCGTCAAGCATTTGGAAGAATTTACCCTGGAGTCCGGCAGCTTCAATAGCGTGAGCCGCAGGTACGGCCTGAGGGTGCATGGGGAGAGGGAAATGTCGGTAGACGAACTGCACCTGGTCTTCGTATAGCTCCATGATAGCTTTGACATCAGGATTAGCGGCTCGGCAAGCAGGACATTGGGGGTCAGAGAACTCGACCAAAGTGACCGGAGCGGCTGGGTTGCCCATGACGTTATAGGCGCGGTCGCTGACTAAAATCTCCTGAGGAATAGTAGTTTCTGGAGTGACTCGAGGCGTTTGTGAAGTAGCCCAGACAACGGCACCAACAAGCAAAACCAAAGTGACAATGACTGTGCCGATGATGAATTTTTTGTCTGCGTCCATGTTTGGACATTTTATGAGATTTATTTTTGTTTGACCAGTGTTAATTTATGCACAAATGTATATAATTAATTTATGGTTATTGGAATTATTTTAGTTTTGGTGGGCGGGTTGTTGCTTTTGGAAAAATTAGGTTTTTTGCAGAGTACGTTTGAGTTCTTTTGGCCGAGTCTGATGTTAGTCTTGGGGTTAATACTAATTTGGCGGTCGAAATTGAGAAAGTGAAGAGAGGGAAAGTTTTGCCTGGAAATCAAACTTAAAGGCTTTAGGTTAGAAAGGCTTGCCGTTGATCCACTGAGTGCCAGCGTAGACGGCTTGGTCTGCTAAAAATTCCTCAATACGTAAGAGTTGGTTGTACTTGGCAGTCCGGTCGGAGCGGCTGGCAGACCCTGTCTTGATTTGGCCAGTGCCCAAGCCGACGACTAAATCAGCGATGAAGGTATCTTCTGTTTCACCGGAGCGATGGGAAACCATGGCGTTCATCTGGTTAGTCATCGCCAGATTGATGGCATGAATGGCTTCGGTTAGGGTACCGATTTGGTTAACTTTGACCAGAATGGCAGTGGCTGCGTGCTGGTCGATTGACTGCTGAAGACGAGCTGGATTAGTGACCAGTAAGTCATCCCCTACTGTTTGAGCTCGGGAAGAAATGCGAGCAGTGAGTGATTGCCAACCTTCCCAGTCATCTTGGTCAAGACCGTCTTCTAAGGAAACGATGGGGAAGCGATTTGCCAAATCAAGCCAGTAGTCAATCATCTGCTCGCGGGAAAGAGAACGGTTCTCGCGGGAGAGATTGTATTGGCCTGTTTCTTGGGAATAGAGTTCGGATATGGCTGGGTCAAGGGCGATGGAGACTTGGGTTCCAGGTTCATATCCGGCGGACTGAATGGCTTGGATGAGAAATTCCAGAGGTTCGTCGTTGCGCGCAAAAGCTGGAGCAAACCCGCCCTCATCACCGACTAAGGTTGGTAAATGATGGTCATGGAGGATTTGTTTGAGATGGTGGAAGACAGTGACTCCGGCTTGTAAGCCTTGGGCGAAAGTTGGGAACC
>CAYXHB010000006.1:0-20848 GCA_964464795.1 uncultured Gammaproteobacteria bacterium
TAAGGGGATTAGTAAGATACTACCTGTCGCCATAGCAATCCAGAGAAAGATTTTGTTATTGCGGGTGATATTGGTGTTGTTTGTCATAAAACCTCCTCCTTCTTATACTCCAGAACATCTCCCGGCTGACAATCAAGGGCTTTGCAAATTGCCTCTAGGGTAGAGAATCGCACTGCCTTGGCTTTGCCATTCTTTAAGATAGAAAGATTGGCCATGGTGATGCCAACTTTCTGCGAAAGTTCGGTGACGCTCATTTTGCGTTTGGCGAGCATCACATCTATGTTGATTATTATTGCCATAAATACACTTTTAGACGGTTAAATCGTTTTCTGATTTTATATCTACGGCATTCTGGAGAAGCTTTTGAAAGATACCTGCAGCTGTGGTAATCACACCGAAAGCGAATGCCATACAAATCCCAAGCATTGTCGGCCCTGCCGCATCATCCCCCTGTACAAAGAAACGGATGTAAAATATTGCGAGTGTAATAAAACCGATAAGACTGAGGGAAGCAAGTTTCATATTCCTCAGTGTATTAACAGCGCCTTGGGAAAAGGCTTTATTGCTATCTATCAAGTTTAATAACTTGAATGCTTGGTATAACCCAACAAAAAATGGGAGTGAAGCTATATAAATGTAGATAATAAACGGGTCTGTATAAATACTGATGAGATCTAAGTTAGCCGCTCTGCCTTCAGTTTGAGGAAACCAAAGCATACCGGCAAGCACGGCCAGGCCAATGAGTACAAGCACAGCTTTTAAGAATAGTGTTGAGCCTTGTTTCATAAAAAATACCTCATTTAGTTATATATTAGCTTGTGATTTATCGTTTGTCAATATGTTATTATCGTTAGTTGTTGTTTCATCTGCGGGCGGAGCAGAGATGTTTGTGGCTATAAATAATAACTAATGTTATGATGCGGTTCATGAATGAGAGTGTTCGAGCAATTAGAAGTGCGATTGCCAGGCGGGTCCTGGATTGTAGTTTGAAGGGAATGGGAATGGAGTTTAGTAATCAGAGTCGGGAGAATCTACACAAAGCAAATCAAATGTTGAAGAAGAAGTCGGTGGTGTTTTATATGAATCACACTTCGACTTTGCCAGACGTGGCTCTGATGGTGCCGGCGGCGTTGGGATATTTGGATAGCGCCACGAGGTTCTTGGGGCCGGTGGCTGATAAGCACTATGATTTGCAGAGAGATCCGGTGATGGGTAGAGCACTGCGATTAATAGAATTAGTGGGAATTGATTTTTTTCCAGTGGTGCAACCTAATGACATAGATTCAAGGATAACTGATATGGAGAAAAGCGCCAAAAGCCGAGAAATGTTTGAACAAATGAAAACGATGGTAGAGTTGCCTGGGAATGTGTTTGGGATTGCGCCTGAGGGAACCAGAAGTCGAAGTGGAGAGCTGTTACAGGCTCGAGCTGGGATTGGAGAGTTTAGTAGATTTGATAAGACCGGAGAGAATGTGGCTTATCTTCCGGCGGCGATTGTATTGGGAAGATTTGACGCCAACCCGAGGTTTGCGATTGGTGAGCCAATGGTGTTGGAGCAAGTGCTTGAGTCGGCTGGTGTGACTAGAGAAAATTTGCCTGAGAAAGCACGAGAGCGGTCAAAAGAGATTGCTAATGTGCATATGGGTAGAGTGGCACAAATGCTACCGGAGTCGATGCGAGGAGTTTACAGGCAGTTAGTTGGGTAGTTTTTTATATATAGAGATTAGAGCAAATGTGTTTTGTGTGTGGTTTGGTATGATACTGCTTATGCCAAATCCACTTGAGGAAGGACGAACTGCAAAAACAGATGCTGGTTTGATTTTGACTGGCAGGGCTAACGGCAAAGAAGGCAGGGAGGCAGAGAGAAATACGCGGCAATTTTTGCAAAGTTTACGAGGAACCGATCCAAAAGATGTAGGAAGTCATGTGAGTTCTTATTTGGAAGAGAGGCGGAAATAGATTTACCAATTGAATTGGTAGTGGTGGAGTTTGGTGAGTTGGCTGTAACAATAGTGTTGTTACAGTTTGATTCAGGGTCGATGATTTTTGAGAGGAAGTAGGATGTGGAAGTGGGATTTAGTTTACATACTTAGTTTGTTAAATTATTCTTTTGATCGAAGTCTAGTTTAGGGAAATTTTGTAGCATTTTTGATGGTTATGTATAATCTGTTTAACTTATGGGAAGCGGCAAGCTAAAAAACCTGGTTTTTGTATTTATTATTTTTTATGTATTTCAGTTGGGTTTAGGGACTGCTATTATTTATTTTTCTTACATTCATCAGACAAAGTCGTCTCTTAATACTCTGGTCGAACGGGTAAAGCGAGATATCAAGTATGATAACGGCAGTTGGGATATATCAGAATACAATGCTAACCCATTGATCCCGGGAGCATTTAGGCTTTATGCTTTTTCAGCAGATGGATTTGTCATTGATAGATGGCGGACTATTTCGGGGTTTATGGATTTTGCGGACTTCAAGCAGCTGTTGTCTTACCAAACTCCTGAAACCGTTGAAACAGTTACAGACCAAAAATGGAGGATGTATTCTTATCCTATCCCAAATGGAAGTGACAATATAATTGGTGTAATCAGCGTAGCAATTTATAACCCTGAAGAATCAAGAATGTCAGAGGTAGATGAAAAACTGACGACAGTAGCGGAATTAATTAATAGCAACGTTATTGTTGAAAATGGAAATATAGATGTGACAAATGTAGTCAGGAGAACTGTTCCTTTTGATGTTTCGTTTCAGGTGGTTGATCAGTACAACCACATTCTTATAAATAACAGTAACGTAAATAGTGTGACTAATATTCCCAGCTTTGTAGATGCAAGTTATGTGAGACGGGAAATGCAAGTGGAGCAAACGCGTCAGATTAAAAATTTGAGCGGTAGTGATGCTTTCTTAGTCGAAACATCTCCTATAAAGGATATTGACGGCGAATCGGTTGGGGTAGTTATTGCAGCCAGTACATTATCTACTATGTATAGCATTATAAAAATGTATGCCCTGATAACATCTTTGGTGGGAGTGGTATCTGCAGCAGTTTTTGGGGTGATTGTTCATATGCTTATGAAAAGATGGGATAGTGTTGCGGCGGAGAACTTTCATTTGCTGGAAGAGGAAGATATTGTATCTCTTGGCTTTTCTAAAGATGATTGTTTGATAAAAATAAACGATGTTTCTATAGAGTTGCTGTATGCTACTAATCAGTTTTATATGTGTGAAGCTCTTTTTTCCAAGCCAAAGAAAAAATGGGAAACTGACGAGTTGCTGGAGAGGTTCGGGGAGGCGTTTGAGAAAAACGGATGGCGCAAGGTGTATGATGCGATGATTAGTATTAATCGAAAAACAGACAAAGTGATGAATCAGAAGCTGATTGTGACTAACAATAAAACGTATCAAATTAATCCACTTCTTGTAAGTAAAGTGGAGTAGATTTGGACTTAAGTTTGTGACAGATTGTGAATCCACAACTTGTATAGAGTGAATCAAGTGCCAGTTGACCATGATGGTTGTATGTCGAGATTTTATAGACACGTCACGGGTCGGAAACCACGAAAGAATATCCCTAAGAGAATACTTTCGGGAGTTTTGGTGTCTGTATTGTGTGTGTTTTCGTTTTTTGTTTATACAACTGTATTTGCTGAAGTCAGTCAGCTGGGGCCTGCTGATTTCGTGAATGGTAGTCATACTGTTGATAAGCAGCCGGAGTTGGAGTTTTATCTCTCATATGATGAATTGGAGGAGGATTGGGTTTTGCCGTTGAGTTATCGAATTGAGATTAGTAATTCTTATACTAATGAAGCTGATTTTGGTAATAACTTGGTGGTTTCTTATGAGTCAGACCAGAGTATTGAACCTGGTGAAGTACCTGAACAGTATTCATTTAAGGTCGGTCAAGAGGCAGGTGACGGAAGTTATGCTTTGGTAGATGAAGGACCTGAAACTATTGGATTTGAGGATCAAGAGCTTGAAGATGGTGCTTACTGGTGGAGGGTAATGACTATTGATAGTGACACTCCAGCGCAAGAGTCTGATTGGGTATATGCCGGGGTCGAGGATGGCGCACCAGCATTTATTGTGGATACCACTGCACCTGGAGTGGTATTAGATGCTATTACACCCAATCCGACTGATGAAACATCAGTGACACTAACAGGGACGAGTACTGATGAATGGGATACTGTGAGTAATGTCCAGTTTCAGGTGAATGGGATTTTGAGTTCCTGGATTAACTGTGCGGCAGATGATGAGAGTTTTAATCAAAGTGAAGAGGATTTCACCTGTAATGTGGACTTGAGCGGTTTGGGCGACGGGGTGCATACTATTTATGTAAGAGCAGAAGATGACGGCGGCAATGTGACTGAGTTTGAATTAGCCAATCAGTTTCCGAATAGAAGTGTAACTGTGGATACCACTGCTCCGGCGATTGAGCTTGACGAGGATGATTTTGGTTTGGTTAATGATGATAGTGTGCAGCTGACGGGTACAGCTGAAGATGCACTTGGCACGGTAGTAAGTGTAGCGTTTCAGGTAAATGACGATGATGGTGACGGATGGGTTAGTTGTATTGCTGAGGATGGGAATTTTGGTAGCAATGAAGAAGATTTTATTTGTGATGTTGAAGCATTGGATGAAGGTGACCATCTCATTTACCTAAGATCTACTGATAATCTTGGCAATGCCACAAGTTCTGGATATGTGACGGCGAGCGTGAGTGTGGACACAGTTGCCCCAGTGATTGGTGACGTTGAGGCTGAATCGGTGAGCGGTAGTAGTGCTACGATTATCTGGACTACGACTGAGGATGCGGACTCTTGGGTTGAGTATGGAATTTCGACGGGATATGGTAGCGAACCTGCGGGGCAGTCGGATGTTTTGGATATGGATCACAGTGTTGGGTTGTCGGGCTTGTTAAGCTGTACGACATATTTTTATCAAGTAAGTTCTACGGATGAAGCCGGTAATACAGATAGTTCTGATGGGTACTCGTTTACTACAGATGGGTGTGTTGGAGGAGCGTCTGTAGTGGAGCAAATTACAGAGGAAGTGGATGGAGAAATAGGTGAGGTCATTGAGTTTGTTGATGGTGATGGACAGGGCATTGAACTGGATATTCCCGGGGGTTTCTTGCCACTTGATGCAGGTGCTGTATTTCAAATTAAAAAATTGGATGCTAGTAGTGTGAATGACGATATTGGCAGTCCAGACGATTTTTCTTGGATTGGTAATTACGCTTATGATCTTAAGGCTTTTAGTGGTCCAGATACGATTGAAACAGAGTTTGAACAAGAGATTGGTATTACTATTTATTTTGATGAGAGTGATCTGTCTGGAATTGAGTTATCGTCAGTTCAGATATTCCGCTGGAGCGGAGCTGAGTGGGTAGAGCTTAATAACTGCGTTGTTGATGAAGTGGGGTATTCGGTAACTTGCGAGACCATGAATTTCTCGGTGTTTGGTCTGTTTGGTGAGGGAGAGGCTCCTACTCCTATTCCTACTACGCCTCCGAGTTCTTCTGGTTCCCAATCTTCTTCACGGCATAACAATGGTTATGTTTGTACTGGTACGAAGCCGGTGGGGGTTCCAGACTTATTCCAGATAGATGCAGGTAATACTCAAGCTATCTTGTACTTTGCTCCAGTAAGGGGGTCTGTTAATAAGTACGCGATTGTTTATGGACTTGAACCTGGAGAGGAAAGATATGCAGTTGAGTTTGACCAAGGCGAATCTGGTGGTGTGCTCTCTTATACAGTCAACCACTTGTCACCAAACTCAACTTATTATTTCAGAATGAGAAGCGGAAATGGTTGTGTGCCGGGTGATTGGAGTAATGAGATGCAGATTACCACTACTAGGAGTTCTGTTGGCGGGGTTTCTTACTATAAGGACTTTTTGTCTAGGATTTTGAGTATTTTTCCAAAGCAAGTAACCAGTTTGGGTAATGGTAGTGCGACTCTAACTTCAGGTATCGCTTGTGAGCATATAGTGCAACCTGGTGACTCATTATGGAATATTTCTTTGGCTCGGTATGGTATGGGGACGAAATATGTTGATATTATGGGTGAGAATGGAATTCAGACAGATTTCATACGGGTAGGGCAGTTGTTGAGGGTTGGTTGTTAGTGTGAAGAGTAAAGGTTAATCTGATATTTCTGTACTGTGTTTATAAAGCGTGCCGTACTGGGATTCATAGATGGGAGTGTAGTTGGTTATTAAGTTCGGGAAGAATTGGAGATAGTAGCCTGGTTGGTTTCGGAATTCGGTACTGCCAATAAAGATGACTTTGGGTGGGTGAGTTTCTAGAGCGGTTAGGCGCTCTTGTCTGTATTTGGGGACGTCATTAATCCAAGGGAAGTAATAGAGGAACCGGTCAATTGGTTTTCGTTGGGCGAAATAATAGAGGTCGACGTCGTGAGGGTAGATGATAACCTTATCGTCAGGGTTAGTGTGGGCTTGGATTTGTTGACCTACCTCTTGTCTTAAGCTCCAGAAGACATGGTAGTTGTATCCAGGCTGTAGCGATTGGCGGTAGATGGGCAGGTTAAGAGTGATAAGAATGTAAGTAGTGATGAGGATGACAAGTACGCTGGTGAATTGTACTTTTCGGTTGCGGGCAAATAGAAATATTGTCCAGGCAATAAATGCGAAAGAGAGGTAAGAAAAAATTCCGGCGTTAAAGAGAGTGCCGGGGGAGATTTTGATACCTCTAACCTGAGTAGCAAAGAAGAGGAGTAAGGCAATGAGTATGGGGTGCCATTTTTTGAGGTAAATTATATAGGCAAGGAAAATCAGCCCGCCTAAATTCAAAAGACTTTGGAGTAAGTCCAGAGGAGTTGAGAAATGAGTGAACCAGTAGAGTTGGTTTTGGAAAAAGAGGATAACGTGGTTGGAAGTGCCGTGATTGCTGATATCAACATAATATTGTGGGTAAATCTTGGCGTTGAACCAGAATACTTGCTCCATAAAGTCAGGCAGCTGATGGTTTAAGTAGAAAAATGCCAGAGGCAGCATAATCCCAAGGGCTTGGGTGAGGATGATAGGGTGACATTTTTTCCAGTTTTCAGTTAAGAAGGGGATTAGCAAAAGAGGCGCGAGGAGAAATTGGGTCCAGACGGCGATGAGCGCGAAGATGGAGGTAGTGACTGAACGCAAGGTGGAGGGAGTTTCCCATTTGAGAATTAGAGGGATATTGAGCCACGCAATCGCGGCAATACAAATGGCACCGATGGTGTCGCTAAGGACTAAGTGGCCATGAAACAGGCCGGAGAGTAGACTGATTAAGATAAGCCAAAGGGAGAAACTATAAAGTGAACGTGAGGAGCGGTTGATGAAAATAAGGCTTGAGAAAGCGATAAGGTTAAAGGCTAATAATGAGAGGCGAAACATGGCAAGGGCGCGGTGGGGTTCTCCCCACAAGGGAGTAAAGAGGGCAGTCCAGTAATAAGGAAAAGGCAGGTGGTGGGAGAAGATGTCCCGATAGAGATGTTGGCCTTGGGAGATGAGGTAACCGGCGGCTAGGTGGTCTGATTCGTCGAAGTTGACCATGAAGTGGCGGAGGATAAATTGGGTGAGCGCATAGATAAGAAGAGCTGAGATGGCTGTGAGAAGAGGGAGACGGCGGTTTATGAATTGGGGCAGATTTATTTTTGGTTTGCTCATAATGTAATCATATAATACCGGTTGAGGTTTTTGGTTGATAAAATTGGGCTTATGCTATCATTTTTCTATGCTAAAAGTTGTGGTAGCCTCGACAAATCCGGTGAAGATTAACACGACGGAGATTGGATTTGCCCAGATGTTTGGTGAGATAGTTTGGCAGGTGGAGGGAGTGTCGGCTGAGTCAGGTGTTGGTGGCCAACCGATGAGCGAGGAGGAAACATTGCGAGGAGCAATGAACAGAGTTGAGAATGTTAGCGGCCTGAGTCCGCAAGCTGACTACTGGGTGGGGATTGAGGGTGGAACAGAAGAGATGGAGCAAGGAATGGTATCGTTTGCCTGGATTGTGGTGAAGTCAAAAGACGGACTGGTGGGAAAAGGGCGGACAGGGTCTTTTTTTCTGCCTCCTAAAGTAGTGAAGTTGATTAAAGAGGGGCGCGAATTGGGAGAGGCGGATGATATTGTGTTTGGGTTGAAAAATTCCAAGCAGGCTAATGGAGCGGTGGGGATACTAACAGGAGATGTGCTGACGCGGACGAGCTTCTATGCGTCGGCTATGGTGTTGGCGTTGATACCGTTTCGGAATCGGGAACTGTATTAGTTAGAGGGTTTTATTTTGAGCTGGTGTCAGGGAAGACACGGTAGTAGAGGAGTTTGACTGATTCGGTGGAGATGAAATAAGTGATGATGATAGCGAAACAAATTCCTAAGTGTGTGAGAGTAGGAGGTGTGAAATGGAAGATGTTTTGACCAAGACCTGTGTAAGGGATGATAA
Source organism: uncultured Gammaproteobacteria bacterium (assembly GCA_964464795.1). Classification (GTDB taxonomy): domain Bacteria; phylum Patescibacteriota; class Microgenomatia; order CAYXHB01; family CAYXHB01; genus CAYXHB01. The sequence continues at coordinate 8,440 of CAYXHB010000006.1, forward strand.
GAGCTGCGGCTGCGGCGAAAACAGTCAAGATAATGATAACCGAGGGCGGGCGTTTGGCTTTGTAAAACGGCAGCCGGGTTCGCAGAGAGTAAAGGAGAGCCAGTTCGGTAAGGATACTGCCGATAAACCAGTTGGTATGGAGAACTTCCGGAGAAATACGGGAAAACACGCCAAAGAAAATAAAGTCAAACAGACTGGAAACAATGCCAAGGACTGTGGCGATGAGAGCAAAGTCTTTGAGGTTGTAGCTTTCGGGTTTTTTGATTTCGTTTGCGTCTACGGAGTCGGTGGCAATGGCGATAAGAGGGAAGTCTGATAAGAGGTTGACTAGGAGAATCTGGATGGGAAGCATAGGCAAGTAATCAATGAGCAAGGTGGCGATAGCCACAGCGTAGAAATTGCCAAAGTTAGAGGCCATGGTCATTTTGATGTATTTGATGGTGTTGGAGAAAACTTCGCGGCCTTCCTGAATGCCGTCGATAATGACATTGAGACTGGAGTTAAGAAGAATAACGTCCGCTGATTCGCGGGCTATGTCGCTGGCGCCTTGGACGACGAGTGCTACGTTGGCAATCTTGAGAGCTGGAGCGTCGTTGATGCCTTCGCCTAAGAATCCGACTTCGGATTTTTCCTGAAGTATCTCAATCAGTTGGTGTTTCTCATGGGGTGAGAAACGCGCGAAAACATGAATTTTGTGCGCGGTCTGGTGCTGTTTGCTTGAGGAGAGAGCAAAGAAGTCCTGGGCGGTGATAACCTCGGAGGCGTCTTGAATGAGGCCGATTTCGTGGGCAACTGCGCCGGCTACTGTGGGGCTGTCGCCTGTGATGATTTTGACAGTAATGCCTAGTTGTTGGGCTTTGCGGATGGCGGCGGGGGTGGTTTTTTTCAAGGGGTCAACGAAAGAGATGGCGCCGCTTAAGACGAGGTCTGTTTCTTCAAGTTGTTTGGTGTAGTCGGTTGTGTCTTTGGCGGGTTTATGAGCCACGACGATGACGCGGCGACCTAGTTCACCTTGGGATTTGATCCATTTGTTTATTTCGGAGCTAGCGTTAGTTTTGAGATAGGGAAGAATGGATTCGGCCGCACCGCGGACAATAAGGAGGGTTTGGTTGTCATGGTTGACCAGGACGCTGTTGCGTTTGCGGTCTGGGTCAAAGGGGATTTCGTGGAGAACGTGCGGTGGCTTTTTACTGCTGCCAAGAGCTTCGAGAATAGCGGTGTCAAAAGGGTCTTTTTGTTTGGACTGGTGACTGATGGCTAGGCTAGCGTGGGTGAGAACTAAGTCGCGGTCGCCTGAAACTTCGGTGACGGTGAGTTTGTTTTCGGTAATGGTGCCGGTTTTGTCAGTAGCGAGAATTTCGATGCCGCCTAAATCCTCGATGGCGGATAGGCGTTTGACAACTACGTTGTGTTTGGCCAGGCGTAGAGCGCCGCGTGACAAGCAGAAAGTAATTACCAGAGGTAGTGCTTCGGGGATAGCTGCGGTGGCTAAGGCGATGGAGAAGATAATCATGTCGGCGATGTTAGTGTCGCCGCCTTTCATAATTAAATTGGTGAAGAAAACAACCAAGAGGGTAATGCTGACTAACCTGAGGACAAAAGTAGAGAATTTGTTCATGCCTTTTTCGAAGCTGCTGGTGCGTTGGGTTTCGACTGTGAGTTTGGCGATGGAGCCGATGTAAGCGCTTGAGCCGGTAGCAATCACCACACCTTGGGCTGCGCCGCTGATGACGCTGGTTGAAGCAAAGGCGATGTTGGCAGCTTGGTGAATGGAAGGGTTGGGGATGGTGACAGGATTGGCGGTTTTTGGGCTGGGTTCTGATTCGCCGGTGAGGACTGATTCGTTGATAAGCAGGTTCTGTTGGCTGAGGAGGCGCAAGTCGGCGGGGACGATGTCGCCAGGCTGGAGACTGACCAGATCACCGGGAACGAGTTCGTTGATAGGGACGACTTGGGCTTGGCCGTTTCTGGTGACATGGGCAGTGGCGGCGGTGTAGCGTTTGAGAGCTTTGAGGGCTTGTTCGGAACGGTATTCTTGGAAGAAACCCAAGACGGCGTTGATGAGGACGAAGATAAGAATCATGACACCGTCAAGCCATTCACCTAAGAAAAAAGCCAGTCCGGCTGCAGCGACTAGTAGATATATAAAAGGAGACTGGAACTGGCGCAAGAGGAGTTGCCACCAGGCGAGCTTGTGGGCCTTGAGTTCGTTAGGACCGTGTTGGGCGAGAAGGGGTTTGATTTGCTCTGGAGCGAGGCCTTGGTTAGAGGTGGAAAGCTGTTGGAGAGTTTCTTCGGTAGAGAGGGCGAGAAAGCTATTATGAATGGGAGTGGGAGAATTGGCGGCCATTTGATAACAGTATAGATATTTAGATGAGTTTGGACAATGTGAGATAAAGTGATTGCGGGGTTTAATATAATGAGTGATATGGCAAATTGGGACAGAATATCAAGCCGAGGCCGAGTTGAGGACAGGCGAGGGATGCGTTCGGTGGTGGGAGGCGTAGGTTTAACCGGTGTGGCGCTGTATCTATTGGTGAGTTATTTAACAACAGGAGAGATTTCGGTGGTTGATGTATTAAATCAGGTGCAGAACTTGCAAATTGAAACACCGCAGTCGGTTGGGGACACGAGTCACTTCGAAGGAGAAGATGAGTATGAAGTGTTTGCTTCAACTGTGTTAGGTTCGAATAATGAGATGTGGAGAGAAAAATTTGGGCAGATGAATAAGAGTTATGAAGAACCGAGGTTAGTTTTATTTAGACAGGTAACGCAGTCTGCTTGCGGCCAGGCTACCTCGGCTGTGGGACCGCATTATTGTCCTTTGGACAGGACTATTTATTTGGATGAGACTTTTTTTGATGAGTTGACCAGTCGGTTTGGGGCCCGAGGTGGAGATGTGGCGGAGGCTTACGTGATTGGGCATGAGGTGGGGCACCATGTGCAGAATTTGCAGGGTAAGCTTGAGGAAACAATGCGCGAATCACAACGTGATAGATCCAAGGCTAATGAGATGTCGATTGCCCAAGAGCTGCAAGCTGATTGTTATGCTGGATTGTGGGCCAATTCGATTAAGGATTTGGGAGTGTTTGAGCAGGGTGAAATTATAGAGGCTATGGATGCAGCTGAAGCTGTAGGTGATGATCGGATTCAGGAGTCGGTGAGCGGACGGGTGAATCCTGAGAGTTGGACTCATGGGTCGAGTGAGCAGAGGAAAGAGTGGTTTACGAAAGGATACGAAAGTGGAGAGGTGGAGGGGTGTGAGATATGAGAATATTGCATTATAGCGATAAGGGAGTTGCCAATTTTATAGATTTGTATAGTGAATGCGACTTACTAGTAAGCACTGGAGATTTGGCACTGTATGATTTTGGTGGTTTGCCTGATGTGATTGATAAGAAAGTAGCTTTTGGTGTTTATGGGAATCATGATTCGGGAAACTATATGAAACATTTAGGGATGATCAATTTGCATAACAGCGTTTGGGAATATGCGGGACTGAAGTGGGGTGGCTATCAGGGATGTTTAAAGTATAAAGATAGTGATTTGATGTATACGGAAGACGAGGCACGAGTGTGGGCGGATAACTTCCCATATGTGGATATTTTACTTTTACACGCGGGGCCTAAAGACATGCTGGATGATCCGTCGGACGATGTGCATGTTGGATCTGAGAATGTGCGAAGGTATGTTTTGAAAAAGAAGCCCAGAGTGGTCTTTGTGGGTCACCAGTATAGTGATGACTTTTTGGATTTGGGAGAGACAAAAATTTATCGGACTTACGGAGCTAGGTTGATAGAGATCTGATAGAATCGAGGGATGAGACTAATGGTGTTTTTGCATGGTACCGCCATTATGCATGAGTCAGGAGTTGGCAAAACTCCAGCAGAAAGAGTGAGACAAGTACAAGAAGGAGATCACAGCGTGAAAGAGTATGAGAATTATGTGCCGGTGGGGCAATCGAAGGAAAAGTTACAGACATGGAGCGAGCAAGGAGCTGAGATTGTTTATCTGAGTTCGCATGAAGATGAGGAGAGTGTGGAGAAAGATAAGGTGGTGCTGGAGAGATATGATTTCCCTCAAGGGGAGATTTATTATCGGCAGAATGGTGAGGCTTATGGGCAGGTGGTGGAACGGGTAGGGTGTGATGTGTTGATTGAGGATGATTGTGAGAGCATAGGAGGCGTGGTGGAAATGACTTACCCGCAGATTAGGGATGATTTGAAGCTCAGGATAAAGTCGATAGTGGTGAGAGAGTTTGGGGGGATAGACCATTTGCCAGAGGATATCTGGGAATGGATGAGGGGATAATTTAATTGATTTTATGAGTTTTGTTGTAAACTTCAGGTATGGCTTATGAACCGATAATTACTAACCGCGCTCAAGAAAAGATGAAAGAGTTGAATATTTCAAAGTCAGAGTTGATGGCAGCGTTTTATTCTAATATGAAGGAGATAAATAATCAGACAGGTTTGCCAGTTGGAATAGCAAGGATTCACGGATATGAGATTTGTGCTATGCATACCAAAGATAAACAAGGCCAACATAAGATTGTGTCTTGTTGGAAAAGGAAACACGCGTAAGAGCTTGGAGATAGTAGTTCGGTTAAGAACCTGACACTTGGTTATAGACAGTATTGGAGATGTCCTGGATGGCTTTTTCGATTTGGTCGATGGGAGCGGTGCTCTTGGTCATGATGCAGAGGAGATAGGGGTTGTCGGGATAATAAACTATGCCGCAGTCATGGAGCTCTCGACTTGTGACTTGTCCATTTGGGTCGGCGAGGGTGAGTAGTCCATATTTGTGGGCAATGGGGATGTCTTCTGGAATATCAGCTCGCAGACCTTGGTCGTATTTCACTCTACTTAGATGAACTAAAGCACGGCGGGAGTTGGTGTTGTTGATGTAGGTGGCATTGTAGAGGACGCGGAAGAAATAGGAAAAATTTTCTGGGGTAATATAGTCAGCCACAGTTTGGGTGTCGCGGATGAGCGGGATTTGGAGGTCGTCGTAAACTTGATGGTAGAGTTTCTGGTCCAGAAGTTGAGTGAGAGCGTAGTAACCGTTGTTGTCTGAGTCATAAATCATTTTGGTGAGGGCCTCGCGGACGGTGTAAGTGTTGTAGGGCAAGATAGTGTCTTGGGGAGTGATTTCTTGTCCGCGGTTGAGGTCGACTTCTTCTTCTAAGACTAAAGTTTGGCGGAAAAATTCAGGATTGGATTCGAGGGTTTTGTAAGCAGCCAGCATAATTGGAATTTTGTTAAGACTGGCAGGGTAGAATTTGTCGTCTGGATTGATGGAGAGACTGCTGGAGGTGTTGAGGTCGTATAAATAAATTCCGGCGCTGGTGATGTGGTTTTGGTCAATGTGGCTATCGACTAGGTCGTCAAGCGTGAATTGGAGACGGGTAATGTAAGTTGGCGGACGAGGATTGTCGATGTTGCAAGCCAGGAGAGGATTGATGAGACTGTCGGCACCTAGCCTGAGAGAGTTTAGGGCAGGGAGGTTGCGGGAAAAATGATAATAAGTGCCAATTATGCCAAGGGTTAGTCCGATGATAAGAGCGGTGGTGTGGGGAAGGATTCTTTTGAGATTAGGGCTAAACATTGGTCGTAATTATGGTAGCATGAAAAAATGGATGTACACATAACTATCTTGACAGATAATGTAGAAAAAGCCAAGAGTCAGGCTCAAATAATTAACGAAATGGATATAAGTGGACATTTGGATGTGATTGATGGGGAGTTTGCTCAGGCAATGACAGTAAAGCCTGGTGACTTGGAGAAAGAGTTGGAAATAAATTGGGAATGTCATCTGATGGTGGATAACCCGATTGATTGGGTTGAAGAATGTGCGGGCGCTGGAGTGGGGCGGGCAATAGGCCAGATTGAGAGAATGGGTAATCAAAAAGAGTTTGTGGAGCAAGTACAACAACTACAGATGGAGGCTGGGTTGGGGTTGGATTTGGATACCGAAGTGGAGGCTCTTGATAGTGATGCCTTGGTTTGGGTGGAGAGCGTCTTGGTGATGGGAGTGAAAGCTGGGAAGAGCGGGCAGTCGTTTGAGGATAAAGTGGTTGGAAAAATTGAGGAGTTGGTGAGCTTGCGAGAAGCCAAAGGATATGGTTTCTTGATTGAGGTGGATGGGGGGGTGAACGTCGAGGTGGCGGAGAGGTTGAAAGTACTAGGTGTAGACGCGGTGGCGGTACATAGTGCGTTTTGGGAAGGTGATAGGGAAGAGAATTGGGAAAGCTTGAAAAAGTTATAGGCTCGAGTTATAATGGCAGACATGGAAAGAGAATATGAAATTGCACCAGAGACTCTGGAAGATGATATAGCTGGTCAAGTATATTTAGTGGCTTTAGAGGGTGGGTTTGTGTCGTGCGATTCGGATACATTGGGTTATGAAGGGGTGATCGGCAGGTCATTTGCAGACTTTGGCGAAGCACAACAAGAGGCTTGGGGAAGAGATGTAGATGTAGCGTATGGAATTTTGGCTGGACAATTACCACTCAGAGAATTGGATAATGGTGATATTCGAGTAGAAGTTTTTGAATCGAGTGATGATAGGTTTGATGATGTGGTGGCAGAGGCAATTGAGGAAAGGAAAGAATTAGACGAAGATTTTAGCGGCGAAATAGAAACTCCTGTTTTGTATAAGATTTATAGAAAGATAGGCCGTGATTGGATGGTGGGGCCAAGGATTGATGATTCAGATTGGTCAGATGAAGAAGTTCTGATTGAGATGGGGCTGGTTGATGTCGACGAAGAATAATATGGTATATTGGTTGGTATGAGTGAGAAACAGGTGAAAGCAGTGGCCATTTTTGGGTATGCAGGGGCGCATAAAGATGAGCCTTTGTACCATGATACTTATAATGTAGCGGCCAAACTGGCACAGGAAGGATTTAGTGTGGTAAATGGAGGCGGTCCTGGAGTGATGGAGGCAGCTACACATGGGGCTGAGTCGGTGAATGGGGAGACTCTAACTGTGACTCTTGACCCTAAGTATGCGCCTAACTTCGAGGACAAGTATTTGGGTAATAAACCAGACGTGGAGATTGAGACTCATAATTATATTGAAAGGATGTTTACTTTGATTGAGAAGAGTGATTTTTTTGTGATTATGAACGGAGGAACTGGGACGTTGTCTGAGTTTGCCACTGTGTGGTTGTTGGCCTGGTTGTATAAGGGACGGCATAAGGGGTTTGTGTTGTATGGGGATTTTTGGCATGAAATTGTGGAGGTTTTGGTCAGAAATATGCGAATTCAGAGAGGGTCGGTGGATATATTTGAGATAGTTAATTCGCCTGAGGATGTGGTAGCGGCGATTAGTCGGTATGAAGAAAGAATGCGCAGTGTAGAGAGGGAGTGGCCAGATGAGGACGCGGAAGCGGCGTTTATGGTTTAAGTAAATAGTATGGGCAGAAGAATGATTGAAAAAGAGATTAAGCGGAGTGTTGAAACTAATCAGGAAAGAGTGATTTTGTTTGCGGTTATGTTTGGGAGTGTGATAGTTTGTTTAGTGCTGGCCAGTTTGACATAGGTTTTAGGAACGGAAGTAGAAGAAGGCGACGATAGCAAGGGCGAGAATAAGGAGAATGATGAGAATGGTGACTATACCTGAGAGGGTTTGGTTAATAGGTTCATCTGGCTCGTTGGGTGAGTTGTTGGGCTGGAGACCCACAATGTTGGCTTTGGTGTGGGAGATGAGACCTTGTTGTTTGGCTTGTTTGAGCGCTTGGTCGAGGTCTTGGGATTGGGGACGCATATGATATTTTATCATGTTTCGCTAGGGCGAGTCGAGGAGTCAGCTGTATCAGGCGTGCAAGCGTTAAGTTTGGGCTGTGTGCCTTGGACAAACCATTCTGAGCGGTTGCAGACGCAACTGGAAGGCTGGTCATCCTCGCGGTCGATGATACGGCAGGAGGCGCTTTGGACTAGGCCTTCTGGTTGCGTCCAGCCTTGAGCTAGATTGTCTGGTTGATACTGGGTGAGTAAGTGGGTCATGATTTGATTCCAGACTGGGGTGGCGCCGGTGATGCCGGAGGCGATGCGGGACATGGGAGTGTTGTTGAAGTTGCCAACCCAGACTGCGACCAGGAAGTCAGGAGTGTAGCCAATAGTCCAGTTGTCGCGCAGGTCGTTGGAGGTACCGGTTTTGACAGCCACAATATGGTTGGGAATATTAAGTTTAGAAAAAGTACCAAAGGTGGGAGCACGGGCTTGGGGGTCACTTAGAATGTCGTTGATGATGTAGCTGACTCGGGGATCTAACTTGGGGTCTTGAGGGAACGGGAAACGTGAAGGATGGGGGTAAATGGTTTCGTTTTGGTTGTTAGTGACAAAGGTGATGGGTTCCAAATTGTGACGATACCCTAAATTAGCGAAGGTACCGTAGGCTACGGCCATGTCTGCTAAAGTAACTTCTCCGGCCCCTAAGGTGAGTGATAGTCCGAAACGGGAGCTATCTTCCCAGGTGGTTAGCCCTAAGTCGCGACCGGTTTGGACGAGTTGGTTGACACCGATAGCGTGGAGGATTTTGACTGCTGGGATGTTGTAGGATGAAGCTAAGGCAGTGCGTAGAGTAACACGACCATGGAATTGACCGTCATAGTTTTGAGGACGGTAGTCGCGGCTGCCGGGAATTCTAAACACCACTGGCGAGTCGTCGATAATGGTGGCAGCTGTGAATTGCGAGTTTGATTGCGCTTGAGACAGTTCCATGGCTGCGGCGTAAGTTAAGGGTTTGATGGTTGAGCCTGGTTGCCGGGGTCTTAAGGTAGCGTTGACGTTACCTTGGTTGGCGATGTCAAAATAGTCCAAAGAGCCGACCATGGCCAGAATTTCTCCGGTTTGGGGTCGGGTGATAAGGACCGCCCCATTGGTGACGTTGAGATGTTTGAGGCGGGAGAGTTCTGCTTGGAGGTATTCTTGGGCTTTGATTTGGAGTTGGTAGTCAAGAGTTGTTTGAATCGTCAGGCCGCCTTGGTACAGAGTGGGGGCGGAAAGATTTTTTTCGAGTTGTTCACGGGTGTACATGACAAAATGAGGCGCGCGGATATCAGTCCGGGGAGATGCAAATTCTAATTCTTGGACTGAAGCCATGGTGTATTGAAGCGGGCTGATGTAGTTTTCTTGGAGCATACGGTTGAGAACCTGTTTTTGCCGGGTGATGGCTTTGGCGGGGTCTGAACCGAAGGGTGAGTAAGCACTGGGAGCAGCCGGAAGTCCGGCCAGGAGAGCTGATTCGGCAAGAGTCAGGTCCTGGGCTGGTTTGCCGAAGTAGGTTTGGCTGGCGGCTTCAATACCATAGGAGGTGCCGCCGTAGGAGATTTGGTTGAGATAGAGCTCAAGAATTTGTTGTTTGCTATAGTATTGTTCGACCCATAAGGCCAGATAGGCTTCTTGGATTTTGCGTTCTACAGAACGCTCGGGTGTGAGGAGGACATTTTTAATCAACTGCTGGGTGATGGTGGAAGCTCCTTGGAGATATGATGGACAAGGCTGGTCGGTGATTTGGCAAAGACGGCGACTGAGATTGTTGAGAGTGGCGCGGGCGATATCGCGGGTGCTGATGCCGTAGTGTTTGAAAAAATTGGCGTCTTCAATTGCCAGATGTGCTTGGATGATGTGAGTGGGGAGGTCGTTGATTTTGATTGAAGTGCGATTTTCATCGGTATAGAGCTGATATAGAAGCTGGCCGTGACGGTCAAAAATGCGGCTGGTTTGAGGAGGTCTGAGTGATGCGAGAACTTGAGGATGAGGGAGGTCTTTGAGTAAGTAAAAGTAAACCGCGGTGCTAAGAGCAAGAACTACAACTGTAAGTGTGAGTAAAAGCAAAGCCGTGAAACGGAGAAGGCGGCGAGGGAGAGATGCGTGGATAAGCCACTGGTAGAGATGGAGAAAACAGCTGAGAAAAACAGTGATAATAAAAACAAATGGCCACCCAAGCCTTTGTAAAATTTGCTGGATGACGGAAATTGTTTTTATGGCAGGCATTGTTTATCTGTCCTAGTTTAATTTATTAAATGTTGTTAAAAATCTGCCTCATATTAGCATCAGAATTTGCGATTTGGGAAGAGGGAATTAGGACGAGATTTTTATTGAGTGAAGAAGGTATGAGACAGTTGTTGCCAGAGTTCCAGATGAGGCGCTTCGTACCCCAAAGCCCAGATAGCGATGCCGCCTAGCTCTCGGTCTTGAACAAGTTGGTATTTGTGAGACAAGGATACTGTGTCGTCGTACCAGACTTGTTGCCAGCCACTTGAGTCTTGAAAGATTAAAAAAGGGCTCAATGCGTCAGAGTCGTATCCTATTTGACAGTTTTGTAAGTTTCGGGATTGGCAGGAGGAGATTATTTGATGCACTCTGGTAAAAGTAGCCAACCGGCCGCTGCCGGCAATAGATGTGGAGGCAGGGGTTTGGCTTAGGGTTTGCCATTGATAACCATACCAGGGGACAGCCAGGATTATTTTTTCGGGAGCGACTTGATTGTAGATGAGGTTGAGGGTGGAGTTGAGGTCGTAACGCCAACGGTCAGGACTGCCGTAGACTGGAGCTACGGGGCCGGCTTGGGGAGAGTTGGTGCGAAAGAAGTCGTAGCCCATGACTACAATGGCATCAACAATCTGGCTAAGTTCTGAAAGTTGCCAGATGCGAGGAGTAGCGCCAGCCGAAGCGTAGACGTCAATGGAAACGTGGCATTGGCAGGTTTGTTTGAGCTCTCTAACAAAGGCCGTGACTTGGTTGGCAAGCTCAATATCTGTTTGTGAGGTGGGTTCGAAGTCGACATTGAAGCCGTCAAAATTATGAGTGTGTTGGAGTTTTACTAGCTGGCTGATGAGAGCAGGTTGATTGTTGACCGCAGCGGTAATTGACTGGGTGGTCATGGCGCGGATGACCAAGAGATTGGCGACTGACTGTGAGCGGGTTTGGTCAAAGAGTTGTTGCACTTGAGGATTGGTGATTCGGTGCAGTCCTAGTTCGCGAGTGTTGTCATCAAGATGAGTTTGGATTTGGCCTTGGTCATCAACGGCGACGCCAAAGTAGGCTAGGTGGGTAAGAAGGGATGTCTGAATGTAGGGCAGGTTGGCAAGTTGCCAGTAAGGGAGGAAGCCGATGACTTGGTAGTTGCTGGCGCCTTGAGGAGTAATTTGGACAGGAGGGGAACCTAATGGGTCAGGGAAACTCTCCTTTTTAGTAACTTGGCGGTAAATTAGCCAACTGGAGGCCAGGAGGACGAAACAGGCAAATAGGGGGATAATGACACGCAGGAAAGATTTGTTCATTGTCCCTTGGATTATAGAGGATTGGGGTTACGAACTGACGGACGGTTCTATCCAGATGATTTGGGGAAGGCGGGCAAGGTCAATCAGAGTGTTAGCTTGGATGGTGAGGTCGAAACTGGGGAGGGTCAGGCGGGTGGTGTTAGTAGTGATTTGTGCTTCTGAGTCGAGAGTGAGAAGCTGAGCGATTAAGTCGTCCTGGTTGATGGCTGGGTCTAGGGTAATGGTGAGGGCAATTGAGTCTTGAGTGTCTTGGAGAGGGAGGTTGTTGAGGAGGTCGGGGTGGAGTTTGTATTCTGGGGCGTAGTAAGTGACGAAGTTAATATTGTCGTCCTGGGCAAGCAGATTGATTTGGTTTGGGTTAGACCTAACCAGGTAAGTATGAGTGGGAAAGGAGGTGATAATGGAGAGGTTGTGTGGCAAAGAGGAATCCTTGAGTTGTACTAAGTAGAGAGTCTGATTGTCTCTTTCCCCGTGTGCGCTAAGACGGTCGTCAATGTAGTCATGGGGGGTGGAGTAGGGATGGAGAGTGCGGTTGGGAAGCTGGATGGATAAGTTGACTGAATTTGAATTGAGATAAGGTAGAGCGATGGATGGGGTTGAGGTGGGATTGGAGGGAATAAAGGGCGCAAAGGCGTAAATGAGAGAGATCGTTATCACTAGGCAGAGGATGGCAATGGTCCAGGGAAGTTTGGAATGGAAGGGAAGGCGACGGACGGGCATGGGGTTAGTATTAATATACTAGTCTGATGGAGGATTTTCCATGGCTTCTCGTCTTACAGGATAAGATAGGGTCTGGTTTTGGGTTTCTATTGGACAGTCTAAGCAAAAAGGGCTGCCGAGAACATCGAAGATAATTTGTTTGTCTTGCATTTGAATTTGTTCGGCAGGGGTATTGGGACTGCTGGGGGAGTCGATAGTAGTGTCAATTGGCCATTGGCGCATGATTGAACTGGCGCTTGAGGGAATGCCGTCTTTAGGGAAGAAATCAAACGTGGTTGGACAGTCGTCTATGGGGAGCATGCCGGTGAGAGTGCAGATTTGAGTGCCAAAAATACCCTCTGGAGGATTGAGTTGAATTCTGGGTTCATCCACGAGGGCCGTAGTCATGAGAGAACGCCA
>CAYXHB010000006.1:20858-25913 GCA_964464795.1 uncultured Gammaproteobacteria bacterium
CGCCAGATAGGCGCGGCTCCGGTAGTGCCGGATGCAATACGGGACATCGGGGTGTTGTCGTTGTTGCCTACCCAGACGGCAGTAAGGCGGGTGTGGCTGTAGCCAATGGTCCAGTTATCCCGTAGGTCGTTGGTTGTGCCGGTTTTAACTGCTACATCCGGACGTCCGGGAATGTTGAGCAGACTGCCGAATGTGCCGGAGCGGGCATTTTGGTCGGTGAGAATGTGGGTGGTTAGATATGGGGGACCTGGTGGGAGGATACGACTGGCTTGGCAGCCTGGAGAGAAGAGGGCGTCGCTGTCGAATTCTACAAGTGACTCGATGTCTGGGGTTTGACAGTTTAGTTGGTAGATGGTTTTGCCCTGGTAATCAGTAATTTCCAAAATGGGATGAAGAGGAACTTTGATACCTAGGTTAGCAAGTGTGCCATAGGCTACAGCCATATCAACCATACGGACCTCGCCTCCACCCAAGGTGAGCGATAAGCCATAACGGCTGGGGTCATCCCAGCCGGTAATACCCATGAGTCTTGCGAAATTGATAAACTCCTCCACACCGTTGAGAGCCAGGATTTTGACAGCCGGAATATTGTATGATGAGGCCAAGGCACGACGGATTGAGGTGGCGCCATGGAAGGAGCCGTCGTAGTTTTGGGGGCAGTAGGCAGGACGACCGATTTCTTGGAAACAGGTGCGGACATCGTTGACGATGCTGCCGGGACCTAAGTTATGAGTATAGAAGGCAAGAGTGTAGTTGAGCGGTTTGATAGACGAACCTGGCTGGCGATAACTTAAGGTTGTGTTGACTTTGCCGGTGATGTCGTCATTGAAGTAGTTGGTGGAACCAACCATGGCCAGAATTTCTCCGGTGAGAGGATTGGTGATGAGAGCCGAGCCGTTGCTGGCGTTGGATGACTCCAAGTCAGAGATTTGGGCTGACAAACTGGCCTGTGCGGCTTCTTGTAAATCTAAGTCAAGACTAGTTCTAACCCGGAGGCCTGATGTTTCGACTGCTTGGGAACCGTATTGTTCAACCAGGAGTTCTTTGACCCAGAGGACGAAGTGAGGTGCATGGATGAGGTTGGCGATGGAGGCAAAGTTCAACTCTTGCTGCAAAGCTTCGTCAGCTTGTTCTTGGGTAATGTAGTTGTCTTCGACCATGCGGCGGAGAACGGCTTGCTGGCGTTCTCTGTAACGTTCAGGATTGGAGCCAAAAGGAGAGTATCGGGTTGGAGCTACTGGCAATCCAGCCAAGACGGCACTTTCGGCTAGGGTTAAATCACGGGATGACTTTTTGAAATATGTCTGGCTGGCTGCTTCCAGTCCGTAGGCTGTACCCCCGTAGGGGATTTGGTTTAAGTACATTTCGAGGATTTCATCTTTGGAGTAGAGAAATTCAACAGAGAAAGTAAGCACCAGTTCTCGCAGCTTGCGCTGGAAAGTGCGGTCTGGGGTGAGGAGAGCATTCTTGACTAGTTGTTGGGTGATGGTAGAGCCGCCTTGTAAGTTCACCTGACAGGAGATGAGAGGGAGTTCGCAGAAAAGATAGTTAACATTGTTAACGACTGCCCGGGCTAAGCCAGTGACATCAAGTCCGGAGTGGGAGTAGAAATCCCGGTCTTCAATGGCCACAGTGGCTTGTTTGATGTGGTCTGGAATGTCGGATAGTTGGATGGGGGTGCGGTTTTGGTCCTGGTAGATTTCGTAAAGCAATTGGCCGTTACGGTCAAGAATTTTGGTGGAGACAGAGAACTGCGAGGTTGAGAGCCGGTGAGGTGAAGGAAGGTCGCGGATGATGAGTAAATAGATGATAACGGCGATAAGGGTAATGATGCCCAGTAAACTGAGGACGATGCGCAGCCACCAGCGAAGGCGTTGGGATCTGGCGTTAGATTTGATTCTGGAAACTGTTTTTGTGTCTGATGAGGTTTTGTCAGTAGTACGCATTAGGTCATATTGTACAAGGTCGCATGGTATACTGAAAACCTTATGGGCAGACGGGCAAAGGTATGGTTGTGGATGGTGATTTGGTTGTTAGTGGGATTTTGGGTTTTGGGGATGACTTTACGGAGGATGCATTTATCAACAGTGATGCCGACAACTAGCGGGCGGGTTCAGGGAATGTTGTCAGAAGAGGTGGTGGAAGATTTGCCACAAGGTTTACTTACGGGGAATCAGACATATTACTTATCTACCGCTGGTGAGTGGTGGTGGTGGCGGAGTAGCCGTGACGAGCACGAACAGGCCAGGCGACTTCTTAAAGTGGGGCAGATACGGTTGCGAAGAAGCTGGGAGCTGATGGCCAAGGGCGAGGCTGCTGAGTCGGTGGCGGCTGCCGAACGAGCAGTGGGGTATTTGCAGTCAGCCTATGATAAAGGGGGACAAGTTGACGGGAATTGGAAAGGGGAGTTGGTGTGGAGTGTCAAGCAATACGAGCAGGTTTTGGAAGACATGAGGATGGCCGCGCCTGATGACCTGAAAGGCAGAGTAGCGCGTCAGGAACATTTGGTGGAGCTGATTAGTGCTCAGGTAAGATAGTTTTCCATTTTGGATATTTGGTGGTGATTGCTTCTTGACACCACTAGCAGTGGTGGTTGTATACATAAAGAGCAAAGCATTTTTTACAACTGAACAACTAACATTTTATGAAGTGTCCTTTTTGTGACCAGGATCAAACCACGGTACTTGAATCGCGGATGTCGGACGCGGGTAACTGTATCCGACGACGGCGGGATTGCTTGTCGTGCAAGCAACGGTTCACGACTTATGAGCGGATTGAAGGCCCGGTGTTGCAAGTGGTGAAAAAAGATAACCGCCGGGAACAATTTGACCGTGAGAAGTTGCTGCGCGGAGTGAAGTCAGCTTTTCACAAAAGACCGGTGGCCTTGGAGGAAATTGAGAACCTGGTTTACAGCGTGGAGAGGGAACTTTTGAAAAAGAATCTACGGGAAATCCCTTCACGTAAGATTGGCCAGGCAGTCTTGAGAAGACTGAAAAAAGTTGACCGCGTGGCTTGGCTGAGGTTTGCCAGCGTGTATTTAGCATTTGAAACCTTGGCTGACTTTGGGGAAATTATTGATAAGGAACTGGGGTAAAAAGTTAGTTGTTTATTTTTACAAAAATTACAAAAAAACATGAATTCCAATCAAACCTACAGAAACAGAAACTGGCGGGGACGTGGCCCGCGAGGCGACAGACCGCTTGTTAATGGTAACGGGAATGGAGTGGTGAAGAAAGAGATTTTTAGCGCTAGACAGAACTTGGAGCAATCCAAACCGATAGCGCATGTGGAGAATGAAAGCTGGCGGAGTAAAGCACATTTTGTACAGATGGATAAGGGGACGGAGTTGGAGGGGATTAGGCAGAAGCTATTTTTGGATAGATACGCGATGAAGGATGAAGATGGAAAGCCAAGAGAGAAATTCGTGGAGCAGATGTGGCGGCGGGTGGCTTGGGGAGTGGCTCAAGTGGAGAAAACGCCGGAGTTGCGACAAGCGTGGGAAGAGAAGTTTTTTGGCGCGATGGATGGTTTCAAGTTTTTGCCGGCAGGGCGATTCTTAACTCCGGCAGGGACGGGGTTGGATTCGACGATGATTAATTGTTTTGTGATTCCTTCTCCCACTGATTCGCGTAAGGGGATTATTAAAACTCTGGAGCATATGACCGAGATTAGCGCCAGAGGCGGAGGAGTGGGGTTTAATCTCTCGACTTTGCGGCCGCGAGGGTCGTACGTGAAGACTGTCAACGGTACCAGCAGCGGAGCGGTGAGTTGGGCGAACTTATACTCGGTAGCTGCGCATGATGTAATCCAACAGGGGGGGACAAGACGCGGGGCGCTGATGATTATGTTGTGGGATTGGCATCCTGATATTGAGGAGTTTATTACTGTTAAGCGGGACCAGAATAAAATATTGGGAGCTAACTTGAGTGTGTGTGTATCAGATAAGTTTATGGTGGCCGTTGAACAGAACGCGGACTGGGAGTTGGTGTTTCCTGATACTGAGGATGAGCATTACAAGGCGGAGTGGAAAGGAGATATGGAAGACTGGCGAGATAAAGGATACGGAGTGAAAGTGTACAAAACAATCAAGGCACGGGAGTTGTGGGATTTGATTTGTAACTCTGCTTGGGCTAGTGCTGAGCCTGGAGTGGTGTTTTTGGATAGATATAACACCATGAATAATACTTGGTATTTCGAGAAAAACATCGCGACTAATCCCTGCGGAGAACAGGGGTTGCCGGCGTGGGGAGTGTGTAACTTGAGCAGTGTGAACTTGGCGGCATTTGTAGATGAGGGGACGGGAGAGTTTGACTACGAAGCACTACGGGAAGTGACGGCGGTGGGGGTGAGATTCTTGGATAACGCGGTTGACGCAGAGCGGTATTTGTATAAGGAGATTGAGCAAACTCAGAAGCGGGAGCGGCGGACGGGGTTGGGGACAACCGGATTGGCGGATGCGTTAATCAAGATGAAAGTTCGCTATGGGTCTGAGGAATCAATGAAGATTGTAGAGAAAATTTATACATTAATGCGGGACACCGCTTATGAGACGTCGGCTGATTTGGCGCAGGAAAAAGGGGCTTTTGCGATGTTTGACGCGGATAAGTATCTGAGGAGCGGGTTTATGAAGACAATGTCGGATGTAATTCGTGAGAAAATTCGTAAGCAGGGAGTTAGAAATGCCTTGCTGCTGACCCAAGCCCCAACTGGGAAAATTTCTCTGTTGGCTGGAGTTTCAAGCGGGATTGAGCCGGTGTTTTCTTTTTCTTACACTCAAAAAGATAGATTGGGAATGAGGACGATGTATCATCCGTTATATCAGAAATGGATAGATGAAAACGGGACTGAAAGTATTCCTGACTATTTCACTGTGGCGGACGATTTGACACCTGAGGAGCATGTCAAAATTCAGGCACTTATTCAGAAGTACACTGACTCGTCGATAAGTAAGACTGTGAACGCGCCGGAGAGTCATAGCGTGGAGGATGTGAAGAAACTGTATACCTTGGCTTATGAACTTGGGTGCAAGGGAGTTTCGTATATGCGTGAGGGGTC
>CAYXHB010000007.1:0-24691 GCA_964464795.1 uncultured Gammaproteobacteria bacterium
GGATTAACTTCAAACACTCTGACGCGATACCACTGGGGATGGAAACCCAACCGTTTTGGTCAATCCCCCACCCTTCTCTACTGTGATAATCGCGCATAGTTCCCAACTGAGCAATAACTTCAAAAACCTGGGTAAATCCAGAGCCGCCAACGTATTGAATACTTTCGGGGTCAAGACCGAAGTAGACGATGTTTTCCCGTTCGTGAGTGAACTGCTCACAAGGGTTAGCCGTATTATGATAAAGCCTATCTCCTACCTGGACTTCTGTTTTCATAAACAGAGTGTATTTTAACTCAAGCAGGGGCAGAAAAGAACTTGGGAGTTTTTAATCCTTGGGGCCGGTGTAGACAATTTCAAACAGGATATTATCAGCTGTCTTGAACATAACCTGGTAATAAGTGTCACTTTCGCTGTGGGCAAAGTCAGGCCGGTGGCGAGGTGTTTCGAATAGTGGTTCAAGTCCCTGTTCGCGGATGAACTCGACCATGGTATCCACGTCGGCGATTGAGTTTGCTTTTATGCCAATGTGGTTGACGCCGCGGTTGTCGAAGTCTGAAAGTTCGGACTTGGGGCTGCGGATAAACCATAGGTCGCCGCCGTTACCGCTAGTGTAGCCAACCCCTTCGGGGAATTCCACAATCACTGACCAGCCAAGTTGGGCCATAAGCTGCTTGTAGAAGTCCAGGTTGGTTAAGTCTATGTTGAGTTGGATGTGGCCGAGGGAGGATTGCATGGGGTAATGATAGGGGATTGCTGGGAGAAATGGAAGGGTTTGGTTATGGACTGGAGAAGTTCGCCGATTTTAGGTGTGGATCACTTGATCTTTTTAAGTAGTTACCCCCTCTTATTGTTTAGCAACAATTTTGTGTTATGACCAAAAAACTTCAAGAATCCTTTTTCAAAAATCATCTTTACATCTTCTAAATCTAAGTTGTTTCCAACAATCTTATTTTCGATACGGTGAATAGTAGTACCTTGATTGAATCGAGTCTTGCCCAGATTAGAGTCCTCCTTGGTTCAATCTTCCCTCCCAGAATGGCTTAGTACTATAATGGGACATTGAACCACACTTTACACCCTATATATAGAGCTATTCGTGATGCTGAAAGCACCACTGGCATGTCTGGTCGGGGAGACAGGACTTGAACCTGCGGCCTCACGCTCCCAAAGCGCGCGCTCTACCAACTGAGCTACTCCCCGATGTGTGCAATTATAACAGTTTCGCTTGTGAAATTGGCTTGGAGAAAATCTCGGTAGAAAACTCTACTCTTCGTTTTGGGTAAGTGTTTTCATTGCAGCGTCCAGACGAACCAACTTATCACTTGTCTCCAGATTGACGAATGTTTGTGAACTTGGGTCTAAATCAGATAAGAAAGGATAGCGGGCAATGGCCAGGCGGTGCATTTGCTGAGCTAGTGAGCGATATGACGGATGCGCCTGAGGTGTGGTACGCAGTTCGGTGAGCCAGAAGTTTTCCCGCAAATTTGAGGAAAAATACCAACGCATATTGTGACCTAACATAGTTAAGTACTGACTAGAGCTAGGATGCTCTGATTTAACCCGCTGGTGAGCCTCACCCATGGCATCAAATGTTTGCTGGACTTGAGGGAGTAGACCTACTTCTTCAAAAACCGGGGAAATTGTATATCCGTGTTCCGCAGTATAGGCCTGGTGCTCGAGAGTGCCTATTCGGTGACGTTGTAAGTCACGGAAAGCGCCAAAGTCAGCCAAGAAGTCAAAGGTTAGGTTCCCGGGTACAAGTTCGTAGGCGCGGGGAGGTTTGTGGCGGCGGTTGGTACGGTTAGCAATGGCCGTTTGTAAGATTGGGATAATTTGGTCAGGTTGATGACTCAGAATTTCTATGATTTCGGAAAAGGGTAGATTGGAGTACGGGTACAGGCATCCGGCTGCTATAAGAAGTTCGGGGTCGTTGCATTCCACTAATTCCACGTCAGGCGAGGTTTGTGGTTCTATATCCCGAAGAATGTCAGTTGCTAAGCCGGAGAGTTGTTGTGATTGATTGTGGAGGAATTGAACTTGGGATTGGCCGTGATGATTATCGATGTCAGACCAGAATTCTGGGATAAGTGTTTGGCGCAGCTGCGTGGTCGCTTCGTAAGCAATCATTTGACCTTCGGCGAAAGGTGAGGCCATGAGTTTGGTCATCAGGTAAGAAAGAGCGCGGGTGTTGCCATGCAGGCCTAAATTGGTAAGGGCTGAGGCTGGCAGCAAACTTCTGGCAACATCCATGGCTTGGGCTTTGATTGACTGCTCGTAGGCGCGGCGGGCAATTTTGGTACCTCGGGAGGACAATTCTGAGTATTTGACTTTTTTGTCAGTTTTTCCGTCCTGGAAAAACTGATTCTCGATTGGTTGAGTCGTACGAAAGTAGTTGTCTAATTTGGGTAGAACCGAAGCATAAGTGTCGAAGGCCTGACGGGTAGTATTCAAATAAAGGTTGCGGTAAGGTGAATACATTAGCTCCGGTTCACGCCAGAAATTATAGTCACCGCGGAAATTTTTGTCGGCAAAAGACACGTAGCGGGTGGATTTCTCAAGAGGGGAATTACTGATACGGGAATGCTCGAGGAGTTTGGCGGCTATTTGGGAAACACCGTGGAAATAAATATGAGTGCTGGCTAGTTCACGGACTGAGTCATCACCATATTCGTTAATAACCCTCCTTGCGAATTCTTGGGTATAGTTAGCCACTGAAGCGTGGCTTGATTTATTTTCTGGCGGTCTAAATTCTCGGTACAGCATCTGAGTCATGGTCAGCGGCGAGCGGGAGAAGCGAGCGGCAATCAGACCCGCTGTTGCTGAATCCAGTCTGTCGGTAGGACAGTAGATTGGCGAGTCCATATCTGTCACCAGCGGCCTGATTAATCCACGGGCTGCTGATTCTTGATTTCTATCATCTCCTTGAGTTAGGTAAGGGGATTGCCAAGGATTGTGTTTTCGGGCGGTGCGGGCGGTTTGTTCTAGTGAAGAAGCCATTAGGGATTATGTTTAACACTTTTGTTATTTAAACTCAACCACTGATGAATTTTGATTTGAGGAAGCGTGTGCCGGGGGCGGGGATCGAACCCGCACGCCTTAGGGGCACAGGATTTTAAGTCCTGCGTGTCTGCCATTTCACCACCCCGGCTAGATACAATTTTCAATCAAGAATACCTAACTGATTGAAAAGTTGAGTATATTTTACTCTATGCGAGAGAAGAAATTAAGCAGTGGCTTGAGGTTGAGAGGCGGCTCTAAGGGAGCGTAGATCGGAAATGCCAAGTGGCTGAACCTGAGTGTGATCGAACTTAATGAATGACGAAGGTTGATCGTTATCTGACCGGCAGGTGTCGAAAATGCCAACATTGATTTTGATTTGCTCTGAAACACTCTCGAAGAGAGGAGCAAGTATCCTTTTGGCTCCGTTGGCAATTAATCTTTGCATGCATTCTGTTTCCTGCTCGGCACGGGGATTACACCCCAGCAAGTTGGGAAGTTTCTCGCCGACTGCTACCCCTACGTAACCACAGGTGTTATTGTGGCCGCTGACTGAAATTTTTTCTAACTTTTCATATCTACCTGCAGATATGTCATAGGAGAGTAATCCGATTAAATCTTGCAATACTTTTTCTCGATCACTATCTTCCTCTTGGACAATTCCTCCAGCCATTGTAATAACTGCACGGTCTTCGTATCGGTAAATGCGTGGACTGACATCCTGGTCCATGCAGGCGAGCATAATTTTTTTGATTCCCCCCATTCTTGAATACCACTCTTGTTTCGAAGGGAGATGGGTTAAGTTATACCTTCGTTCAATATTTGGCTCGAAGGGGCTAACTGGCGCCAACTCAGGATGACCCACGAAATGATAATCGTCGGCAAATGTTTGGTTGAAGCTGGATTGTATCTGTTCGTAGTTCATAAATTAACAACAAAAATGAATTATACTCTTGGCATATTGTGTATGCAATATAGGAGTTTGTAAGAGTTGCCGGAGTTGACGATGGTCGTCAATCACGCTTTAACCCAAACCAGATTGCCCCGCCAGCAGTCGGACAGGCACATGCACAAATTGATTTAGAAAGAAAGTTGATAATTTGTGCTTTCGCAATGACGATAACAGGTGCATTTAATATTCTGTTGTCGTCCCTTGAGCATTTACAGGAGTTTGGAAAATCCGGGAGTGGCTTTTTGGCGATAAAGTTGGCAGACTAGAAGTATGATTGCCCAAACTGTAATTAAAGCTGATGGGAGAGTGGAGCCGTTTTCGATGGAAAAGTTGAAACGGTCGATGAGAAGGTCTGAAGTTGATGCACGCTACGCTGGGGATTTGGCCCAAGAAATCAATCAGAAACTTCCGCAAATGACCAGCACTGATGAGATTAGAAAAATGGTAAAAAAGAATTTGAGCAGATACGGACATTACAATGAAGCTCGCTACTCTGCCCGTGAGAGCATTATGAAACTCGGTCCGAGTGGATATCCGTTTGAGGAGTTTGTAGGGCAAATTTTTGAAGCTATGGGATTGAGGGCGTCACAAGGAGTGATTGTGCGGGGAGAGTGCGTGACTCATGAGGTTGACGTAATGGCGGTATCTGAGGAAAAAGTGGATTTGGCTGAGTGCAAGTTTCACAATTCATTTGGAACCAAGTCTGATATCAAGATAGCCCTGTATGTATGGGCACGGAGTCAGGACATCAAGAGTGCGTGGCCTCGTTACGGGTTGCAAGGCAAGCAAATGAATAACTATTGGCTGATTACCAATACTAAGTTAACCGATGATGCAATGACTTATGCTCTGTGCAAACAGATGAACGTCATGAGTTGGAATTATCCGGAGAAATCGAGCTTGAGCATGTTGATTGATAAATACAGTCTGTATCCGGTGACTGTTCTGAAAAGAACCAAAAGCCACTTAGTGACGGCACTTGTGGAACGGGGAATTGTGACTCTCAAGCAATTTGTGAACATAAACAGGAATAGTTTGGTTGATTTGAATGCTCATGATGTTGACGCGGCTTTGTATGAAGCAAATGAAATCTTGATCGCAGGTGAAGGGCCAATAATATAGATTGAAAATGAAAATTATAAATTTTTGTAAATCGAGTCTTGACGAGTAGTAGTTGAATACGATATCAATAGGTACGAAAATATGATTGAGTTTAATCAAGTATCAAAGAAATTTGGCAGTCTGCAAGTCCTTAATAATTTGAATTTTAAGATTGGAACCGGTGAAGTAGTGGGTTTGTTGGGGCCTAATGGGGCTGGTAAAACTACTACCTTGCGGACGATGAGCGGCCTACTGCCGGCCAGTAGCGGTAGCGTGAAGATTGAAGGCGTGG
This sequence comes from uncultured Gammaproteobacteria bacterium, assembly GCA_964464795.1. GTDB lineage: Bacteria > Patescibacteriota > Microgenomatia > CAYXHB01 > CAYXHB01 > CAYXHB01. The sequence continues at coordinate 5,343 of CAYXHB010000007.1, forward strand.
ACCCAGTTGAGAATGATGGGATTAAGCATGACTTGGGATTTTTGCCGGAAAACAATCCTTTGTATGAAGAAATGACGGTTGAGGAATGGTTGAGCTTCTGGTCTCAGATTAAATATCAGACCTTGCGGAAAGACGAGATTAAAGACGCGGTGAGGAAAAGCGGCCTTGCAGACGTTTACTACCGACCGATTATGGAGCTGTCCAAAGGATATCGGCAAAGAGTCGGGCTGGCACAAGCGATATTGGGGCAGCCGAAGATTTTGATTTTGGATGAACCGACGGAAGGTTTGGACCCTAACCAGAGGCATGATATTCATAATCTGATTAAAGACTTGGGTAAAAAACGAACCGTGATTATCAGTTCACATGTATTGTCAGAAATTTCGAAAATGTGCAGTAGGGTGATGATTATGCATCAGGGAACTATCGTGGCTGATGGGACTCCAGAGAGTCTGGGAAAGGCCGCCGGTGGTGGACAGGTGATTGAAGTGGTGATTGAAGGCGCAAGAGTTTTGGGCGGATTGAAAAAAATCTCAGGAGTGAAGGAAGTAAGCGAAATAGAAGAAGATGGGCCTGGGAGCCGGTATATCATTACCAGTAATCCGGATATGGACTTGCGGGTGGATGTGTTTCGGACCGCGGCCGAGAAGAAATGGAAATTGTATGAGTTGGTACGTAAGCAAGTGGCTCTTGAGGATGTCTTTACCCAACTGACGACTTGAAAATATATGAAAGCTGTTTTGACTATTACCAAACGCGAGTTCATGACTTTTTTGAACTCCCCCACTGCTTACGTGGTAGCAGTGGCTTATCTGTTGCCAAGTTACTTTTTATTTTGGCAGACGACGTTGTTTAATGGGGAAGCGACGATGCGGGATTTCTTTAATTTGTGGCCATGGTTTTTGATGCTGTTGGCTAGTGCTTTGACCATGAGGGCCTTTGCCGAGGAGAAGCGTAGACAGACGCTGGATTTGCTATTGGCTCATCCGGTGAAAGAATGGCAAGTGGTGGCAGGGAAGTTTTTCGGTGCTTGGGGATTTTTGACACTATTGCTGCTTGTGACCATGTCTCTACCTCTAACAGTCGGAAATTTGTCTGAGTTTGATTGGGGTCAGGCGATGGGCGGGTATTTGGGAGCTTGGTTATCCGGAGGAGCGGCGATTGCCTTGGGGTTATTAGTATCTGCCTGGACAAGTAATGTAATTAGCAGTTTTTTGGTGAGCGCAGCGTTGATTTTTGTGTGGACTTTGATAGGCCTTGATTTTGTGTTGGTGACAGTACCGGGAACTGTGGGCAGTGTGTTGACACAATTGGGGGTAATCACTCACTTGACGCAGATGACGCGAGGGGTGATTTTTGTCCGTGATATCGTGTTTTTTGCTGTGTTTGGACTATTGGCTCTAGGGTTAGCGACTGTAAAGTTGATGGAACCAAAGACAACTGAGAATAAACTGCGTAGACGGAATCTATATCTGGGGGCAGTAATGTTTGCTGTAGCGGGCGTGATTATCAACCAGGTTTTGGACGCCTGGCCATGGAGACTGGACTTGTCTCGTGGTGGCCTATACAGCTTGTCGGTCGGTACGAAGACAACCTTGAGTAATTTGGATGATGTAGTCAATATTACCCTCTATACATCCAGACAGTTGCCTGCTGGTCAAACTCAGCTGACGGCACGGTTTACCAAAGACCTGTTGGATGACTATGTGAGGTATGGACAAGGTAACGTAAGGTTGAGCGTGTTGTATCCGGAGTCTGACCCGACCCTGGCACAAAGGGCGGCTGAGGACGGCGTAAGGCAAGTTAATTTCAATAGTATCTCTAGTGGGCGGTTGGAACTCCAGGCTGGATATTTGGGTGTAGCGGTGGCTTATGGAGGGAAAAAAGAGGCTGTGCAGTTTGTATCTGATGCGGGAAATTTGGAATATGAAATTACTCGTAGAATCAGGAAACTGGTAAGTAGCGAGCCAAAAACAATTGGGCTTGTGGGGGGAAACGGGGAAAAAACTAGATATACTGATTACAGTCTTTGGGCTCAAACTCTAGAGACTGAATACACGCTGGAGGACGTAAATATGTCGGAGGACAACGCAAATCTGCAGGACTATAGTGCTTTGCTGGTGATAGGAACAACTGAAGCGCCCACGGCTACGGCAAGTGCAGCTATGAGTGAATATTTGGCTGATGGCGGACGAGCTATGTTTTTGCTGGATAGAATACAGCCAAATTATCAACTTGGCATTGGTTCTCCTGTAACTTCTGGGTGGGAGGAGGCCTTGTCTGAGTATGGAATCAGTATCAATGCAGACTTGGTATATGACGTGGAGAATAACGAGCCGGTTCCGCTTGAATCTGGACCTTTGCGGTATTTGTTACCCTATCCGTTTTGGATTAACTCAGTTACGAACAAGGATTTTAGTCCCATTGGCGGGGTAGGAGTTGTAACTGTAGGGTGGGCCAGCAGTATTGAAATCATGCCACGGGAAAATGTGAATATCGTGACCTTACTCACCACTGGGAGAGACGGCGGGGCGATGGTTGATACCTTTACTATTCAGCCTGAGCAAGCACCACAAGTAGGCGGTGGTAAAGAATACACACTGGCTGTAGCCGGTGAAAAGCCAACATCTAAAGTAGTAGTGGTAGGAGATTCTGAATTAGTGACGGACATGTTCGCTCAGTATAAGACCGCCAATGTAGCTTTCTTGAGTAATCTAGTTGACTGGTTGACGCTTGGGGATGGAGAACAAATGGTAGCCAGGAAAGATTTTTCACCAGCGATATTGCAAGTTAAATCAGCCCAGCAGTTGATGGCGGCTCAGTATGGCAACATCGTTGGAGTGCCTGTGGCTGTAGCTGTCGGTGGCGCCTATTGGCTGAGGAGGCGGAAAAAGTTAGCACAAAGAAAGTATGAACTCTAGTATATGAATAACCGTAGTTTGAAAATAATGCTTTGGATATTGATAGTAGCGGGGCTCTTTTGGTATGGGCAAAATCAATTTATGAATAGACAGAGTAGCACAAATACAGGGCAAGTAATGTTTGACATGCCAGGAAATGGGGACGATGTGAGAAGAATAGTGATAGATAGGGAAGACGAAACTGTAGCTATGACATTGAAAGATGGAATTTGGTTTCTGGAAACCGAGAATCCATTAGGTGAAGATAGAGCCATACAGCAAAACGCTAGTGCCTTGGCCGTGGTGCTGGACGGTCTTGAAGTGGGGTTGGTGAGTACGAATGAGAAGAACCATACGAACCTAGGGATTGATGATAACTTGGCTGGTAGGGTGAGTTATTATAGTGATGCGAATGCAGAGCCTATTGTGATTTTGAGGTTTTCAAACTTGAATAGTCGGCATGTGAGGCAGGACAAGATGGTGAATGTCTATGAATGGAGTAGTGAATTAGGGAGGATTGTGAGTTCAGACCAAGAGATGTGGGTTGAGCAGGCTCCTATGGTTGCTCCTGAGGCAACTGAATAGGGAGTTAGTCAGTAAGGAGGTGGTTAAGATGGGTGCGACTTAGTTTAGTGTGAATTTGTTTGGTGGGTTTCCAGTTGCGGTTTTTGAAGGCGTGATAGACATTGGAGATGTAGTCTTTGATAGAGGGTGAGGGAATGTTAACGGTCACAGGAATGGCCGAGGACGAGAGTCCAAATCTGTTAAGTTTGGTTAATATCTCAGTGATGATTGAGTGTGCCGGGACACGTGATATTTGACTTCGGATGGCGAGAACAGAGGATTGGTCAAGGGTTATGATGGCTGTTTGCGTGTCAACGAATTTGAGATTGGGGTGTATGGCTTGGACCAAGCGACTGAAAACGTAGTCAAAAACATGACTCCGCGAGTCAGTTTTGCCAATCAAAGCCGAACCAAAAGCGCAGTGGCAGTATTTGCTAGTGACGGCCTCAAGAACACGCAAAACTTCGTTTTCTTGGGGCTTTAGGTCGAAATTTAGATAAATGTAGTAATCTGCTGGCCAAGGGTTATGGAAAGCGTGGGTGAGAGCGCGGGATAGCGACTGAGAATTATGTTTGAGGTTGACGACTCCAGGAGTATCTTGCTCTAACCCTGATGTGTACAAGGCATGGTTGACTTCAAATGATTTTTTGGCCAGTCGTGACTGAATTTTGCTGATTTTGTGCACTGAGTTGGCAAGGCCACTTTTGCTAGTATAGGCAATAATAAAAATTCTTTTCATAAAACAGAAATCTAACGGCTAACGCAAAGAATGGGAGATGTGGGCGTATTATATCGAAAAAAAGACTTATGCAATAGGTTCAAGTTTAATTTACTGAGTAAAATTAAAAATACTCGGAAGTGGAAAGGCTAATTATTTGTCAACGCCAACAAACAAATTCATGACTAGTTGATTGTTAACTAGCATTATGGCAGCAACGTCAATTCTGTGAGCTTGCGGAAGAAGTTGTTGGGAGTTAATGGCAAAATGTTCGCCGACTTGGGATATTTTGACTATTTTTTTAAGGGAAACGGCTTCCAGAGGGGTGCCATAGCGAAATCCAGAACGAGCCTTAACTTCAACGAAAACCAGAGTTTCCTTGTCAACGGCAATAATATCTATTTCCCCATATCGACAGCGATAGTTTCGAGAAATTAGGCGATAGCCTTTTTGCTGTAACTGTTTACAGGCGTAATCTTCAGCAAGGGTACCTAGTGGCAGAGGACTTTTGGTCACTATCGTTATTGACTTTTTTTGAGGATAAGTTTGCGTAGCTGTTTACGTGATTGTTCACGAACATAGTAAATCTTGGCGCGTTTGACTGAGCCGGGATTTTTGACGGCAATTTCTTTGATCCAAGGAGAAGCCAAAGGCCAGATTCTTTCTACACCAATATAATTAGCTCCGGTTTTGCGAACCGTGATGGTTTTATTCTCTTGTTTGCCTTTGATAGCAATTAAGGTTCCTTCAAAGATTTGGATTCTTTCCTTGGTATTACCATCTGCATCAGTTTCAATGAGTTTCTGATGGACTGAGATGGTGTCGCCAATAGAAAGTTTGGTTTGGTTCCAAGTTGTGTAGATAGCCATAAAATAAAATTACCCATGTATTTTAGCAATTATTGGGTAAATAAGCAAAGGCTCTTCAAGAGAAGTACTAAAATCTGGAGTTGCAGTCTGGGCGTCTGAAAATCTTAAATTAACATGTTAATTTATTTTGACTACACAATTCCCAATTTATGTCCCTCTTGCGTCATTGCTTTCACAAATTCAATGATATCCTCTTCTGTATGTACCGCGCAGAGTTGCACCCGGATTTCGTCCCTCCCTTTGGGCACCACTGGATAATTGATGTTGGTTATCAAAAACCCCTGTTCGTACATGCCTCGCGTCAAAGCACGTGTTTTTCCAGCGTCCCCAATCAATACTGCCTGGATTGGATGCATTGATTCTGCTGCCAGCTGGAACCCTGCTTTGTGCAGCAAGTCTTTAAATAGAGTTACATTATCCGTCAGTTTTCTAATCAGTTTTATTCCGGCTTCTGAATTAATGATATCCAAAGCTTCTGATGCCGCAGCAGCGCATCCCGGAGCAATGGAGTTGGAGTAAATATACGTCGCCGCTGATTCCCTCAGGTAGTCAATCACTACTTGATTGGCTACGACGTATCCCCCGTCAGCTCCTAAACCTTTACCCAATGTGCCTACCAGAACATCAGCATTAGCGTCACATATCTCTTCCGTCCCGCGCCCTGTGGTTCCGAAGGCACCCACTCCATGACAATCATCTACGATCAATAACACCCCTTCTTTGAATTTGCCATCATGAGCGTCCAAAACCCGACGCATCGCTCGCAAATCTTGATATTCTCCCAGCATACTAAAGACTCCGTCAGTAATCACTATGGCACGGCCAAATTTTTCTGAGTTTTCTTCAAGTAATCTATCAAGAGCATTGATATCCAAATGTGGAAAAATTAACTTATTTGAGCTGTCTAAGTTGGCTAACCGTACCCCGTCTATAATGCTGCGGTGGTTGAGTTCATCGTTGACCACAAGTGGGTTGTTACTCATTAGTGAGTCTTTGCTTTGGCCTTTGATTAAGCTAAAAATCACTGCCAAATTAGCAGCGAATGCCGATGAAAATACGATCGCGTCATCCCGAGAGTGAAATTGGGCTAGTTTGCGCTCTAGTTGGCGATGAATTGCCATCGATCCTGAGATAAACCGTACTGCTCCTGGACCTGTTCCAAATTGATTTGAGGCTTGGTGTTCGGCCTGTTTCAAATCCTGGTGGTGACGTAACCCCAAATAATCATTGGAGTTAAAAATACGCATTTTGCGGCCGTTAATAATGGCTCGAGGTGAGGGGTCATTAGTAAAACCTTCAATTAGATGCTCAAACCGCTTGGACACGACGGCGTCGTCAATACGGGCAACTTCTCTTTGCAGTGACGCGTAAAATTGTTGCTTTGACATAATATGGTGGTAAGTGAACGGCAACTAAGTTTGCTTTTTGGCTTTGGATGCGGCTTTGAGTAAGCCTAGGAATAGCGGATGGGGAGAATTAATACGGGATTGATACTCAGGATGGGCTTGCGTGGCCACGTAATAAGGATGGACTGATTGAGGCAGTTCAATCATTTCTACGAGTTGCCCATCAGGGGAAACTCCGGAAATTACGAGACCAGCTTGGGTAAGTTGGTCTCTATAGGTATTGTTAAATTCGTAGCGGTGGCGGTGACGCTCCTGAACTATGAAATCACCTTTGGATACTTTGAAGTAGTCATATTCATAGGTCGATGCGGCCTGGCGATACTGTTTAGCTACGAGACTTGAAGACGAAAGTAGGCAAGGCCACTGCCCTAGTCTGATGGTGCCTCCGTATTGGTTTTGGGCTAAATACTTTTTTTGATCCGGCATAATGTGAATGATAGGATGCGGGGTTTTAGGATTAATTTCTTCAGAGTTGGCTCGTTTTAATCCGACTACATGGCGGGCAAAGGCAATTACGGCCAACTGCATGCCAAAACATAAACCTAAGTAAGGGATTTTTTGTTCGCGCGCGTAATTGGCGGAAAAAATTTTCCCTTCGGTTCCCCGATTACCCCAGCCTTGCGGTACGATAATGGCGTCTAGATTTAATTTGTCCAAAACTTTACCCTCATGCTTTTCGATTTCTTCTGAGTTAATGGTAATAATATTGGGCTTGAGATTGAGATGACCGGCGGCATGCTTGAGAGCCTCGACAACTGAAATATACACATCATTATGCTCAGTGGTACCGTGGCGGACGTATTTACCGACCAGGCCGATGTTCACAAGGTGTGAGGATGACTGTAAGTTACTGATGAATTTGCGCCAGGGCTGTAAATTAGGTTTGCGGGACTTAAGGTTAAAATCCTCTAAAATAAGGTTGGGTAAGTTAGCCTTTTCTAATGTCAAAGGCACTTTGTAAATCGTGTCTACATCGGGGTTATCGATAACATGAGAGCTGGGGATAAAACAGCGTTTGGCGATATTCTCGCGCCGAGGGGTGTCCAGAGGGATTTCGTTGCGGGTGATAATAAAGTCAGGGGTAATGCCAGTGGCGCGCAGAGCCGTGACGGCGTGTTGGGTAGGTTTGGTCTTTAGTTCGCCCACGTTTTTGAGGTAAGGTACATAAGAAACTAGAATATACTGACAAGGATATTCATTGGCTAGCTCGCGGGCGGCGTACAGGAAACCCAAGTTCTCAGTGTCACCGGTTGTGCCGCCGATTTCTACGATTACAAAATCTTCGTCTGTAATAGGCTCTAAAATCATTTCTTTGACTTGATCAATTACATCAGGAATAAACTGGGCGTCACGACCTTGGTAGAAAAAAGAACGTTCTTTGTCAATAATTGCCTGGTAGACTTTGCCGGTGGTGATATTGTTTTTTTTGCTAAAAGGTTGATTGAGAAACCTTTCGTAAGTGCCTAAATCCTGGTCTATTTCGCCGCCGTCTGCGGTGACGAAAACTTCTCCATGTTCAGCCGGACGCATTGTGCCAGCGTCGATGGATATATAGGGGTCTATTTTGACGGCAGCGACTTTGTATCCTCGATTTTTGAGGAGCATGCCGAGTGACGCACTGACAACGCCTTTGCCGACTCCGGATAGTACTCCACCAATTGTAAAAATAAATCTGGGTTTTTTGTGATTCATTGTTGTTTACTTTAATTCAAAATATTGAAAATGGGAACTGCTTAGTTATATGGATTTTTGAGGATGTTGTGTAGTGTGTTTTTGACTTCCAAGTCGAAGTTAACTTTGAAGGGCAATGTCATGACCTTTGGATGAGGTCCACCATTTTCGAATAGTAGCGTTAAAGTTTGGTTTCCAGGGCTATCTTTGAGTAAGGTGTTGATTTTTAGAAGTTGCTGTTGGGTAGTTTTGCGAGGGATGAGAATTGTGTGGGAGTCTGAATCCAAACTGATTTCATGCTGAGTAGATGTGACTAAGGTGATTCTGTCAGCCAAAATACTTAGTTCGTCTTCTTTGTAGTCTAGAGTGCCCTCGACAACAAGCATTTGGTCAGGTACCCAACAGTCTTTAGTTTGTTCGAAAATTTTAGGGAAAACTACAATGTCGATTTGCCCTGTTTCATCTACTAAAGTAGCAAAGGCCATCTGTTTGGAGTTCTTTTTGGTAGTGACCTGGCGGACTTGTTTGATGTAGCCGCCGACTTTGACAGTTTGATTGTAGTGTTTGCTGGTGCTGAGTTCACCTATTTGATGATTGACGGCTGCTTTAATTGTAGAAAGTTTGCGGGCTACCGGATTGTCAGTGAGATAAAATCCCAGCAATTCTTTTTCCATATTAAGTTTGGCATCAAGAGATAAATCATCAACAGGCGGCAAGGCAAATGAGCTATGGTCGGGCGTTGAGTCTACCTCAAATAGACTGGATTGATTGAGGACTGTTGATTTGGCTAGCTTGTCGGCGGCACCTTTGAGTTCGTCAGCAGACTGAAGCATGGCGGCGCGATTGCCAAACTGGTCTAATGCACCGACTTTGATTAAACTTTCGAGAACTTTTTTGTTAACTCTGCGGTTATCAATACGGAAAATAAAATTAGCTAAGTTGGTAAATGGCCCATTGGCTCGCTCGGTAATGATTGACTCGACGGCGGCTGCACCGACATTTTTGATGGCGGTTAGACCAAAGCGGATGGCTTGTTGGTTGAGAGAATCTGGGTTGGGTTCGATGGTGAAGCCGCTTTGGGAGGAGTTGATATCCGGAGGTAACACCATGATACCCATGCGGCGACATTCTTCAATGCCGGCGATAATTTTATCTGAGTCACTAGAGTCGGCTGTTAACAGCGCGGTCATGAACTCTACGGTGTAGTTGGCTTTAATATAGGCGCTATGGTAAGACACCATGCCGTAGCTGGCGGCATGGGCCTTGTTAAATCCGTAGCCTTGGAAGGGTTCGAAGAGTTTCCAGAGATTTTCGGCTTCGGTTTGGGTCATGTTGCTATGTGTCTGGCAGCCTTCCACGAACTTAATGTGTTGCTTAGCCATTTCCTCGGGAATTTTTTTACCTACAGCCTTGCGGAATTTATCGACTTCTTCCCAGTTGTACCCAGCAACTTCAAGAGCAGTAAATAGCAAATCGTCTTGATAAACTAAAATTCCAAAAGATGATTCTAGAAATTTTTCCATCTTGGGATGGGTATATTTAATTGGCTTTTCACCTTTTTTGCGAGCGATGTATTCTGGAATATTAGCCATAGGACCGGGGCGGAAAAGAGCAATCATAGCCATGAGGTCTTCGACGCGAGTGGCTTTGAGGTCAATGAGCCATTTGGTCATGCCGCTGCCCCCCAACTGAAAAACTCCGTGAGTTTCCCCTCGACCCAAAAGTTCAAAAGTTTTAGCATCATCAAGAGGGATTGTGTCCAAATCCAGGCGGTTTCCATGAACTTCCTCGATAATATCCAAAGCTGAGTTCATGATAGATAACTGAGTAATTCCTAAGATATCGAATTTGATTAAGCCGACGTCTTCTGCAGCATGCATCTCGTACTGAGTGATGATTTTTTCGCCTTTGGTTTCTTTTTGAAGAGGCGTGAATTTGGTGAGTTTGTCCGGAGCCACGACCACTGCGGCGGCGTGGACAGAAATGTGACGGGCGTTGCGCTCGGCTTTTTTGGCTAAATCAATAACCTTTTTGGCGTCTTTGTCATTTTGGTAACGAGATTTTAGTTCTGGACTCTCTTCTAGGGCTCGATTTATTGACATAGGAAACCCCTGAGAACCTTCAGGAATAAGTTTGGCCAGTTGGTCGCCGAAACTATAGTCGTAGCCTAAAACTCGGGCAATATCCTTGACTGAGGCTCTGGCCATCATGCGTCCAAAGGTGCAGATTTGGGCTACTTTGTCTTTACCAAAACGGTCAGTGATAAACTCTATCATTTCCTGGCGGCGGTTATCGGCGATATCCAAGTCAATGTCAGGGGGTGAAGGACGGTAAGGGTTGAGGAACCGCTCGAAAGGCAAATAGTACTCAATGGGGTCAACAGTGGTGATACCTAAAATGTATGACACAATTGACCCGGCAGCTGAACCTCTGGTGTTGGTAATAATTTTGCGGTTGCGAGTCCACTGGGCAAACTCGGCCATGATGAGAAAATATCCGGCGTACCCCTTGCTGCAAATAATATCCAGTTCAAACTTGATGCGTTCTTGCACTTCTGGAGTCAATTGAGTTCTGTCTGGAGCAAGACGTTTCACTTCAGAACGGAGTTGGTCCTCTTCGCTAACCCCTTTGGGGAGTTGTGGCTTGGGGAAAAACCATTTGCCTAAGGTAATCTCAAGTTCACATTTGTCAGCCACAAGCTGGGTGTTGGATATAGCCTCGGGGATATCGGCGAACAAAGCCGTCATTTCTTCTTGGGACCGGACGTAAAACGAGGGTGTGTCAATAAACCGTAACCTGTCTATTTTGTCTACTGTGGTGCCTGTGGAAACACAGACTAAAGCGTCTTGGGTCTCTGCGTCGTCGGGGTTGATGTAGTGGGAATCGTTGGTGGCAATTAGAGGGATACCGAATTCACGGCTGAGTTTGTAGGCGCCGTCGTTAATGATTTTTTCGTTAATACGCATTTTTTCCAGGTCTTGTTTAATACGGTTGTCTTGCGCTTGGGGAATAAACAACTCGTATTCGTGGCGCTGGATTTCTAAATAGTAGTCCTCACCAAACACATCCAGATACCATTGGACGATGGCGCGCGCGCCCTCGTAGTCATCGCTAACTAAAGCTTCGGCTAGTTCTCCAGCAGGACAAGCTGAGGTGACAATTAGTCCTTGGGAGTATTTTTTAAGTGTGTCTTTATCAATACGGGGCTTGTAATAGAATCCCTCAAGTTGACCAATACTGGTAAGTTCCATTAGGTTTTGGTAGCCTTGGTGATTCTTGGCCAGGAGGAGGATGTGGTTGGCGTTGGTTTTTTTGCTGGGGTCTTTGATGGTATGGGCTTCTTTGGAGATGTAGGCCTCCATACCGATGATTGGTTTGATATTGGCTTCCTTGCAAGTTTTGTAGAATTCTATCGCCCCATACATGACTCCGTGGTCAGTAATGGCCATGGAGGTGAAGCTGAATTCTTGGGCCTTTTTTACTAACGGCTTGATTTGGGAAAGGCCGTCTAGCAGAGAATATTCTGTGTGAACATGGAGAGGAACAAACGCCATAATGCTTGTACAATTTATACACCATTGGAGGGTTGTCTATAAGGCTCAGTTATTGTTATGGGCAGTGAGAATTTTGGAGATGATTTGGGCAACTAGTTTGGGGTCGGCTTGACCCTGGGTGCGAGCCTGGACTTGGCCGATAAAAAAACCAAGTAAGGAAGTTTTGCCTTGATGGTATTTGGCGACTTCGTCCGGATGGGAGGAAACAACTTCTTGTGAAATTGCAGTAATTTGCGATTCGTCGAGACTGAATTGTTTTTGAGTGGATTGGATTTGAGCGGCGATTTTTTCAGTGGTGAGGTCGTTAAGGTTAATTTTTTGGTTGATGATAACTTTGGCGATTTCTCCAGTGGAGAAATTGTCATTTTTTAGTTTTTCTGCAACTTCAGTGAATTTTTTATATGAAAGTGAAGACTCGAGGATGATTTGGGCATAGTCTACCCTGACGCCTTGTTGGACTAACTTTTGAGTTAAAGAAAAGGGTGTATCTGATAAAGACTGTGAAAGTCCACTGAGGGCTTGGTCGGTGGTGTTGACAGGTGGGATGTCGGGTTCGGGGAAGTAGCGGTAGTCTTGGGCGGTTTCTTTAGAGCGCTGGGAGAAAGTGACCCCACGAGTTTCGTTGTAACCACGGGTTTCTTGAGTGGGAATTTGGCCTTGGCTGAGAATGTCGATTTGGCGAGTGATTTCGTATTCGATGGCTTTTTCTATATAACGGAATGAGTTGACGTTTTTGACTTCGACTTTGTAGTTGGGAAGTTGGCCATCGGAAATGGATGTGGTTCCTGGTGGGACTTGAGCCACTGAGATATTGGCTTCTAAGCGCAAGGCGCCAGTTTCCATATTACAATCGGCAATACCCAAGAAGCTGATGGTCTGGACCAGCCATTTGAGGAACTGTTTGGCCTGAGCGGCGGAGTGAATGTCAGGGCGGGTGACGATTTCGATTAAGGGGACGCCGGAACGGTTGTAATCAATTAGAGAAACATCTCTACCATCCACTTTGGTATGTTGAAGTTTGCCGGTATCTTCTTCCATGTGAATGCGGATGATGCCAACCTGGTCGGTGGTGAGTTGGTCATTTGTACTCTGGTGGGAAGGGAAGTGGAAGTTGCCCTCAAAGCAAAATGGTAAGTCGTATTGAGAAATCTGGTAGGCTTTGGGAAGGTCAGGATAAAAATAATTTTTGCGGTCGAATTTGGATTGCTGGTTGATTTGGCAGTTGAGGGCTAAACCTAACTTGAGACAGGCATCTATGGCAGATTGGTTAGGGACTGGTAAGGCACCAGGGAAACCTAAACAAACAGGACAGGTGTGGGTATTGGCCTGGATGTTAAAGTGGTTAGCGTCGCATTCGCAGAACATTTTGGACTGGGTCTTGGGTTCGACGTGGATTTCCATGCCGATGATGGGGAGATAATTTTTCATAGATTAAAGTGTAGGTGTTTGGGTGTGCCAGTCGGTGTGTTGTTGATAAGCGTGGCCAAGTTGGAAGAGCAGCTGTTCTGAAAGATGCGGGCCGATGATTTGGAAGCCAACAGGTAGGTTGTCCGAGGAGAATCCACCTGGGAGCGCCAGAGCAGGAACTCCGGCTAGGTTCACGGTGACAGTGAGAACGTCAGAGAGATACATCTGGAGAGGGTCGGAGTTTTTGGAGTTAAGTTTGAATGGCGGAGTGGGAGAAACTGGCGTGATTAAGGCATCAACCTGGTCAAAAACTTGGTCAAAGTCCTGTTTGATGAGAGTGCGGACTTGCTGGGCGCGTTTGTAGTAAGCGTCATGGTGGCCGGCGGAGAGGACGTAAGTCCCAAGCATAACGCGGCGTTTGGCTTCATCACCGAAGGTCTCACGGGTTTGACCGTAACGAATGCCGTCGTAACGGCCTAGGTTGGAGGAAACTTCTGACGTCTGGATAATGTAGTACACGGCGATGCCGTATTGGGTGTGAGGGAGGGAAACAGAGACGATTTCGCAGTCAAGCTGTTGGTTGAAGACGGATTTGATTTGGTCGAAAACACGAGACACTTCTTTATCCAGTCCTTGGTCAACGTATTCTTTGGGGATGCCGAGGCGGAACTTGCGTTTGGGAAGAGTTAGATTCTGATGATATGGGACGGTCGGACTGGGGCTAGTGGAGGCGTCATATGGGTCTTGGCCGGCGGTGACGGATAGAACTCGGGCAGAGTCTTCGACTGTGTGAGTGAAATGACCAATACTGTCTAGTGAGGAGGCCATGGAGATGACCCCGTAGCGGGGGACGCGGCCATAGGTAGGTTTGAGTCCGACTACGTTACAAAAACTGGCAGGTAAGCGAATAGAGCCGCCGGTGTCGGTACCCATGGTCACAGTGGCCATTTGGGCGGCAAGGGCGGCGGCCGAGCCGGAGCTGGAACCGCCCGGAACATATTCTAAATTCCAAGGGTTCTTGGTTGAACCAAAGTCTGAGTTCTCACCTGATGAACCATGTGCCCACGCGTCGCAGTTGAGTTTGCCAATGCAGACTGTGCCTGATTGCTCTAATCGTTTCCAGGCGGTAGATGAGTATTGAGCTTGGTAGTTTGATAATACTTGTGAGGCGGCGGTAGTTAATGTGTCTTGGACTAAGAAAATATCTTTGAGGGCGGTGGGTATGCCGAAGAGAGGTTTTTTGTCTAAAACTGAGACATCTTGAGCTAGCTCCTGGTCAAGTTGGCGAGCCTGGGCAAGGGCGAGTTCGTCGGTGTGGGTAATGAAGGCGTTGAGTTGTTTGTCTTTGAGTTTGTTTTGGGCGATGAGAGAGGAAACTAACTCCTCTACTGTTAGTTGTCCGCTACGGTATTGATTGTGAACGTGGGAGATGGTGTTCATGGCATTAATCTTCGTTGCGGTTGGCTAAAATTGAAGGGACGACGATGTAGCCCTGGTGTTTGTGGGGGCTTTGGTTGATGGCTTGTACTTGTGTTAGGCTGCGCTCCCCTACTGTGTCTGGCCGGGTAATGTTCTCAAGGCCGGTAACCTGGGCGGTGACAGGAACGTTGGTAACATCAACTTGAGATAGAGATTGGAAGTGGTCTACCACTGCTGAGAGTTGCGGTTGGAACTTAGCAGCTTCTTGGTCGTTAATTTCCAAATTGGCGAGTGCGGCTACGTGTTTAACATCAGCAAGGGAAATCTGAGAATCTGACATGGGGTTATTTTAGCGAGTGGGAGGAAAATTGAACAGGGTTAGTCGCTGTGTGGGTAGTTTGGTTAAAAAGTGGAGATTTATGTTAGCATAAATTATGGATCCGAATTCCAATGACTCCTACTCACAGCAATATATGAATGACTTGCAATCTATGCAAACTCCTGTGCCATTGTGGCGACGGATAGTGGATGTGCCGGTGAGATATGGTCCGGCGACAATTAAATTCATCTATCAAGGGTTGTGGAGTATTGTGTGGCGCTGGTGGAGGTAGGGTGTTTTCACGAGTTCTAAGTGCAATCATAACTGAATAAAAAATATGACAGGCCAAACCAAACCCAAAAGAGTCCTCCTCACTATTATCCTTGGGACATTATTTATAGCTGGACTTCTCTTGTACTGGTGGTATCAAGATGATATTAGTGCACACGGTAGACTTTACCCCAGCAAATCAAAAATGTGCGCGCAATTTGCCAAAAGTTATCTGCGAACTACGAGAGAGCAAGAAAATATTGGCGACTTTGGTGGTGACGTATGGCAAAGAGCAATAGCCATTGAAAGTGAAATACACAACCTCTGTCAGATGGAGTTAACAGATGAAGCTTTAGAAGGTTACACTCCCAGCAACATTCAACGATACCTTAATGTGTACCGAAACCAATAATCCTATTCAAATTATTGACAAATAGTTCATTTGGCAGTATATTTGAGTTCTTACTTCTTTTTTGCGTTTTTGTTTTCAAGTTTTGTGTATTAAGTTTGGTAATTAATTTGTCAGCGAAAGTGCTGATTGTTGAAATATTGACTATAGTAATTTATTATATTACAATATATTAATATCAAATATGGAAAAAGAACAGGAGCCTACCAATCAAATAGAAATGTCAGGGGACGAAAAAGGTAAATACGTAGAAGCTGATGCTGCGGCAATTGACTCAAAGGTTGTAGAGCATTTTGTTACAGGGGGCATGGGAGTGGTTGCTAAGGGTGATAATAAGTTTGTGACCCCAAACAAATTAACAATTTCTGAGTTGCATTTAAGAGGGGCAAAGATGATAACTTTTCCGGATGGAACTCAAGGTGTAGATTTTACGCCGATTGACGAGAATTAAAGTAAACTTGAGAGAAAGAGAAAAATCTTCTAAAGTTGGGATATATGTTGGTTAAGTGTCCTAAGTGCGGGGCTGATGTAGTAGCCGGAGCTATCAGATGCGGGAACTGTGCCCGAATCCTGGTGCGTAACAAACAGGACGTGGCTACCCTACGCAAGGAAATGGGGAAAGTTGCATCTGGGGATAAGCCGTTTGATCCAGAAGAACAAAAATATCTGGATTCGTGGATGGAGATACAGACTCAACAATTGGCCCGCCGGGCTTCTTTGTTAGATAGAACTACTGATATGCTACTGAATAGCTTTGTGGCCGCCATGGCGATTGTGGCGATGGGGGCAGTGGCGATATACGCATTTGTGGTGCTGTTTCCCGAACAGGCAGTTGCGATTGCCCAAAATTTGGGATTGGTCAATCAAACACCTATGGTGTTAGTGGAGTTTTAGTACTTTGGGCGTTAATGCGACCTGGAGAGGGATCGAACCTCCGACCTACTGCTTAGAAGGCAGTTGCTCTATCCACTGAGCTACCAGGTCACAGGGGTAATTTTACCATTAAATGAGGCGGTTTTATCGTAAACAGATACCTTGCGCGTCACTTACGGCTTTTGTCTCTTGATAATTTCGGCTAGTAAGAAAGGGAATTTTTGGTAGGTTTTTCCCATGGTACTGGTGCTGAAATGTTTTTGGCCGTGTTTGATAATAAGTTCTCCGTTGAGTTTTTCTGTTTCGTTGCCGAGATGGGAGGAGGATAAGTAGAGGTGCATTGGTGTAATTGAGTGTAACTTTCTAGATTATATTTTAGTATAAGAACTGAAAGGGACAAAGATACAGGGAAATTAGTATTCCTTATTTATTTTTTTGCATATATTGTGTACATTAAGCGAAAGTTGTACTTTAGAAAATTTTTATGTTGAAGACTCCGTAAAAGAAGTTTTGATATGTGGAGAAAAAAATCTCAAGCAAAAAATAAGAAAAATGGGGGTAATATCGTAGTTGTAGTTGCGTTGGTTGTTGTAGCTGTGGTTCTCTTATTGATCTTTATTGGAGCTGGACTCTATTTACGAAACAGACCAAGTTCTCAATCTGACCCTGAAAATTCCAATACAACAGTTGATTACTCTGACTCGTCTCAAGTCGACCTCAATTCCTTGGGGACAACAAATTATCGGGGGGTTAATATACAGGGCAAGACTGTCACGATTATAGATCCAGGAGAGTATTCACTGACCGGGAAATTGGTTAATGGACAAGTGAGAGTGGAGACTAACGGAGTTGTTGCCCTTGAGTTAGATGGAGTTGAGATAACTCATAGCAATGGTCCTGCGATACTAATTAATAATATTGGACTAACCACGATAGTTCTTAAGTCAGGCACTCAAAATAGTGTTAGTGACGGAGGGAGCAACCTAGAACATGATGCGGCGATTTTTAGTGTTAATGACCTTGAGATTAGTGGTACTGGCAGCCTGAGAGTAAAGGGAAACAATGAAGAAGGGATTGCGAGTGATGGTAGCTTGACCATCAACGATGGATATTTAACAGTGGCTGCCAGAGATGATGCCCTGAATGCTCAAACTGATATTACCATCAGAGGTGGCACTCATCTATTTATTGGCGGTGGCGATGGTATTGATTCTAACAATACATTGACTATTAGTGGAGGCACGGTGATTACTCAAGGCAGTACCCTTGACATGTTTGGTGTGGACGGCGGGCTGGATGCAGACGAGGATATCACAATCGGCAGCGGTGCTATTGTGGTTGCTACTGGCGTGATAAACGCAACTCCTACGGATCAATCGACAAAGTATCTACTTATTAACCTGGGGAGTAATCGGCGAGAAGGTGGGTTGGTAGCTATTATGGATGGTGAAGAAGAGATTATGGCCTTTACATCAGAGCTACCGTATCAGCAGATTGTATTCAGTTCAGATAAAATCAGAGAGCAAGGCGAGTACACAGTTTATCTCGATGGGACGGCGATTGGTCATGCACAAAATGGATTCTATGCTGACTTTGATTACACACCTGGAACTTTGTTCGATACTGTTCGTGCTGAGGGAGGGAGTTAGTGCCTAGGGTTTTGTGAGTACTTAATTCTAAAAATAATTTATTCACTATCGGAAGTGGTATCGGCGATGTTAATTTTGATGGGAGTAGGCTTTCTTGTTTCATATAGATAAAATTTTAAAAAGAACCCCAGTGCTATAATGCGCACAATGCGCGAGCAATTGCGGGGATTTAATCAACAATTAAAGACAAAACTAACCAACACCACTGAACGAATGCTGGGGCCAATTTGGTGGAAGGCTATTCAGAGTTTGCCTAGGGATGTGTCAGGAGTAGAAAATCTGGAAGCGATGCAAGAGTCATTGGAAAAGCAGTCGTGTCTAATCCCCTACAACCATCTGGCAATTCAGGACGCAATGGTTATTTGTGACGTGGTTGCGAATAAACTGGATACAGAAGAGGTCAAGTTCACAGTTCCTGCATCAATTAAGTTCTGGGACGGTAGCATTGGGTTCCCTGGTGCGCGCGGCACAATGGAGTTACTGCGCAATGAAAAAAGGATTGATTTCGTCAAAGTGGTACAACATTATGATCAGCGATATTCTCGCGAAGAGAAAAACTCTATAAACGAAGAAATGATTAGTAGGATTACAACCGTGTTAAGCCAACCAGGTAGCGTGGTGCCATTCTCTCCGGAAGGCGGAAGAAGCAAAACAGGCCAAATGGAATATGCCAAGAAAGGGATTGAAAAAATTATGGGAAACAGTCCGCAAGAAACTCTTATTCTCCCGGCTGCGATTCATGGACAAGAGAAAGTAATGCCTTATGGGTCTATCATCCCGCGCCCATTTCATACAACTCATGTGAGTTTTGGAGAGCCAATGACTGTCAAAGAGGCGTTTACCTCGGCAAGACTCCTTAATGTTGAACCTCGGGATTATCTGATGCTTAAGTTGACCGACGGTTTGCCGAGAGAATATTGGGGTGTTTATAATGAGGCGAATTTTGCGGGGTATTTTGGGGGGAGGTAGCTGGGAGGCGGAAAAATAGTTGTAATTTTATAGTTTGTCTGCAGCAAGTGCTTGTAGTGCAGCCTTTGCAACTGCTGCATCTTGCTCAACAGTACCTCCAGCAATACCCATTCCGCCAGCAAGTTGACCATCAAATTTAAGCGGCACACCACCAGGGATATTGGTTAGTAAGTTGCCCGAACCCAAGGGTAAAGTGATGGCTAAGTCGTCCGGCATCCAACCAGTAGCTTTACCGGTTGAGGCGGCGGTGTTGGCTTTTCGGCGGCTGGTTTCTACGCTATGCGGTGTGGCTCCGTCAGCTCGTGCGAAAGCTACTAAACTCATGTCTGGGCTTGTGATAGCCACAGATATT
>CAYXHB010000008.1:0-24143 GCA_964464795.1 uncultured Gammaproteobacteria bacterium
CTGATTTGATTTGTTTATTAGAATTTGTAAATAGTTAAGTATAAGAATGATATTAATTCAGACTGGAGGCTATTTTTATTATCAGACAGGGCGTGACTTTGATAAGTTGAGTTTTTTCCCTTTACATAGCCATGAACAGATTGTTGTTTTTTCTTACTTTAGGTACATTTTTTTGCTAAAATAGTATGATTATGCCAATAATTGTTTTGCTAATCTATTTATTGATTATGATGGTGAGTATTAATCTTGATTCAAGATTGTTTGTGAGTGTGTATTTGTTTATGTTTTTTTTTCAAAACGTGCTTAGTCCTAGAGTTGCTCTAGTAGTTGCAAGTTTAATTTTATGGATAAAGTATGATGTCAACTTAGGTTTAATTTTGGGAGTCTTAACATTGGCGTATTTGATTGATTATTTTTTGAATAAACATTTTGATTTGATTTTGGTCCGAATGGCGGTATATTTATTAATTATTATTTTGTTATTTGAAATGGTAGGGAATAGTATTTTTAATTTAGGAACCATAGGGTTAGGAGTGGCGTTGATTTTGGTTGGTTGGTTATTACGTAAGTTGTTATTTACTCGTAACTCAGATGGGATCTTTATTAATCACGATATGTAGATATAATATTGATTATGAAAAATTCAATTAGAGATAAAGTCCTATCTGCCTATGGAGATACAAGTGACTTTTTAAGTTTGCGTGAGTTGGTTCCAGGAGGGGACAAGAAGAATGAGATGGTGATGTTTTTGAAGCCGGAGGTTTTTCTAAATAAGACGGATGCTCAGATTAAAAGAGTTTTGGATATGGTGTTTGATAAATTGGCCGAGTATGAAATGGTAGTTGATGGAGCCGCCTTAATGCCAGGTTCAGTTTTGGCAACTCATGGGATTATGGATCGGCATTATGGTTTTATAAATGTGATGTCAAGAGAGGCTTCTGAGCGAGTTGACCCAACTGCCCGGCAGGAAGTGTTGGTGAAATTAGGCCTTGATAGAGAGGCCGATTATCCTATCTTAGGCGGTCATGAGTTGATTGCGCGTCAGAATTTGGCCGCGGGCGAATTGGACTTGTTGTGGTCAGAGCAGCCGTCTACCAAAGTTAAAAGCGGTTTTTACGCCCGAAAGTTTGAGCTGGGCGGAAAGGATTATATTCTAGTGAATGGTTTTCACCCGCAACAACTGGCTCATTATACTAACCCTGACAGGAGAATTTTAGTGATGTTAGTTAAGTCAGATACAGATTGGGATGTACTGCGCGATAAGATGGTTGGGAGCACCTTCCCTGAACAAGCTATCTTGGGGTCTATTAGGCGAACTGCCTATGAGAATGCGCATGACATGGGATTTGAGTCAGTGACGATTGCGAATAATGTAGTACATCTCTCTGCTGGTCCAACGGAGGCTTTGTATGAGATTGATAATTTTTTCAAGCCTACGGTTGGACTGGATATTTCTGCTCAAAAGCCAATACTGGTGCATAGGTTGATGGATGAAGGAATGCCGCTTGAGGATGTGTTGGAGATATTAGAGAATCCGTTAATTGAGTTGAGTGATATTAAGGGAGATTTGCACGGATTAATGGAGCATAAGAATTTGGAAGAGGCAGTAGAGTTGTGGAGGAGATACAAACTTAGAAAGTCGCAAAAATAGGTATTTTTGTTATCACTCTTTTGTGGCAATTGATAGTGAGCTGTGAATTGGTTTATTTATAGGGATATATGTGTCGGAGAGGCGGGATTCGAACCCACGACCTCCACGTCCCGAACGTGGCGCGCTACCATCTGCGCTACTCTCCGTATCTGCGCCAGTACCAGGAATCGAACCTGGATTTACCGCTTAGGAGGCGGCCGTTCTATCCGTTGAACTATACCGGCAAAGGAATTGAGTATCCATTTAGGTAGGAGATATTTTATCATTCACTAGCGGAAAATGAGAGTGTAGAGATTGGGAGTGGGAGCTTGGATAGGATTAAGACTTGTGGCGATAAGGAGTTTGCTGCCGGAAGGGTGAGGAAACACCTCAAGAGAGTCTATATTCCCGGAATAGACTACGGCTTCGTTAGTATTGTCGTACTCTATAATACTAATTTGGGTTGGAGTTGATTTGACTAAGTGTCTTGAGGTGGGAAACCATTGATATTTAGTTTCTCTGTCGGCTGAATTAGTAGCAGTGGTGCTATCAATTAGAAAGTTGCGATCCTCTTTGGTGTCGTAAAGATATAAGTGACCTGGTGTGAGGGAACGGACTTGGGGTTGTGTAGAGGCTGCGAGGATTGGTGGAATATATTGATCCTTGAGGTCAGCACTACTGGTGGCCGTATAGAGAATTTTGGTTTCGTCAGGGGAAAAGTTAATTTCGGCTGCGACGGTGGCTATGAGACTGGCGAGGTCAGGTTTGAGACTGGAAAGCTGTTGGGTGTTTTTTATATTCTGTTCGGATTGCCACTGGTTGAGAATGGTGTGATAGTTATTACCGATGTTCGTGAGATTGGCAGCTCTTTGCTGCTGTCCAAGGTCAATTAAGTAAGCATTAACTTGAGTTGTTGTAGTTGTTAAAGAAGCACTAGCGGTTGAGTCTGGATTGGGAGAACAGGTTGTTATGAGCTGGCGAGAATCGTAACTCCAGATGAACTCGCAGTCGCTCCAAGGGATAAGGGTTGATCCTTGGACTACTTGACGTGGGTCACGGCTAAACCCTAGCGGCAAGTCGGGCAGGTCTAGAACCCAAATACCTGTTTTGGTGTCTGTTAGTGAGGCTGACTGGGTGCTGGTAGAGTCATCAATGACGGCGTAAACGATGCGGGTGCCATTGGGTGCGAGATTGGGGTTGATAACTCCGGTGTAGGTAATGGCTTTGAGGTCGGGGACGATAGGGAAGAGAAGTGCGTTGGTTTGGACTACCACACTGGCTTCAATGGAGATTTTTTTTCTCCAAGGGATGTGGCCGTCTTTTTTGATTTCAATATCATATTCTCCTGGGGTGAGACTGACAGTGTCGTCGGTGGCAGTTGTGAGTTCGTGGTCAATGAAAAGTTGCGCTCCTTTGGGCTCTGAGTTGGCGACCAGAAGACCGGTGTTAGTGACTTGGAGCGAGCCATTGCTAATACCAGGTCGATAACCATTACCTACTTGAATTAAAACCCAAGTAGCAAAAAAAATTGAAGCCACGATGATTAAGAAAATAGGAGTGCGATATTTGGCCATGAATACTATTATAACCAATTATTGAGAGAAAATGACAAGATGAATATTTGCGTTAGGTGGTGGATGTGGGATAATCTTTGAACGTATGTTAGCAAAACGGATTGGGATTGATTTGGGAACAGCCAATTGCCTCGTGTGGGTAGCTGGTAAGGGGATTGTAATTAATGAGCCGACCGTAGTGGCGGTATCTGTTGACGATAACCGGGTGCTGGCGGTTGGAAATGAAGCCAAAGAGATGTTAGGGAGGACACCGGGAACAATTGTAGCTAGTCGACCGATGCGAGACGGAGTGATTGCTGATTATGTGGTGACTGAGGCGATGTTGAGATATTTCATCCAAAAAGTAGTGGGGAAAGCGACTTTTTTTAAGCCTGAGGTGATGATTTGTGTGCCAGCGGGAGTGACTCAAGTCGAGAGGCGAGCCGTTCTGGATGCGACGATGTCGGCCGGGGCTAAGGCCGCGTATCTGATTGATGAGCCGTTGGCTGCGGCTATAGGGGCTAAGTTACCGATTGCTGAGGCGAGAGGCAATATGGTGCTGGACATGGGTGGGGGCGCGGCTGAGGCAGCAGTAATATCATTGGGCGGGGTAGTGGTACATAAAAGCGTGCGAGTGGCTGGAAATAAGCTGGATGAAGCAATTGCCAATTATATGAGGAGAAGTCACAATTTGCTGATAGGCGACCAGACCGCGGAGGATGTGAAGTTGGGAATAGGCACAGCTATACCATTGGTGCCTGATGAGAGCATGGATGTTAAGGGACGTGATGTCTTGTCGGGTTTGCCTAAGACAGTGACTGTGACCTCATCTCAGATTGCCACAGCTATAAGGCCTGAGTTGATGAGGATTGTGCTGACAGTCAAGGCGGTATTGGAAGAAACTCCCCCTGAACTGGCTAGTGATATTATTGATAAAGGAGTGGTAATGACTGGAGGGACGGCTAATTTGCGCAATTTTGATGCGTTATTGACTGAGGAAATTGGGGTGCCTTTCCATGTGTCTGAGGATGCGTTGAAATGCGTGGTACGGGGAACTGGAGTGGCTCTGGAGAATCTTGACTTGTACAAACGAGCAATACTGAAGGGTTAGGAGACAGATTTCCTCTTAGAGAAGGGTTTTTTATTTTTGAAACCGTTTATCAAAGTCTTAGGTGGAGTGATAGAGAAATTTGTTATGCGGTTCTGCCCAGCATCCAAAGAATGGCCTCGCGTGTGTAGCGACGGTCACCGCGAGCGTTGATGCGGATGGCGGTCAGTTTGCCGCGTTTACCCCAGCGTTTGAGAGTTAAGGGAGTGACTCGGAGGATTTGGGATGCTTCTTTGATAGTTAAGAGAGGTGGAAGATTATCTAGTGATAAGTATGGTTTGTCTTCGACGGAAGATTTTCTTTTTTGCGGTTTAGAATCTGATGGAGATGTTGGGTTTGTGACGTCTTGGAGTTCTTCTGACATGGTGATACTTTAGATGTTTTGATATGGTTTGTCAATAGTATGTTCGGGTTTGGTAGGGTTGTGTTGCAACAAAAAAGGCTCGCGAAGTTCGCGAGCCTTTTGGATGAGAGTTAAAATTTTACTTATTGTAACTCTACTTTTGCGCCAGCTTCTTCAAGCTTTTGCTTGGCTTCATCAGCGGCTTCTTTCTTGACATTCTCCAATACAGGTTTCGGAGCGGCTTCGACTAAGTCTTTGGCGTCTTTGAGTCCCAGAGATGGAACTAGTTCGCGGACAACCTTAATGACGTTAATCTTGCTGGCTCCGCCGTCTGTAATGACAACGGTGAAGGAAGTCTTTTCTTCAGCTGGAGCTCCAGAATCTGCCGAGGCGGCACCTGCCGCAACTGGGGCGGCGGCCACGGCCGTGGCGGAGACACCAAACTTTTCCTCGAGAGCTTTGACTAAGTCCGCGAGTTCGAGGACAGTCAGAGTTTCAATCTCGGACATGAGTTTGGTTAATTTAGCTGATAAATCTTTGGTTTCTTCTGCCATGGTGTGGTTCACCTCCCTTCAAACAAAAAAGAAATTAATTATTTTTTTGTTTTTGGATTTCGCTAAGAGCAATAACTAATTTTTGGGTATTACCATTGAGAGCATTGGCCAAACGCTGGAGAGGGCTAATCATGAGCCCCACCAGTTGTCCGACTAGAACTTCACGACTTGGGAGATTGGCCAGCTGGTCAATCTTGGCTTGAGAAAGCACCTGGCCTTGGTAGATGCCTGTTTTGATGGCACCTTTTTCGTTTTCTTTGGTGAATTTGATAATGGCCTTGAGTGGGGTGATGGGGTCTTCTGTGGCAAAGAGCGCGGCGGTACTCTGGGTGAGCAGTTCATCATCTAGATGGATAGAGGTGGATGAGAGAGTCAGGGCTCTTTTGAGAAGAGTGTTCTTGACGACTTTGATTTGCCCGCCTTGTTTGACGATTTCGCGGCGAAGAAGGTTGAACTGGTTGGCCTGAATGCCGCGGTAATCAAAGAGATAGACTGCCGAGGCTTCATTGACGGCTTGAGAAATTTGTTGGTATTGGTCGGTGTTGCGTTTGTTTGGCATAAGCATTAAAAAAGTCGCATCCAAAGAGGCGACTTGCAAAATATTTTCTTGTAAGAAAAATTTATTGAGTTGCACCTCGGCGGGAAATTAAGTCAACTATGTGTTGACACCAGCTGTCTTTGGCTTCTTGGTATTATAACAATATTTGAGGAAAGTGCAAATTTAGAAAAGAAGGAAGAAAGAATAAAAGATGTATGAGGTACGAATGGGTGCGGTTTTGATATCTTCTCCTTGAGGAGAAGATATCTGCAGGAAAGATGAGGTGGATGAGGAAAGGAATACCAGATTGCCACATGCACAAATTATTTGAAAAAATATTGATAATTTGTGCTTTCACAATGACGAGATAGAAGAGGAGGGCTTACTCTTGTCTAGAGCCAGGTTCTTACACTAGGAGAATTGGTTTAAGTCCAGTTTGACACTGGGGCTCATGGTGGCTGACAAGTAGGCTGTAGTGATGTTCTTGGTATCGACAGCTTTGAGAGCTGTGGTTGCGTTTGCCAAAAGTTCATCTGGTTTCATGTCAGTCTTGCCTATGATGGTGTGAATAAGAGCGGCTTTGGGTTCGGCTTTGATAGTTAAGCTGGTGGATTTGTAGTTAGAAACGGCTTTCTTAGGGTCGGGAACCAGAGTGCCGTTCTTGGGATTGGGCATGAGACCG
Organism: uncultured Gammaproteobacteria bacterium; assembly: GCA_964464795.1. GTDB lineage: Bacteria > Patescibacteriota > Microgenomatia > CAYXHB01 > CAYXHB01 > CAYXHB01. Next base: position 6,409 of record CAYXHB010000008.1, read on the forward strand.
CGAGGTCCTAGGAGCTTGGCAAAAGGCACAAGGTCTTTCATTTGGTCAGGGGAAGCGTAGAGGATGTCAAAAGTGATTTTTTTGGCTTGAAGTTCAGAAACAATTTCGTCGGTCAAGAGGACCGCTTTTTTGGCTTGACCAGTGGTGTAGGGCATATCCACGGTGGTGCTTGTGAAGGCTTCTTTTTTCTTGAGATTGATGTGGAGTTCAACGCTGCCTGGGAAACGGGAATAGGTAAGTGACTGGATTTGGGTGACGGCACTATCCAGTGTGTGTAGAGTGGTTTTGGGAGATTTACCTTTGGTCATGCGGTATTTGGGTGATCGCAGGCGGGGAGGACGAGCGTTGGCCGCTTGGTTTTTGGTTTGTTTGACATCAGCAAAGAGAGTTTTCTCGCGCTCTTGCTTGAGGCGCGACATCTCGGCTCGCATAGCCGCAATAGGGTCGAGGTTAGCGTCCTCGTTGTCGAGGGTGTGACGGGTTTGCTTGGCTGTTTCTGACGCTTCAACTTCAGATTTACTGAGCTTTTTGCCTTCTCGGAGCTTTTTTTGTTGGCGCTCGATGGCTTTTTGTTGACGGATTTTTTCTTCAGAATCGGAATCTCCGATGACTGCTACACGTTTTTTGCCCATATTTTTTGGTTTAGATAACTTTGACTCCCATGCTGCGAGCCGCGCCTGCAATAATTTTTTTGGCGGCGTCAATAGAGTCGGTGTTGAGGTCGCCCATTTTTTGCTCGGCAACTTGGGTTAGCTGTTGGTCAGTGATTTGGCCGACGCTTTCGCGGCCGGTTTTTTGGGAACCTTTGTCCATACCAAGAGCTTTCTTGATAAGCACTGAGGCTGGAGGGAGCTTGGTAATGAAGTCAAAGGTTCGATCTTCGTAGATAGTGACGACAACAGGAATAATGTTGCCTTTTTGGTCGGCGGTTTTGTCATTGTAAGCCTTGACGAATTCCATGATGGCAATTCCGTGTTGTCCCAATGAGGAACCGACAGGAGGAGCTGGGGTGGCACCACCTGCGGGGAGGTTGAGTTTGACGATGGTTTTGATTTGTTTACCTTTGGCGGCCATACGAATGAGTATTGTACGTGTAAGTAATAAAATTGGCAAGAACGGGCAAAGTTTTTAGACCTTGGCGACTTGCAAGAAATCAAGCTCGACCGGAGTCTCGCGGCCGAACATGCTGACGAGGACTTTGAGCTTGCCTTTGGCTTCGTCGATTTCGCTAATCGTACCTAGGAAATCAGTAAAAGGCCCGTTGATAATTTTGACAGCTTCGTTTTTGCTAAATTTGGCTTTGTGGACAGGTGCTTGCTTAGTGTACTTGCGGATGGTGGCTACCTCGGCAGGCGAGATGGGAGTGGGCTTGTTGTTGGTGCCTACGAACCCAGTGATACCTTGGGTGGTACGACAAGCATGCCAGGTATCGTCATCCAGAATCATACGAATTAGGATATATCCAGGGAAGATTTTTTCTTGGACTTTTTCTCGTTTACCGCTTTTGATTTCTATTTTTTCTCGGGAAGGGAGGAAAATTTCGAAAAATCTGCCCTCGAGATGGAGAGCTTGAACCCGTTGGATGAGGGTTTTGGCAACACGAGCTTCGTGACCTGAGTAGGAGTGGATGACGTACCATTTAGCTTGGTCGTTCTCGGCTTCGTTGATAATAAAATGGTCTTGTTCTTTGGAAGCTGATTGGGCTTCGGCTTCTTCTACGGGAGAGGGAGTTTCAGGCGCGACGACAGGGTCTTCCTGAGTGGAGGAAGTCTCTTCGAGTTGATTGTTGATTTCTTCGTCGGACAAAGATAAATCTTGAGTGACTTGTTTTTTGGCCATAGGGAACTGGAGAATTAGTTAATAAGTAATTGATTTAGGCTGGTGAACAGGTAGTCCATGCCGCCAGCGAAAATTGCAAAAAAGATGGAAATGACGATGACTTGGCCAGTGAGTTTGATGACCTGCTCACGATCGGGCCAAACTACTTTTTGTAGCTCATCACGAGTTTGCGATAGAAATTTCACGGGCGAGGTTGCCATTTGATATCTTTTTGTGCCTAGTAAATCTTAGTGATTGTATCACAAGTGATGTGCAGATGCCAACTGGGAAGGAAGATGTATGAGGTATGAGGTACGAATGGCGATGGTTTTTAGTTTTTCTCCTTGAGGTTTAAGAGAAGGTGGCCGGAGTAGTGGATGAGGAAGGGAATACCAGATTGCCCCGCCAAAGGTCGGGCAAGCACATGCACAAATTAATTAATAGAAACTAAGCAATATGCACAAGGATGACAAAAAGGCGGCGAGTTGAGAAGGACACTTGATTTTCTATAATGGTTTTGGGTAATGTGTAGAGGTATGAAAATTCGCAAAGCTGTAATTCCGGCTGCTGGGTTTGGAACTAGGTTCCTACCTCAGACTAAGGCTATGCCCAAGGAAATGTTGCCGATTGTGGATAAGCCGGTAATTCAGTATGTGGTGGAGGAGTTAGTTGAGGCAGGAATTGAAGATATTATTATAGTCACTGGATACCATAAACGGACGATTGAGGACCATTTTGACGCTCCCAGTCGAGAGTTGATTGAGAATTTGCGGATGGGTGGGGCCAAAAAGGAACCGTTGCTCAGGGAAGTAGAGAAAATTTCTGATATGGCTAATTTTATTTACGTGCGGCAAAAAGGCCCTTATGGAAATGGAACCCCATTGATGAATGTGCGGCACTTGATTGGGAATGAGCCGTTTATATATAAGTGGGCAGATGATTTTATGTATGCCGAGGAGTCTATGATTAAGCAGCTAATTAAACAGTATGAAAAGTATAACTGTTCAGTTCAGGCATCTTTGAGAGCCACTAAAGATGAAGATTATGATCGCTATGGGGTCGCGGACGGTCAGGAGCTGGAGCCTGGAGTGTTGGATACTAAGGTAATTGTGGAGAAGCCAGGGAAAGATGCGGCTCCTTCTGATTACGTCACAATGTCGGGTTATTTGTTTACACCTGATATTTTTGATTATTTGGATGCGGTGATGGCAAATTTGCCAGCTGGAAATGAATTTTATTTTAATGATGCGCTGAAGTTAATGCTTGAGGATGGTAAACAGATCATTTCGGCCGAGATTGTGGGAGGCAAGTACTATGATACGGGTAATAAATTCGAATACTTGAAGACGGTGATTGAGTTCGCTTTGCAACATCATGACTTGAATGGCAAATTCAAGCAGTATTTGGGAGAGTTGGACTTGGGTTAAGGAGAAGTTTAGTTTTTGACCACGCTGTCGGGTTTGTCTTGTGGGGTTTGGTAAGAAGGTTGATTAGTGTAGACGGTTTGGGTGTTGGGTTGTGGTGTGGCGGGTTGAGTAGTAGCATTTTCCTGAGTAGTGGATTCTTGCTGCATTTGGGATTTGGGTTTCCAATACCAGTCGCGTTCCTTAAGAATAAGGTTGGCCCAGCGGAAGCAAGTAAACATAAAGGCTTGGAGTTGAGTGAGATAGTCGCGATGGAGTTGGACTTGGTGGTCGGAGATTTTTTGTTCTACTTCGGGGATAGATTCGAGAGCAGATAGGGCTTGTTGGGCGATGTTTTTGGCTAGATAAAAATTGGTGGCGATGGCGTTGCCGATGGGCAGGATGGGGTCTTGGTGAGCTGGGAGTTGAGAGGAGATTTTGTTAATAATATCAGAAATCCAGGTGATGGCTTTGTCATCAATGCGAGTGTCGAGCTGCTCTGGGAAGTCAGTTTGAGCCAGAGTAACATTGATGTCAAACAAATCGTACTGGATTTGGGTGAGAATGTTGGATAGCGAAGCGAAGTCTTGGGCGATGGGTGGGACTTGGGGTTGGTTGGGGTCTGATTGTTGTATGCCTGGCGTTGGCTGTTGGGGCGGTTGTTGAGGTTGAGGCGCTGGTGCTGGATACGGCTGGGTTGTAGGTTGAGGTGGGTATTGGGGTGGATAATATCCAGGTGGATATGGGGCTGGCGGTTGGCCGTAGGTCTGCGGTGGGTACTGGGGCGGGTAGTAGCCTGGAGGCGGCGGGGGAGGAACTTGCTGACGGAGCTGGTGGTACTGCTCGACTACTAGGGCTCCGGCGATACCGATTTGGGTATTGAGCTGGTCAAGCATGTGGATAGTGTGGGTGAGTTTTTTGGAAGGACTTTGGGAGGACATAAGTTGAATGATAAGGTTTTGGGTGAGGAAATACAACCAGATAGTCTATTTTAAGAGTGAAAATGGAGAAGGATCCAAATAAAAACATCCAAGAGATCTTTTCGACTCCTCCGTCAGCTGACGGATTCGCTCAAGATGACAACCTTTTCTCTGTCGTTTTTATGGTGTAATCAAAACAATTGCAATTGCTTTAAGAAAAGGAGAGTAAATATGCTGATTGATAAGGGTACGGTCGAGGGTGAGAGGGTCAGGAAAGGATGGTTGGGGCGGTAGACTGCCTGATGGGCTGAGAGAATAGTTAGCTTCGAGAGGGAGAACGACTTGGGTGTTGTTAGCCAGGGTGAGATTGACCGTGGTTTTGACCTGGACATGTTCGGGGAAAAGGTCTTTTTTGTTGATTAACATATTGCCTTGGATGTTTGATTGGAAGATGTCCTGACTGTGGCTTTCGATTCTGTCAAGCATGGTCGATAGCTCAACATCGGAAGTAGTCTGGCGATAGGCGTCAAGGAGCAGGGAGAGCATTTGGTTGAACTCTTGGGGTGTGGTTTGCCATTCAATCAGATAGTGAGTGGTGGCAAAGTCGTGACCTGGGACGTTGGTGGTAGTTGCTTGCCAGTCTTTGATTATTTGGGTTTGGGTGGATTTGATTTTGGTCTTGCGGATGTCAGAGAGGGTTTTTTTGCCGGCTGTGTCTGGAGTAACGAGAGACGACGAAGAATCAGAGTTAAGAATCAGGCTGCGGTTGAGAAATGAGGTTAAGTCGAGTAATGAGTGTGGGGCTGTCTGGTTGACTTTGATGTGAGTTTGAGAGCCTGAATAGTGGATATCGGTCTGGAGTTGGAGATGGTTGTTTTCTGCGGAATCTAAAACGGTCAGTATGCTTAAGTAACCTGTTTGGTTGGTGAAGTCGGTGGTGGCGACTAGGTCTTGGTTGAGTTTGGTTGGCTGTGATGACTGGGGTGTCGTGAGAGACAGGCGATGACTCAGCCGGGGTTGGTTAGCAAGTTGGTGAAGAGTAGCGCGGAGAATGATTTGGCTACTTTTGGGTGCGAAAGGGATTCGGATTAAGAGATTATCGGTTGCGTATTGACCTAAAGCGGGCCATGGGTAGGGTTTGGGCCAATTGGTGTAGCTACCGGTGACGAAAATGCCTGCAATTAGAATCACTATTAGTAGAATAAGTAGTAGGACAAGTCCAGCTGTGCGAGCAGGGGAAATTGGTTGATGAGTGACGATACGGCCAGAGTTAAGTGGCGGGAGAGTTTGGGCGAAGTCAGCAGCCGGTGGGTGGTTAACTTTCTGCCAGGGGACAGTGGCTGTAATAGGGTTGGACGGCGGAGATGTGGCAGAAGTGTCCATTTTTGCCTTTTATATTGTTACTTACGTTTACCGTAAACCATGAGAATAAAAATGAAAATCAAAAAACCCGCAGTAATGATGATGATGATTCTGCCCAAGCCCGTTTGCCAGAAAGGCTGGCGGGTTTGAGTGGGAGATGGGGTGGCCCGGACATTGGGGTCAGCGGCGGACTCGTCAGGACTTGAGGGCTGTTCGATTTGGGGGATACGGTCAAAGTCGTAAGACCTAAGGGAAGCTGACATGATGGTGGGACCGGTGGGTTGTCTGGGGTTGCCTCGTTCTAAGGTGACGAAAAGACGGTTGAATTTGTCGGTTTTTTGGGCGGCACCCTTGCCAAAGCGTAAGTTAGTGAGTTTTACGGAGTTTCTGGTGTCGGCTCCATCAGCCCAGAGGATGTAGCTGTCAGAATCTGGCGGAAGGGGTGGATAGATAAGGCCACGGCAGGTAATTAAAATATTGTATTTATTAGTTTCAACTTCCACAGAATAGGCTAGGCACTGGGAATCATTATCAAGACTGCTTTGGAGGAAAAATTGGCCTTCGTTGGCAAAGATATTTCCAGTGAGATGGAAATGCCAAACAAAAGCGAAAAAGGCACATGCTAAAATTAATTTAGTTTTCATAGTTGATATTATGTGCTGGGAGTGCGCCCAGGGTCAAGTTGGATTTATATGAATAAAGAAATCAGGGTTATTTCGCAAGTTGAGTTTGAAGACGGGAAATGGTCATCGGGTGAGTTTAAAGATCAGGGTGTGGCGGTATTGTGGAATAAACCATCTGGATATACGAGCCATGACGTAGTGGCGCAGGTGCGAAAAAAAATAACTAAGGTGACAGGTGAGAAAATTAAAGTAGGACATAGCGGGACGCTTGACCCGCTGGCTTGTGGGTTGCTGATTATTTTGTTGGGGGCAGCTACCAAAAGCCAAGATTGGTTTATGAATATGGATAAGGAATATGAGGTTGAGGCAATTTTGGGTTATGTGAGTGATACATATGATGTAGATGGGAAAGTGGAAAAACAAAGTCCAGAAAAGATAGAGGGACTTGAGCAGAAGCAACTGGAAGAGAAAGTTGGTGAGGAAATAAAAATTTTCATTGGAGAAATCCAGCAACAAACTCCGGCTTATGCGGCCGTCAAGGTGGGTGGAAAGAAATTATATGAGTACGCTAGAGCTGGGCAGATAGTGAGTTTGCCGTGGCGGCAGGTGAGGATTGATAAGGTAGAGGTGTTGATTTTGGAGCAGACTAACTTTGCGGGCGGGGAAACTTGGCGAGTGTGCATGCGAGTAAAATGTTCTTCAGGAACCTATATCAGGTCATTGGTGCATGATTTGGGGCAAGCTCTTGGGTGTGGGGCAGTAGTAAGTAAATTGAGAAGAACTAAGATAGGAGAATATTGTTTATAGCAAGGGGTTGTGATGATGTGTTAGATTAAGTGGTTATGGACTTACTAATTGTTGAATCACCAACTAAAGCTAAAACTTTGGCTAAATTTTTGCCAGCCAAAAAGTATGTGATATTGCCTACGGTTGGTCATGTGCGGGATTTACCCAAGAGCAAGTTGGGCGTAGACGTGGAGAATAACTTCGAGCCAGAGTGGGCGATTGTTAAGGGCAAGAGAGATGTGTTGAGTCAGATTCGTGATAAAGCACTGCGGGCAGAGAGGATATTCCTAGCTACAGACCCTGACCGAGAAGGTGAAGCAATCTCTTGGCATGTGGGGGACTTGTTAGCTAAAAATAGCGATAAGAAAATTAGTAAGAAGCCAATGCTGAGGGTGACATTTCATGAGATTACCCAAAAAGCAGTAGAAGAAGCATTAGAACATGCTCACGCAATAGACTTGAACTTAGTTAATGCTCAGCAGGCAAGGCGGGTGGTCGATAGACTGGTGGGATACACGCTGAGTCCGGTGTTGTGGAAGAAAGTACGACGAGGGTTGTCTGCTGGGCGAGTGCAGAGTGTGGCGGTGAGATTAATCGTGGAGAGAGAGAAGGAAAGGGAGGCTTTTGTCAGTGAAGAGTACTGGGAAATTCAAGTGGGACTGAAGAAATTGAAAGAAGAAGTGGGATTGGAAGATTTGGGTATTTTGTTTACTCTAAAAAAGAGAAATAATTCGGTTTTGAAAATCAGCAATGAAAGTGAAAGCGAGCAAGTCGGAGTGGATTTGGCAGTAGCCACTTATCAAGTGAGTAAAATAGACAAAAAAGAGTCGGTGAGTAAAGCTCCGGCTCCGTTTACGACCTCGACATTGCAGCAAACTGCCGGGGCGCGGTTGGGATACTCGGCTAAACGGACGATGTCTTTGGCTCAACAGTTGTATGAAAAGGGGCTGATTACTTATCACAGAACGGACGCGACGAATTTATCAAAAGATGCAGTTGAGGAAGCAAGGAAGTTTATTGTTACTGCGTATGGCGAGAAATATTTGCCATCCAAGCCAATGGTTTACGCGACTAAATCTAAGGTCGCCCAAGAGGCGCATGAGGCAGTCCGGCCAACCCAAGTGACTAAGACCCCAGAGAGCAGCGGGCTTGAGGATTCTGAGTTAAAATTGTATTCATTAATTTGGCAGAGGTTCGTGGCTTGTCAGATGACGTGGGCGGTGTTTGATAAGACTGATATTGAGGTGAAGGCGAGTCTTGAAGGAGATACGACTACTTATCAACTGGAGCTGAGTGGGAAAATAAGAAAGTTCGATGGCTGGTTGCGTGCAAGCGGGAAGTATAGAGATGACGACGAAATTCCCGACTTGAGTGTAAATGAGAATTTGGAGATGTTTAATGTCTGGGGGACACAGAGGTTTACTGAGCCGGTCGCTCGATACAGTGAGGCAACTTTGATTAAGATGCTGGAGAGTCTGGGAATAGGAAGGCCAAGTACGTATGCATCAATTCTGTCTACAATCCAAGACCGCAATTATGTTGAGAAGGCGGATGGAAGACTGAAGCCAACGGCGATTGGGTTGGCGACTAATGATTTTTTGGTGAAGCAGTTCCCTGGAGAGTTGGATTATCAGTTTACCGCACGGATGGAGGATGATTTGGATGAGGTGGCTACTGGCAACAAAGAATGGACTGGATTGGTGAGTAGTTTTTATACTCCGTTTACAGGCAACGTAAAGAAAGCTGAGGAAGCAGAGCGGGTGGCTGTGCCAACCGAAAGCACAGGCGAGAAATGTCCGACCTGTAATGAAGGGGATGTGGTGGTGAGAACTGGGAGATTTGGTAAGTTCTTGAGTTGCTCACGGTTCCCTGAGTGCAAATATACGGCGAAGTTTTTGCAGAAGGTGAACGATATGAAATGCCCGACGTGTAGTGATGGGGATGTAATTATGAAGCGGACGAAGAGAGGCAGGACTTTCTTTGGGTGTAGCCGGTATCCTGATTGTGATTGGTCAGCGTGGAAGTTGCCTCAGGGTGAGGATGGGGAGGAGAAAGATGAGTGACAAGTATTGAAAAGTTTTAAGTTCAAAATGTACAATAGTCTGGCCTTGCAACAACATCTTCGCCGATCCAGGGGAAGTTGATTTGGGTGAGATTGACGCCGGTGAAGCTCTGGATGAAGACGAGAATGAAGTAAGAGCTAAGTAGTAAAACTAGACCAATAATTCCCCAAGTGATGGTGGACTGGGCTTCGGCTAGCTTTTTGTCGTCTGCGCCTGCTGTGAGCCAGAGGATAGATCCGAAGACAATCATAACAAAAGTAACCAGACCTCCTGCACCTAGAGCGATACGGATGAGGCTCTCGATGATGTTGACGACTTCACACAGGCGAGGAGGCGGGGTTGTTGTGGGAGTGGGGGAGGCAGAGATGCTAGAGGTAAGGAAAAAATAGGTATTGGTAGCTAAAACACTTAAGGTTAATTTGGTACGAGAAGAACGAGACATATTAATAGATTACATTTTTTTTGCAAATTAAGCGAGAGGCGGAGGATTTGGTGAAATTAGAGAAAGTGTAGTATATTGATTTTATGGATCCTAATCGTGGCTCTTCTTTGAAACAATCAATGATTTTGTTTGGGGGGATAGCGGTGTTGTTTTTGGTGATAGTGGTGTTGGTGGCTTTGGTTGGGTTCTAATCGCTTACTTTACATGGGCAGGAGAAGGCATGTACACTGAATTGGTTATGAAAGTGACAAAGTTGGAAAGAATGTTTAAGCCGCGGTCAGTGGCGGTGGTGGGAGCTAGTCGGGAAAAGAAGAAATTGGGACATATTATTTTGAAAAATATTATTGATAGCGGATTTGAAGGGGAAGTTCTACCAATTAATCCTGGAGCGCAGACAATTCTGAGTCATAAGTGTTTTGCCAGTTATGCTGAGTTGCCAATAGTGCCTGAGTTGGCGGTGATTGCGGTGCCGGCGCCGTTGGTGATTGGAATCATGAGGCAAATCGGGCAGAAGGGCACGACTAATGTAGTGATTATTACAGCTGGGTTCAAGGAAGTGGGCGGAGATGGAGTAAGGATGGAGAAAGAGTTATTGGATGTGGCTGAGGAGTATGGGATGAATATTTTGGGGCCTAATTGTCTAGGGTTTGTGAATAATTTCACCCCGATTAATGCTACTTTTGGTCGGATTGTGGATAGTGAGGGGTCGTTGCGGTTTATTTCTCAGTCTGGCGCGATTGCGTCGAGTATTTTTGATTGGGCTGAGTCGACTGGTTTGGGGTTTGATACGTTTGTGACTCTGGGGAATAAGGCGCAATTGGGGGAGAACGACGTGATTAGTTATTGGTTGAAGGATGATTTGAGTAGTCGAACTTTTGACGCTAGTAAGAATAGAGCCAAAGGTTTGTCTTCGTATCAGCCAGTGGGGATGTATCTAGAGTCGATTCAGAATGGAGAAGAATTTTTGAAACTATGCACGCAAATGTCTGTCCATTCGCCGATGTTTGTGCTCAAACCTGGTAAGTCGGCTGGAGCCGCGGCGGCCATGCAGTCGCACACTGGGTCGATTGCAGGCTCAGATGCGGTGTTTGAGCAAGCGATGAAAGAGGCCGGAGTGATACGGTGTGAGGGAGTGGAGGATATGTTTGATTTGTGTAGGGTCTTTTCTTGGGAAGATGCGCCTGCAGGGCCTAATGTGGCGGTGGTTTCTAATGCTGGCGGACCAGCGGTGATCGCGGCTGACTTTGTAGAACTGGAAGGATTGAAGCTGTCGGCCATTAGTAAGAAAGCTAAGGATGTGATGAGTGAGTCTTTGCCCTTGGCGGCGAGTTTGCATAATCCGATTGATGTACTGGGGGATGCGTTGGCGATGCGTTATGAGCGAGCCATGGATGCGGTGTTGGAGGATAAAGACGTGCAGGCGATGATTGTGATTTTGACCCCGCAAGTGATGACTGAGATTGAAGAGACAGCTCGAGCTGTCGTGAAAATGTCCAAGAGTCATCAGAAGCCGATTGTGTGTGCGTTTATGGGTGGGAGCGCGATTGAAGAAGGTGAGAGGGTGCTGAATAAGTATAAAATTCCGTCGTTCCGGTTCCCTGAGCGCGCTATTTGGGCGTTATCGAAGATGTGGAAATGGAATGAGTGGCGTAAGATGACGCGAATGAGTAAGCCAAACCGAGTGGCGCGGAGTGCGGGGATGGAAGCTAAAGACAAGGCTCGGCAGTTGATGTCGGATGTATTAGGTGAAAACCGTAAGGTGATGACCAGTGAGGAGTCCCAAAAGATGCTCGAGTTATGGGGAATTGAGGTGCCTGGATACGCGACGGTTGAGGACTATGGGCAGGCTGTTCACTTCGCGCATGAGCATGATTGGCCGGTGGTGTTGAAGATTTCTTCGCCTCAGTTGCTGCATAAGATTGAAGAAGGCGGGGTGGTGTTGAACTTGAGGAATGAAGAGCAGTTGAAGGGGGCTTTTGAGGCGATGCATGATAGTGTGATTGTGAGAAGAGCTAATGGTGATGAAGCGGCGCGGATTTTGGTTCAAGAACAAGTCAGTCAAGGGTTGGAGGTAATTATCGGCATTCGCCGCGACCCACAGTGGGGATGTGTGATGATGTTTGGCGCCGGAGGTACGTGGGCTGAGGTGATAGCTGATAGGAATTTGCGGTTGTTGCCGGTTGATTTGGATGAGGCTGAGGCTTTGGTAAAGAACTCTAAGATTTACAGATTGCTGGCTGGGTATCGGAATGATAAGCCTTATGATTTGGCTAATTTGTGTAAGCTAATGGTGAGGATGAGTGAGATGATGGAGGAGCATGAGGAGATTACGGATTTGGAGATTAATCCGGTGATTGTGCAGCACAAGGGTGTATGGGCGGTGGATGGGAAAGTGATGATGGGGTAGGAGAGAGGGAAGATGTACGAAGTATGATGTATGAATGGAAAAATAGTTTAGTCGTGAGAGTGGTTGCCAGGCATGACGCAGGGGAGGCTGCCGATGCAGTTTTCGGTAGGAGGGGCACCGCGCTCAGGGCAGGTTTCGGAGTAAATGCAGGCGTCGTCTGAAATACTCGCGAGTTGAGTCTCGATATTTGGGTCGTCGTGAGGACCGTAGGAAATGAGAATTTGATCTAAGTCAGCCAGGTTGTACTCAGAATAATTTGTTATAGGTTGTTTGTTTATGAATACTTTGAGGCTGTTTTGGTCGTCGGTGCAGTATTTTTCATTATTGTCTAAGGTGAGGCATCCTGAGCTAATTTCCATTTTTAGACTTGAGAAAAGGTCACCGAGAGTCGCAGGATTGTAGTGTTTGTGGACCACATGGGAAACATTGTCGTGGAAGTGGATTGCGGGAGATTTTTCTCCATCTGCGGTTGATTGATACTTGTCGTCGCCAAAATCAAATTGGTTGTTATGAATATAGAGAGCAATATCGGCATGGTAATGGACGACACCGGGTGTGATAGCGACTGTGGATGGCTGATTGAGAGCCGTAGACGTGCAAGAAGTTAATGTAAGGCTTGAGAAAATTAAAATTAAGATAAAACGAGGGAGTTTCACAGAAGATATTTTAGCATAAGGGGTTCGTTTGGTGGAAATGTCGCACAACAGATAATGTTTTTCTCATCGAATTAATGAAAAAAAGCCGTATTGGTTTGCAGCGGTAAATTTGCTAGTATTGAGATACTTTTTTTGGTGATGAAGTGATTTGCAGAAATAACAAACAATCTCCCTTTATATTTATGCATGGTAGGTTGAAAGGGTGTCAAGCGGCAGTTGTAGTGTCTGGGGAGGAAAAAGAATGAAGATGAACGATGTAAGAAGTATGGGGGAATACAGAAGAGAGCTTTCAACTCCTCTGTCAGCTTGCAGATACGCTCAAGATGACAAGGCTTGTGGTGACGTGTCGCGGTATGCTCTGTTGGTGGGACTTGATTTTGGGCGGGCGAAAGACGATAGTTAGATGGCTATGAAGATAGTTTTGTTTGAGTCTGGGGACGTGGATGAGGAGTATTTGCGCTCGGAACTCAGTGAACATGAATTAGTGTTTGTGTCTGCCCCACTAACGGAAGAGAATGTACATGAGGCGGAGGGAGCGGGCGTGGTGAGCGTGTTCGTGGATTCTCGGGTTGATGGTAATGTAGTTGTTCGTTTAGCTGACTTTGGCTGTGGGTTGATAGCCACTCGGTCAACGGGGTTTGACCATATTGATGTACAGGTAGCACGGGAGCGGAATCTCGCGGTGGCTAATGTGCCGCATTATGGCGAGAATACTGTGGCTGAACATACGATGGCTTTGATTTTGTGCTTGGCTCGTAAACTGTATCAAACTATTGACCGTACTGAGCGGGGTAATTATTCCCTTGAAGGGTTGCGAGGATTTGACCTCAAAGACAAGGTACTGGGTGTTTATGGTTTGGGGCGGATTGGGAGTTACGTGGTCAAGATGGCGCATGGATTTGGGATGAGAATTTTGGCTTATGCGCGGACACCGGATGAGGAGCTGGCGGCTCAATATGGGGTAGAATATGTGGATGGGATTGAGGCTTTGTTATCCCAGAGCGATGTGTTGACGTTTCACTGCCCTTTGACTGATGAAACGCATCATTTGGTGAATAAAAATAACATTGGCCGAGCCAAACGGGGCATGGTGATTGTTAATACTGCTCGGGGGCCGTTGATTGAGACTGAAGCTTTGATATGGGCGTTGGATGAAGGAATCGTGGTGGGCGCGGGCTTGGATGTGTTGGAAGAGGAGGCGGCGATGAAAGAAGAGAAAAATATGTTTATGAGTGAGTTTCGTAGTAAAACGGATTTGGTGACCTTGATGGCCAATCATATATTGGTAGGCCGGGATGATGTGGTATTTACGGCGCATAACGCTTTTAATTCGTACGAAGCTGTGAGGCGGATTTTAGATACAACAGTTGAAAACATAAAAGCGCATATATCCGGAAGTCCTGTTAATTTGGTATCTTAAATATATGACTCAGTTTTGTTTTCAAATTCATGAAGTGCCTGATGAGGCATGGAAGTTGTTGGATGAGGTGCCGGTTGGGGTAATCTCGACTGTGAGCCAGGAAGGTAAACCTATGAGTGCGGTAGTGTACTACTACAGGGATGATGAGGGGAATTTGTTTTTTCTGACTAAGACTGAGAGCCGGAAGTTTGGTAATTTTCAATCTACTCCACTGTGTTCAATGCTGGTGTTGGATAGTGTAAAGATGCGGACTCTGGAAGTTGAGGGAACAGTAGAAATTATTTTGGATTCAGGAGAACTGATGGAAGCCACTAAGAAAATTGTGGAGCGAACCCATTTAACGGAGCACGCGGGGTGGATGCCGGTGCTGCAGACTGAGGGAATGAATTTGGCGTTAATTAAGATTATGCCGGAGCGGTGGTGCTGGACGGCGTTTGACAAGAACGATTGATTTATGCCCATAATAATTTATGGTTAGTAAACTCAGGTCGAAGAACAAATTAGGGGAAATGGGCAGATTGGTGTTGTTAGCGTTGCCATTGACATTGATGGGGTTTTATTTGGGGTTGGAGCGAGTAGGTTTGTTGCCCACTCCTCAGACGACTCAGGCAGCCTCGGGTTTGAGGTGTGAGTCATGGAAGAGTGTGAAGATTAATGGTTGTTCCTGGGAGGAATACTCTCAAGTTCCCAGACCAGCTAAATGTATTACCAGTTCAAAGAAAGTGACCTTGAATCTGGATCCACCGGCTGGTGCAACCCGATTGATGTGGGCTGAAGTTAATCCGGAGATTTACTGTAATGAAACGGTGAGTGTGGCTTGGCAGCAAGCGATGATACAAGGGAAAACGGCTACGATTGAGATGCAGCCGGGTTCCCTGGGAGAGAGGAAAGTGTGTATGTATTTCATTAGCGACAGCCAAAACAAGACTAGCGGGCAGTGCGGGGCGATAATTGATTATCAACCTGTGTTGCCGACTTCGTTGACTTGTAACTCGTGGGAAAGCGTCAACATGAACGGATGTACGTTGGCTAATTGGAATAAGAGTCCGAGGCCAAGTGCGTGTATTACGAACCGAACTGCGATTCCGGTGCGGTTGACTAGCCGTGGAGCTACTCATTATCGTTATGCGTTTGTGCCTGCGAGTAAGAACTGCTCGACTGTAGACTTGTCAGGGTATCCAGCCAATCGGATTACTTCCGCCACTGTGAACTTACAGGCGTCTAACTGTACCAAAGATAACGCCGCAGGATGTAATGGGCGGATGAGTGGCGAGCGGAAGTTGTGTGTACAATTCTTTAATAACAGTGCTAAGAGTCCGGTGTGCGGCGGGATGATTGAGTATAGGATTTGATTTTAGTCGTTGATTGGAGTATTAATGGGGTGTGGAGATAAGGCCATATTTTCAAATCGATTCAGGTAAGAGGAGTGTTTATAAATGTGTTGAACAGAATCAATCGTTTGATGTGAGATTAGATCAGTTTGGCGAACCAGGCAGTGTTGATTTGCAAGTTGGAGCTGGGTTGTTAGGAATTTTTGATGCACTGAAAATTTGTCACCGAGAATGCGTTATAGATGGATGCACTGTAGGGGACTTTAGAGAAGAGCTCAAGACTCGTGGATTTAAAATTTAAGCTATTGTGACTTCAGGGTTGAGATAAACGTCCTGGACGGCGTTGAGAAGCTCTACACCTTGTTCGTAGGGATGTTGGAAGGCACGGCGGCCTAAGATTAATCCCATACCGCCAGCGCGTTTGTTGATGACGGCGGCTTTGACGGATTCGGAGAGGTCGCTGTCGCCTGACGAGGCTCCGCCTGAGCTGATAAGGCCGATGCGGCCTGAGTAGGCGTTGAGAAGCTGGTAGCGGGTCATGTCAATTGGATGTTCGGATGATAGTCGAGTGTACATGTCAGGGTGGGATTTGGAGAAGTTGATAATTTCAAATCCGCGGGTGGTTTCGGGGAGTTTTTGTTTGACGATGTCGGCTTCGATGGTTGAAGCTAAGTGCAGAGCCTGGCCAGTCATGTCGTCTGCGGTGTGGTAGTCGACTCCGTCATGGACAAAGGCTTCGTTGCGCAGGTAACACCAAGCAATGGTGAACATTCCTAAGTCATGAGCGCGGGAGAAAGCCAAGCTGACTTCCTCTATTTGGCGGCGGGATTCGGGGGAACCAAAGTAGATGGTGGCGCCGATACCTGTTGCGCCTAGTTCGAAAGCCTGCTCCACGGTGGCAAACAGGCGCTGGTCATGAGTGTTGGGATAGGAGAGGAGTTCGTTATGATTTATCTTGAGAATGAAGGGAATGCGGTGGGCGTATTTGCGGGACATGATGCCTAAAACGCCTAAGGTGGTAGCTACGGCGTTGCAACCTGCGTCTAGGCTCAAGCGAATAATATTCTCTGGGTCGAAGAACATGGGGTTTGGGGCGAAAGAGGCTCCGGCTGTGTGTTCGATGCCTTGGTCAACCGGGAAGATGGACAAGTATCCGGTTCCCGACAGCCGGCCGTGGTCGAACATGGATTGTAAGTTGCGCAAGACTTGGGGGTTACGGTCAGATTGGACGAAAATACGTTCAATGAAGTCTGAACCCGGCAGATGTAAATCTGAGGTGGAGATGGTGTTGGACTGATGATTGAGGAAGTAGTCGGCCTGCTCACCTAATAGTTCACGGATTCTTGAGATATCCATATATATAACGGTACTGGGAAAGAGGGGACGGATGCAAGGGGTGAAAAGTTGACAAGTGTTTGTAGAATGGTGATATGAAATGTGAATTTGGGTCAAAAGTTTACAAAAGTCCTGTAGAAGGAATTGTTGAACAAGGGTTTCCATTCAATAGTAAAAATTTGATTTTAGGTTTAAAGTCCGACGAGTTACAAAATTATATTAATAAACGAGGAGGATTGGCGTCTACTAATTGGATAGTGAGTGAAGTTGTAGTGAAAGAGATGAGTGCAGGATATGAGGGGGTACTTGGCGTCGCTCAATTGGAGAAAATAGATGAGGGATTGTCACGACATACGATTGCAATTAATTTAAAAAAAATATTAGAGGAAACTTTAAATAATTGTTATCTGGAGGAGAATTTGGAAGTGCAATTTAATTCACAAATTAGTCGGATATTGAGACACGAAGCGGTACATTTGGGTCAAGAAAAAAGAGTAACTAAGTCTTTGGCAGGGGTATTATATTTTTCTAGTTTAAGGCCGTTTAATTTACATGAGCAACCACTGAACTTGGTGGCCAAAGCAGCGAGGGTGGCTGGTGGTGTTGCTGGGTTTCTGGGTAAAGAATCTGAACTTGGTAGTCGAACGAATGAGTGGACGCAAAGAATATGTGAGGATATTTCAAGTAAGGTTACTGGTTTTGTTTATGAACGTCATCCATGGGAAAAAGAAGCAAGAAGGGAAGAAAACGCCAGCAAGGTACCATTGGTAGATTTGGCCATTGACCCTGATTGGAGACGGGAGTTGTTTGACTCTCGATTAAGTCCTGAGTTTGCAGAGGTTGTGAATAAAATCGATGAAGGTAGGTATTGAAAGTTATTGCGGGATGATTTCAAACTTTAGCTGGGCATTGTAGTGGTTTTCGTAATACTCAATCATGAAGGGGTGAATACCTGCCTCAAGTTCAAGCTGGTGAGTATGGAGAGTGGGTGATTGGTCATGCCAGGCGTTGATGATGGTTTGGCCGTTGATGAGTAAACGGACGCCATCGTCAGCGGTGAGGTTGAGTTGGTAACTACCTGCCGGTAAATCGTAGGCTCTGGCGGCTTGGAGGATGAAGTTGTCAGGGTTGATGGTGGATGATGGCGCGTTGTATCCCCAGGTGTAGTT
>CAYXHB010000009.1:0-14001 GCA_964464795.1 uncultured Gammaproteobacteria bacterium
AAAAATTGACTTGCGGGATTGTTGGGAGTGTGTAATCATGAGGTTGAGTTGGATCTGCCTATGAAAAGTTCAATACTTAAGTTCTTAGTGGCCTTGGGAATTTTTTGCTACCTTATAGTTTTGTTGGTGAAGAATTTACATGTGCGGACTGAGGCTGCTAGGTCTGTGGTAACGCTTCAGGAGAGTGTCAAGACAGTCGGACGCGAGAGGGTGGGGTTACAAAAGGAAATTGATAAGGCCCATACGGATGAGTTCATCGAGCAGCAAGCTCGGGATACGCTAAATATGGTTAAGGAAGGGGAAACGGTGTTGATTATGCCTGAGGAATTGCCGATGGTGGTGGAGGATGAGGAGTAGTCGAGTATACGATTAATCTTACTTGGTTGATTTGTTTGCTTTTAGTACCATTTCGATTTCTGGTATTTGGTTTCCTTGAGTATCTTCGTCGGTGATGTCTTTGCCAGTTTCTATGAATCCGAAACGCTTATAAAAATTTATGGCGTTGTGATTGTAACTTGCTACATGCAGATAGATATCATCATCTTGCCCATGCCACTCTATAGCTTGTTGTAACAGTCTGCTGCCAATGCCATGACCTTGTGCTTCGGGTAAAACATATATAGCTCCGAGACGTCTTTTCTCATCAATAAATCCAGGAGCAACAAAGCCAACAACTTTGTCATTTAGCCGTGCAACAAACACCGAGCAGCTACCGTCAGTTGTTTCAATACGGTTTCGCCAACGTTCAACTTTTTGAGGTATCCGATCGCCATTTTCACCCTCAATCCTTACGCGGATGTAGTGCTCAGTAATGCCAGCTTGCTCGTTGGGGTAAGTGGCAAGCCAGGTCAGCCTTTGTACATTGAATACGTCCTCTGCGTCGTTGGGGTTGGCTTTCTCGATAACTACACTTGGGTTGTCTGACTCTTGTTGGGTCGTATCTATTTCATTCATTGATGTTTTTTGAATAAGATTTGGGTGGCTACGGGAAGATTCGAACTTCCGACATGACGCTTATGAAACGTCCGCTCTGCCCCTGAGCTACGTAGCCAAAGTTATCGTTGTATTTTAGCAAAGGGTTAGGTATAAGGATAGTCTTTGTGGTAGAATTCGTTTTACGTGCGGGGTAGTGTACGGCTGCACGAGAGGCTCATAATCTCTCAGGCCGGGTTCGACTCCCGGCCCCGCAACAAAGGTTGGTATAAATTTTATGGAAAGATGGAAAAGAGAATTTTGGAGTTATGAGATGTCTGAAGTCCAGACGTCTGCGAGTAACAGTGAGAATTTCCGTGTGAAGGAAGAACCACTTTTGCTTGATTCGGCAAGAGATGTTGAAGAGCCCGTGGTTGCAAATATGCTAAAGGGGCATATGAGGATTATGGCTGTAAAGACTGTTGTTCCGAATGTTGTGGGATCAAATCCCATTATGCTTGAAACTCGAAAAGGAGCTGGGTGTTTTAGTCCTAGGTTGGGGTATGCAGGAATAGATGTGGAAATGACCCAGTCATCTCAAAGGGGTTCTCTGTTTGGTGACACCTTGATGGCTCATTTTGATCAAATGGAAATAGTATATGCAGACTTAGAAGAAGCATTCGGAATATAATATGTGGGTGTTACAATAGGTACATGAAGCGAGTTTTTAGTGGTATTCAGCCTAGCGGGAATTTACATATTGGTAATTACATCGGGGCGGTGAAGCAGTGGATTGGTTTGCAAGATGAACGGGAGAATTTTTTTTGTATTGTGGATTTGCACGCAATTACAGTGCCGCAGGAGGCTGAAGTTTTGAAAAAGAAAATTCGAGAAATCGCGGGGATTTATTTGGCTAGCGGAATTGATCCTGAGAAATCGGTAATTTTCGTGCAGTCGCATAATAGTGACCATGCGAATTTGGCTTGGATATTGAATTGTTATGCTGGCATGGGTCAGCTTGAGCGGATGACGCAATATAAAGATAAATCTGGCAAGCAAGAGATGGTAAGCGTGGGGTTGTTTGATTATCCGGTGCTGATGGCGGCTGATATTCTACTTTATGATACCGATGAGGTGCCGGTGGGAGATGACCAGAAGCAGCATGTGGAGCTGACGCGGGATTTGGCGGAGCGGTTTAACTCAAGGTATGGTGAGATTTTCAAAATCCCTGAACCGATTATTTCTCTAGAAGGCGCGCGGATTATGAGTTTGCAGGATCCAAGCTCCAAGATGAGTAAGAGTGATAAGAATGAATCGGCCTCGATTTACTTACTTGAAGAACCAGATGCTGCACGGAGAAAGATAATGCGGGCGGTGACTGACAGTGGTAGTGAGGTTGTGTATCGGGAGGATAAGCCGGCGATTAGTAATTTGCTTGAGATTTACAGTCAACTTGCTGGCCGGACGATTGGAGAGTTGGAGCAGGAGTACGAGGGTCGCGGCTATGGAGACTTTAAGCGGGATTTGACGGAGGTGGTGGGTGAGTTCTTGCAATCTTTCCAGAGTAAGTATCGAGAGGTAATGGAGAGTGGAAGAGTTGAGGAAGTTCTGGAAGCGGGAGCCGTGCGGGCGCGGGGAGTTTCGAGTAAGAAATTGGAGGAAGTTAAAAATGTGGTGGGGTTAGGATAAGTGTATGGCTAGGTTGGAAGATTTAATTAAACGAGCTAAAAAAGAACCTGAGTGGTTGGAAAATCAGTTGGATAGGCATACCACCCGGCCCGGAGTTGGTTAGAGTTACGCGAGAAGTGGTGGAAAATGGAGGAATTGATGCTGGTAATGGACGGATTAAAGGTCAAGTTTATCAAGCATTATCTGCCGGAGCGAGAGGTGTAACTTCAATTAATAGTCATGGGTCAGGCAAGGGTGAGGGCTGGATTGGTGAGGAAATAGGAATTTTTCGGCATAAGGATAGATGATGAGAAGATTTTGGACTATAATAGGCTGATGATTACGATTGATGAGTTTGCTAAAGTTGAGATTAGAGCGGGACTGGTGGAGGAAGTGATTGATGTAGAGCAGAGTGAAAAGTTGCTTAAGTTGCGAGTGAGATTTGGTGAAAATGAGGTGCGGACGATTTTTTCGGGAATTAAGAAATGGTATACGAGGGATGATTTGATAAACAAAAAATTTGGGTTTGTGTATAACTTAGAACCTCGGGCGATGATGGGAGAAGAGAGTCAGGGGATGATTATGGCGTTTGATAGTGATGAGGGAGGGGCGGTTTTGTGGCAAGTGCCGGATAGTGTGGGTGTGGGAGCTTTGGTACGATAGGATAATTTTGAGTGCACGTTGATTGTTTGGGCGTGATACTATATAAAAGCTATCTATGGCTAAAGCAAATTCTAATAACAAAAAACCGGTGAAGGTGCAGATGCAGGTCAATTTGCGCAGCATTCTATTGTGGTTGTTGGTGTTGTTGATTGGGTTTCCGATTTTGGGAAGTTTGGTGCGGCAGCCGACTTCGGATAAAGAAATTCCTTTGACTGAGGCTCTTAACGATATCAAAGACGGAAATGTGAGTGAGGTGGAAGTGGATGGAGAGTTGCTGACGTTGACTTATGAGGATGGGAACGTGAGAGTGGCTCGCAAAGAGTCTGCGGCTACGGTTACAGAAGTATTGAGTGATGCAGGGATTGACCCACTGACTACAAGTATTAAGGTCAAAGATGCGACCATGTCGCGAGTGTGGACTGATTTGCTATTTTCGCTATTGCCAATTGTAGGTATGGCAATATTGTTGCTGTTTCTTTTCCGGCAGGCTCGAGGGGCGCAAGATTCGGTGTTTAGTTTTGGACAGAGTAAGGCTAAGTTGTTTGATAAGGGTAAGCAGTCTGTCAGGTTTGCGGATGTGGCCGGGGTGGATGAGGCTAAGAACGAACTTGAGGAGATAGTCGATTTCCTCAAAAACCCGGCTAAATACAAAGCCGTGGGCGCAAGGACTCCCAAAGGAGTGTTGTTAGTAGGCCCAAGCGGCGTGGGCAAAACTCTATTGGCGCGGGCTGTGGCGGGCGAGGCTGGAGTGCCGTATTACTCCATGGCTGGGTCTGAGTTTATGGAGATGCTGGTGGGGGTAGGAGCTAGCCGGGTGCGGGATTTGTTCCTGACGGCCAAGAAGAATGCACCGGCGATAATTTTCATTGATGAAATTGATGCTATCGGGAGACAGCGGGGCAGTGGATTTGCCAGTGGGGCCCATGATGAACGGGAGCAGACTTTGAATCAGATTTTGGTGGAGATGGATGGGTTTACCCCTAATGATAATGTAATTGTATTGGCGGCGACTAACCGTGGAGATTTATTGGATAGTGCTTTATTGCGGCCGGGAAGATTTGATAGACGAGTAAATTTGGAGTTGCCGGATTTGGACGGCAGGAAGCATATTTTGAGTATTCATGCTCAGGGGAAACCTTTTGAGGGGAAAATGGACTGGACTAGGGTCGCACGGAGGACAGTGGGGTTCTCAGGAGCGGATTTGGAAAACATGTTAAACGAGGCGGCTATTCAGGCGGCGAAAAACAATCGTAAAGAAATCGTGATGGCCGATGTGGAAGAAGCAGCTACTAAGGTAAAGATGGGTCCGGAGAAGAGGCGGCTGCAGACTGATTTTGAGAAGAAAATGACGGCTTATCATGAGGCTGGGCACGCGTTGGTGAGTTTTTATATGCCTCATGTCGACCCTGTGCATAGAATTAGTATTGTGTCACGGGGAATGGCGCTGGGGTATACGATGGTGAACCCAGAGCGGGATAGAGTACAAGAAACCCAGTCGCAGTTGGAGGAGCTGATGGCGATGATGCTGGGTGGACGGGCAGCTGAAGAGGTAGTGTTCAAAGAATATACAGGCGGGGCGGCGAGTGATTTGCAGCGGGCGACCATGGTGGCGCGGAATATGGTGATGATGTTTGGGATGAGTAAGTTAGGGCCGGTGTATTTTGGACGCCCAAATGAAGGAATGCTGGAGAGAGCGGCTGTGTCTGACTCGGCTATGGCTAAGGTGGATGCTGAGGTATCTAAGGTGTTGGATGAAGCGTATCAAAAGGCTGTAACTGTGATTAGGGAGAAGCGGGATAAGTTGGACGCTGTGGCTAAAAAATTATTGGAGGTGGAGACATTGGAGGGTGACGAGTTTGCGAAATTGATTGGAGAAGATAGGCCTACTGTTGATCAGTAATAGTAGAGGTTTTTCAACATGGATAATAATAAAGCAACTCTTAGTAAAAAATTGTTGCTGGTAGATGGGAGTGCCCTGATTCATCGAGCTTTCCACGCTATGCCGGAGTTGACGAATATGCGGGGGGAACAGATTGGGGCGGTTTATGGAGTGGCGCGGATGCTGATGCGGGCGATTGACGACTTGAGGGCAAGTCATGTGGTAGTGGCGTTGGACAGAGCGGAGCCGACTTTTCGTAAGGAAATGTTTATTGGGTATCAGGCAAATCGGCCGCCTTTGGATGAGAGGCTTGTGGAACAGTTTGGCAAAACGCGGGAGTTGTTGAGTTTACTTAAAATGGTGACTCTGGATAAGGCCGGGTATGAGGCTGACGATATTATCGGGACGTTGTGTGAGAAAAGCCAAGGGAATTTTGAAAATGTAGTAGTGGTGACAGGAGATAAGGATTTGATGCAGTTAGTGGACACGCGAGTGTCGTTGTATTTGCCGGTGCGCGGCATGAGTGAGGCTGAGGTTGTGGACGAGCAAAGAGTGGTGGAGAAGTTGGGAGTGAGAGCTGACCAGGTGGTTGACTACAAGGCGCTGGTGGGGGACGGCAGTGATAATTATCCTGGAGTGCACGGGGTAGGTCCCAAGACGGCCGTGGATTTGCTGGATAAATACGATAGATACAATCGGATTTGGGAGCATTTGGATGACTTGCCTGCTCGAGTGATGCAGAAGTTGGTGGATGGTCGAGATGGCGGTGATTTGTCGTACAGGCTGGCTACGATTAAGAAAGATGTAGAGATAAAGGTGAACTGGGATGAAGCGCAGGTGGCTGAGAAGTTGAGTAATTATGTGGAGGTGTTACGGGAGTTTGGATTTAAAAGTTTAGCCAATCAATTGGACGAAGTGAAAGAAGAGGAAAAGGTGGAGAGCCAGATGGGGTTGTTTTAGAGGGGAATTATAATTATTCCATGGCTTTATGGTTGATGTATAGAGTTGATTGATAAATTGAAGAAGATATATTTGAATTAGAGTGGCATCTAATTTGGAAACATCAGTTTGGAATAAAAAAGTCCTAGATTTGAAATCTGTTCACGAACAACGAGATGTTAATGCAGCCGAGAGAGTCGCCGCAATTTGTTATTTGAAAGGTGGCTGGGATGTAGTAATGCACCCAACAACATTTGTGATGCAAACAGAGTTACCTTGTGACGTAATAAAAGTAAATAAAGTTGTACCTGATTTAGCGATTCGAAGAGAAGATATTAACGGCGGCAGTTGGACTTATGTTGAAGTTACACATAGTCGAATAGAAAAGTTACCGGGACGAGTCGAAGGGTCGTGTAATTTATCTAGACAAAAATACCATCAGAAAAGAATTATGGATTCATTGGGAATTCCTTACGTGCAAATTGGTAGGGAGGATTTGCATTTGCTTTGTGAGAAATATGGCTTAAGGTAAGGTTTGTACGTGATACAATTTGGGTTAAGATGAAGAAAAATTTGCGAGTGGCCTTGGTACATGATTATTTGTCGGAATTTGGGGGAGCTGAGAGAGTTTTGCGAGTATTGGCGGATATGTTTTCTAAGGCGCCGATTTATACGGCGTTTCTGCGACCTGGTGGTAGTGCTGCCAAAGAGTTTGGTGATCGAAAGATTGTGGAGTGGAAACATGCCTGGCTGATTAGGAATAAGAATATGCATAGTCCGTTGCGGTTTCTTATTCCTTATATTTGGGAGAGTTTTGATTTTTCTCAGTATGACTTGGTGATTAGCAGTGCGTCTGGGTATATTACTAAGGGGATTATTACCAGCACGGACTGCGTACATATTTGTTATTGTCATACGCCGCCGAGATTCCTGTATGGTTACAACACGGCGCGTGATTGGCAGAAATTCGCGCCAATTAGATGGTATGGGGAGATGTTAATTCCAGGCTTGCGTAAATATGACTATTGGGCGGCGCAGAGGCCGGATGTATTGGTGGCAAATTCCAGTGAGGTTAAGTCTAGAATAGCTAAGTTTTATCAACGTGACGCGCAAGTTATTTACCCACCGGTGGAGGTGGAGGAGTTTCATAAGCAGACTAGGAAAGTGAAGAAAGAAAATTATTATTTGATAGTGGCGCGGTTGGTGGGGACTAAAGGCTTGGAGTTGGCGCTGGAGGTGCAGCAGCAGGTGGGCTTCGAGTTGAAAATTGTCGGTGAACCAGTGGGGCGAGAGTGGCAAAACCGCCAGTCCGGTAACGGAGTGAGTTGGTTGGGGCGGGTGAGTGATGAGGAGTTAGGGAAGCTCTATGCTGGGGCGCGGGCTTTCTTGGCTTTGGCTCAAGATGAGGACTTTGGGATGACAGTGGTGGAGGCAATGGCGTGTGGGACAGGAGTGGTTGCCTTCAATGGCGGAGGATATAAGGAAACGGTGGTAGATGGGAAGACAGGAGTGTTATTTAAGACATATTCAGCTGATGGGTTGGTGCGGGCGATTAGGAGATTTAATAAACTCAAGATTACTTCCAGGGACTGTTATACTCAGGCGAGGAAGTTTGGTCGGGAGAGTTTTGAGAAAGAGATAGGCGAGTTGGTTGAGAAGACGCGAGAGAGGTGAGTGGGAGAAGGCAAAAATGGATGAGGTTATTTGTTAGATTCCTCGGCTACGCTCGGAATGACAAGAAAAGACAGGTTCCTTCGAATGACGGAAAAAACGTGTGTTACTATCGGGATATGCCTGAGTTGCCGGAAGTAGAAACAATCAAGCGACAGTTATCCAAAGCTTTGGTGGGGAAGAAAGTTATTAAGGTTGAGGTGCGGGGAGGCAAGACTTTCGTCGGAGAAGCCGAGGAGATTGTGGGCAAAAGTGTAGTTGAGATTGAGAGGCGAGGTAAAGCCTTGGCGATTGCTGTGGGTGGGGAGAAGAAAGAATGGGGGCTTTTAATCCATCTGAAAATGACCGGTCAGTTGATTTATGAGTCGAAGGGTGAGCGGATAGCTGGCGGTCATCCGACGGGAGATTTTGTGTCGCAGCTACCCTCGAGTCATACGAGAGTTGTTTTTGATTTCGAAGATGGAAGTCGGCTGTTTTTTAACGACCAGAGGATGTTTGGGTGGATTAAGTTGATGAAGTGGGAGTCGATAGATAAAGAGCCGTTTGTGATGAAATTAGGGAAAGAGCCGTGGGACATAAGTGAGGAGGAGTTTGGCAAAATTTTGCAGTCACGTAAGCCGGTTAAAGTCCGGTTAATGGATCAGGATGTGATTGCAGGGGTGGGGAATATTTACGCTAATGACGCGCTGTGGGAGGCGAGGGTTGACCCGAGACGAAGTTCTAATTCGTTGAGTCGGAAGGAAAGTGATTTGTTATTGCAATGCGTGAGGATGGTGTTGGATGAAGGCATTAAGTATGGTGGGGCTACGGCGATGGACGGGAAGTATGTGGATTTGCAGGGTATGGGTGGGACTTATCAAGAACACTTTCGGACGTATCAGCGGGAGGGGGAGAAATGTTTACGCGAGGATTGTGATGGCGTAATTGAGAAGGTAACTTTGGGTGGTAGGGGGACTTTTTTTTGTAAGCTGTGTCAGAGGTGAGTTAATCTAGGCGTTGCCTGGCCTTAGATAAGGCAGGGCCGTATTTTGTTTTCCATTGTTCGACTTTGCTCTGGATGTCGTTGAGTTTGGAGGAATAGGCGTCACCCAGATTTATTTGGTAAGCGTTGGCTATCTCCAATAATCCAAATAGACAATCAGATAATTCTTCGCGCAGGTTTTGGAAATTTTTGTCGGAATTGTTCGCGTAGATTTCTTTTTCATGAATGGCTTTAACTAGTTCGCCTACCTCTTCGAGAAATGATGTTAAAGCGCCAAGTCGGGGATGGCGGATATCCTGCATGAGATTGTCTTGGTTGGTTTGTAACTCGTTGACGTGTGATGAGAGTTTATCCATGAGTTGAGTATACTAGATTTGTCTTTGGGAAGAGTTTATTTGCGGAGATCCAACTGGTCGCGATTGGCGTAGATGATGTGAGGGTCTTGGCCGTGTTTTTGTAGTTGAGCGAAGATATCTGCGGATTTTGGGCCAGTTGTTAAGTTTTCTGACGACAGTTTGACTAAGACTTCTCGAGATAAACATGAAGGGGCGCTGATAACTATGCCGTCACCGGAAACTAACCAATCTAAATTTTTACCAGATGTGAAGTGAATCTGGTCGTTGGGTGTTAGATGCCTGAGAGTATCAATTGTGATTGGCATTTGATTTATTGTGGCGATTGTATCGTAAATTGCATAAGTGTTAAGGGTTACATTAAGTAGTGTTATTCGAGAGGAATACGTTTGGGTGTGAGGCGGGAGTCGCGGGTGTATCCGAGAGTGCGTTGTTGCCGTGGGTGATTGAGAGTGTCTTTTAATTCAAGGTCTTCAATCCGGCGGGCTTGGGTAATGGAAATTTTTGCTAAAGAGGTCGGGTCGTTTATTTCTGTCATCTGGTGAAGTTCCGGCTCTCCGGTGGTATGGTTGAAAGCCACAATACCATCGCGTCGTACAATACGGGAAACTGGTTCTGGTCCTCTAATTGGGAGAGGTTGCCCAACTCGCCGCCGACCCGTGGCCATTCCTTGGATTTTTATCTCTGGGCTGTCTGGATATTCTTCCAATTCTGGGGCGTCCACTGGATATTCTACAAAATGACAGTCCCAGTCAGGACGGCTGCTCATCCTATTGTCGGCAAGGGACTTTCTGCGATATTCTGCCTTTCTCCCTGGTGTCATTGGCATGGGGTATAGTATAGCTGATGGATGATGAGAAGATTGTGAATGCCAGAATTACGCGGGTGGAGTTGGTGAACTTTCGTAATTACGAGGATTTTGTGCGTGAGTTTAGCCCTGGAATTAATTGGATTACGGGTGCCAATGGCAGCGGGAAGACGAATTTGCTGGAGGCGGTGTTATGTTTGGGAGTAGGCAAGAGTTACCGAGCTATTCGTCAGGATGAGTTGGTGACGTGGGACAAAGACGCGGGTCGGGTAAAAGGGGAGATTAACAAGGATGGAGAGGTGAGTGAGTTGGAAGTGAATATTTGGAAAGCTGGAGTGGGAGGGCGCAAAAGCAGTGGTAAGGGCTATAAGGTGAATGGGGTAGGGAAGCTACTGCGTAGTTATGTGGGGATGTTGCCGGTGGTGTGGTTTGGGCCGGAGGATATGGATTTGGTGTCTGGAGGGAGTGGGGTGAGGCGGAGGTTCTTGGACACGGTTTTGAGTCAGTTAGATGGGAAATATGTTAGAGCTATTCGTGAGTATGAGCAGGCTTTGAGGCGGCGGAATAAGCTGCTTGAGATTTTGGCTGAAGGGAAGACCACGAGGCAGGCTTTTTATTATTTTGATGATATTTTGGTTAGTAGAGGTGGGTATATTCATCAAGCGCGACAGGATTTGGTAGATTATTTGAATGAATATTTTGTAAATGACGAAAAGTTTAGCAACTTAAGACTGGAGTATGATCATAGCGTGATTTCAAAAAAACGGTTGGTAAAGTATCAGTATGAAGAAGTGGCGGCCGGAGTGACATTGGTGGGTCCGCAGAGGGATGATTTGAAAATTCTATCTAAGCCGGAGAGCGAGTGGATAGCCTTGAGGAATTTCGGTTCACGGGGACAACAAAGGATGGGAGCGTTAGCGTTAAAGATGGGGGAGCTTGAGTTCTTGACGAATAAATTGGCGATAAGGCCAGTGTTGTTGTTGGATGATGTGCTGAGCGAGTTGGACGCGAAACACAAAAAAATGGTGATGGAGGTTATGGAGCAACAGCAGACAATTGTGACTGGGGTGGAGAAAGTTTGAGCGATTGTACCTGTGGCAATGACGGTTGGACTTGCGGAAAAAGAGCGGAGAATGTATATTGGGAGTGGGATTAATTTCACTGTATGTATTTACCGAAGTTTGTTATTTCAAATCAGATACTTAAAAATATAGGTGTAATTGAAGGATGTCGAGAAGTGATTGTCAGTGCACCGATTGTGCCGGCTTGGGAGAAGAAGTTCGCGGCTGAGGCGACGCTGCGTACGGTGCATTATGGAACAGCTATTGAGGGGAATTTGCTTAGTTATGACCAAACGCGCGAGGTGCTGGAGGGTAAAGATGTGGTGGCGCGGGACCGAGATATTCGGGAGATCCTTAACTATCGGGATGTAATGGTGTATCTGGACGCGTTGCAGGAGGCGAATGCTTTGGCTAATGATGGTGAGGTGTTTGTGTACAGCGAAGATTTAATTAAGAAAATTCAGGCTCTAACGGTTAATGGGTTGATTGAGGAAGGCGTGGGAGAGTATCGTGAGGTGTCGGTGGTGGTACGGAGTGTGCGGTCTGGGCAGGAGGCGTTCACTGCACCTATCCCTGGAGAAGTGCCATTTCTCATGGAGGCATTTGTACACTGGCTAAACGACACTCAAGCGCGTGATATCCATTCAGTGCTGAGGGCGGGGATAACCCATTATGTGTTGGCGGCTATCCATCCGTTTGTGGAAGGGAACGGGCGGACAGCGCGGGCGCTGGCGACTCTGGTGCTGGTGGTGGAAGGGTATGATATTAAGAAATTGTTTTCTCTGGAAGAACATTTTGACCGGGAAGTAATGACTTATTATGACGTGTTGCAGTCTGTAACTGGGCAGGCGCAGGACTTAGAAGATAGGGATTTGACGGTATGGCTTGAGTATTTTACCCGAGTTTTGGCCATAGAACTGACACGAGTGCGGGATATGGTGAGGAATTTATCTCTGGACGTGAAGTTGAAAAATAAAGTAGGTAAACAGATTGCCTTGTCTGAGCGCCAAATTTCACTGGTGACTTATCTCAAAGACCATGAATCGATGACCATGCGTGAGGCGCGGGAAGTGCTGCCTTATGTGAGTGATGACACCTTGCTGCGGGATTTGCGGGATTTGATGGATAAGAAACTGGTCAAGAAATCAGGGAGTACCAAAGCGGCCAAGTATGTGCTGGTATAAACTCGCAGACTTGGTATGATGTTGGGTATGTTGGCAAAGGAATATTTTGGTTATTTGGAACAGTTGGAACAAGTATCCTCGCGGTTGGCGATGTTGGAGATTTTGGCGGCGATGTACGGGCAGATGAGTGGCGAGGAGGCGTTGCAGGGGACTTATATGTTGTTTGGCAAGTTGGGGCCGTCTTACACAAGAATAGAGTTTGGGATGGCGGATAAAATGGTGGCGCGGGCAATTGTGAAAGCGTATAACGCCGACGCGGAAGATGTGTTGGCACGGTTTAAAGAAAAAGGGGACTGGGGATTGGTTGCCGCTAGTTTCGCTCCTGCCAACACTTGGGAAGACAACTTAACCGAGGTTTATGACAAATTGGCTCAAATTGCCAACCTGGGTGGAGGCGGTAGTCAGGAGGCTAAGGTAGATTTGTTAGCAAGAGTTTTTTCTAAAGCTGATGCGGTGAGTGCGAAGTATTTGGCAAGAATACCGATTGGAAAAATTAGGATTGGAGTGGGAGAAATGACAGTTTTGGATGGATTGAGTTGGTTAGTTACTCAAGATAAGAGTTTACATACCGTCATGGAAAATGCTTACAACACCGCAGCTGATGTGGGGTTGTTAGCTCGGGAAGTGGTGGGGTTGAAACAGGAAAATTCTGAACAATGGCGGGATGCGGTGGTGGAGAGTCTGGAGAAAATGAAGGCGCGAGTTGGAGTGCCGATGGTGATGGCTTTGTGTACGAGGATGGAGACTTTTGATGAAGTAACCGGTAAATTGGGAGCGATATTGTGTGAGCCGAAATATGATGGGACGCGGGTGCAGGTGCATTTTTGGCGGGAAAATGGACAGGCGAAGTTTGTGACTTTTAGTAGGAATTTGGAGGAGAGCAGTTATATGTTTCCTGAGCTTGAGATTTTGGGAGATTTGGTTGATGCGGATGAGGCAATTTTTGACTGCGAGGCGATGGGAATTGATAAACAGAGTGGGGACTGGGCTAAATTCCAAGTAACCATGACACGTAAACGCAAACATGGGATTAGCGAGAAGGCGATTGATGTGCCTTTGCGGTTTATGGTGTTTGATGTTTTGTATGCCAAAGGAAAAGGCGCTGGGGTTTTGGGTGCGGATGGTGACATACATCGTTGGCCGCTTGAGAAAAGAAGAGCTTTACTCGAGAAAGTTGTGACTCAGAATGATTTGGTTTCTTGGACACCTACCACGATTACTGAGGACCCTGAGGTTCTGCGTCGTTTGCATAATCAGTATTTGGACGAAGGATTGGAGGGGGTAATTCTGAAAAAACTATCATCTGAATATGTGCCGGGAAGGAAGAAAGGTGTGTGGGTGAAGATGAAGGAAGTCGAGAGCGCTCAAGCTAAGTTACCGGATACAGTTGATTGTGTTGTGATGGGGTATTATCGGGGGGAGGGACGGCGGAGCCAGTTTGGGATAGGGTCGTTGCTTTTGGGAGTAAGAGGATTTTTTCCGATTGACCCTGAGAACATGAATGGCGGGTTGTTTGATAATGATAATAGTGAAGAGAAATTCTGGACTGTGAGCAAGTTGGGGTCGAAGTTGAATGACGAACAGCTCAAGGAGATTAAGAAGACTTTGGATGAGTTGGCGACTGGCGAAAAAGACCGATTATATGAAGTGCCTAAATTATTGGAGCCTGACGTTTGGGTAAGGCCGGAGATGGTGGTAGAGGTGGCGGCTGATAATCTGACCAGGTCGCCTATGCATAGTGCGCGGTTGGCGCTGCGGTTTCCTCGCTTGGTGCGGGTGCGGGAGGATAAAAGTCCGGGGCAAACTACCTCAGTTGAGGAGTTAGTGGAGATGTATAAGATGCAGAAGGGGTGAGGGAAAGGGGCATAGAATAAAGATGTA
>CAYXHB010000009.1:14101-22219 GCA_964464795.1 uncultured Gammaproteobacteria bacterium
AAAGATGTATGAGAATAGCCAAGAGATTTCTCGGCTACGCTCGAAATGACAAAGCTGGTGGTTAAAAAGAGGAAGAGGTCATCGCCCCGTGCTTGACACGGGGGGCAGGGAATTGAAAACCAGATTGCCCTGCCTGCCGGCAGGCAAGGCACATGCACAAATTAATTTTAAGTATTTCTTTTGGATAATTTGTGCTTTCGCAATGACGAGAAAAAAGTGTTGTGCATGATATGAGAGGAATGACGTCCAAATTACTTGGGGGATGGCGGGGTTGTGGTTCTGTGGTTAAAATGGAACCTATGGCATGGAGCGAAGAATATTTTAAAGAGGGTTTGACAGAAGCGCAGGCGCAGGAGTTGTTGGTGAAACACGGACCAAACGAAATTGTTAGAAAAGAGCGGGATTCGGATTTGGCGTTGGCTCTGCGTCAATTTGTGAATCCGTTGGTAGCGTTGCTACTGGGAGCGATGGGGTTGACGTTGGCGACTGGACACAACACAGACGCGTTGTTAATCGGGATTGCGGTGGTGATAAACGCGGTTTTGGGGTTTGTACAGGAGCGGCGGGCGGCGCGGGGCTTGGAGGCTTTGCGAGATTTGGTGGCTCCCACTGCAACCGTGATTAGAGACGGGAAGAGGAAAACTGTGGAGGCCAGTAGTTTGGTGCCAGGAGATGTGGTGTGGTTGACAGAGGGAGATCGGGTGAGCGCTGATGGGGTGATTGTTTCGGCTGTGGATTTGAGTGTGAATGAGGCGATTTTGACTGGAGAGAGTCTGAGCGTGATGAAAGAAGTTTATGATGAATCCTCAAGTGAGGAGCATGAAGGGCGGGCATTTATGGGGACGTTGATAGTTGGCGGCGTAGGAACGATGGTGGTTGAGAAGACTGGCGCGAATACAGAGATGGGGTCGATTGCGAATACGTCAGAGCGAGGTAACGTCAAGACTCCGTTGGAGAAAAGAATTTCTAAATTAGCTTGGTATATTACAGTGGCGGTGGTGGTAGTGGCAGCATTGGTGTTTGTTTGGGGTGCAATATTGGGTGAGTCGTGGGTGGAAATGTTCACGGTGGCGGTGGCGTTGGCTGTAAGTGCGACTCCTGAAGGATTGGTAATTGCGTTAACAGTAATTTTGGCGGTGGGGGCACAGAGAATGATGAAACGACAGGCGTTAGTCAGGAAACTGGTGGCCGCGGAGACGCTGGGCAGCGTGACTCATGTGTGCGTGGATAAAACTGGAACCTTGACTGAGGGGAAGATGAAAGTGAGTGAGGTTGATTTTGTGGACGACGAGAAAGGTTATCGAGTCGCGCTGTTGGCTAATGATATGCGGGATGCGACTGAGATTGCCAGGTTGGAATGGGCACGGGAGTTTCAGGCGATGACAACCATGAGTCGAGGTAAATCGAAGGCTGTGTTGATGGAGCCTGAGGAGATGACAAGTAAGTTTGTGCGGGATGAGGCGATTGCTTTCTCGACTGACAGGCGGTTTCTGGCAGTAAGATATGGGAATGAGGTTATGGTAGCGGGGGCACCGGATTTGTTGCTTACTATGAGTGACGTGAATAAAGAGACTTTTCGGCAGTGGGAAAGGAAGCTGTCTAAGTGGGCTCGTGAAGGCAAGCGGGTAATTGGATTTATTGCCAAGCAATATAAGAAGGAGAGTGATGCGAAGGCAATGATGGAGAGCTTGCGTGATGGTAAGGGAACCTTGGAGTGGGTGGGGATGATGGCGTTTGCAGATCCGGTGAGGTCTGGAGTTAGACAGGCGCTTCAGACTGCCAGGCAGGCTGGGATTAAAGTAGTAGTGATTACAGGTGACTATCGTGATACAGCCTTATGGGTAATGAAGAGTTTGGGGTTGCATCCTAAGAGTGATGAGGTGATTGAGGGTTGGGAGCTCGAGAAAATGAGTGATGCTGATTTGAGCCGGGCGGTGAAGAGCACTGTGTTGTTTGCCAGGACACGGCCTGCCCAGAAGCTGCGCATAGTCAAGGCTTTGCAAAAACAAGGAGCAGTGGTGGGAATGATGGGGGACGGAGTGAATGACGCGCCGGCTTTGGCTGCAGCTGATATTGGGATGGTGGTTGGAGAAGCGACTGATTTGGCTAAGGACGCGGCTGATTTGGTGTTGCTTGACTCTAACTTTGCGACTATTGTGGCGGCGATTGAAGAAGGGCGGGGGATTTATGACAACATCCGTAAGGTGATTACTTTCTTGTTGGGGATGGCGTTTTCGGAGGTATTGGTGGTTTTGGGGAGTTTGTTCTTGGGATGGGAATTGGCGTTGACGGCAGCGCAGATTCTGTGGATTAACTTGGTGACAGATGGGTTTCCTTACATGGCTTTGACGGTTGACCCAAAAGATAAAAATGTCTTGCAACGCAAACCCGTAGATTCTAAATTGCCCCTGGTTGATGGGAAATTGTTGGTGATGATTGGAGTCATGTCGCTGGTGACGGCTGGTTTGGCGTTATTGACGTATGTGATGTGGATGGGACAAGGAACATCAATGGCGCAAACAGGGGTGTTCTTGGTGATTAGCATGGGGACTCTGATATATGTGTTTGCTTGTCGGTCCTTGGATGAACCGATTTGGGTTGAGAAACCATGGGGGAATATGTATTTGGTCGGTAGCGTGGTGATTGGTGGTTTGTTGACGTATGCGGCTGTGAGTGTGGGTGTGTTACAAGATTTGTTGTCGACGACTAGTCCAGGCGCGCAAGGATGGATGTGGGTAGGAATGTGCGCTGTATTGGTTTTGGTTGGGGCTGAGGGGGTGAAGCTGGTTTTGCGCCGGAGGTAGGATGGAATGGGAGGAAGAGTGATGCAAGAGGTAAGAAGTATGAATGAAGAAAGGAATACCAAGAGATCTTTCGGCTACGCTCAAGATGACAAGTCTGGTGGCTGAGAAGGACAGTGCGGTTCAAGGTGAAGGTGTTTACAGGAATCTGCTGATGTAGGAAGCAATGGTTTGCGCGGCCACGCGATGTTGGTTGCGGACGAATTCTACCCCTGGGGCGGTTTTGTTAAGGATATCGGGATTGCGGAGGATGTTGGCGATGAGGTTGGCACATTCCTCTGGGTTTTCTTCTACGAAGCCGCTTTGGGTAGAGCGAATGAAGTCTACGTTGCCATTCTCTTGCCCGCGGATGTGATGGGCAACGATAAATGGTTTACCGGCTGCTAATGTTTCGAGCAAGATGTTGGGGCCGGCTTTGGCCACCACAAAGTCGGCAGCATGGATGTAGTCGGCGACATTGTCTACTCTCGGCAAAATTGTTAGGCGCATGCGGCGAGGAAAGGTTTGGGTTTTTAGGTGGTTACAAAGTTCTTGGTCATTACCACAGAGAATAATGATTTGGCAGGTTGGGGTTTTGAGTTGGCTTAAATGGTTCAGGATTTGCTCGGTTTTTTCAACCCCAGCTCCTGAACCGCCGAGAACAAAAGTCGGCAAGTTGGGTTGCAAGTCAACTTGAGAGCGAGTCTTGGAGTGGGAGATGGGCTGGAAGAACTGTTGGCGAATAGGGTGGCCGGTGATGACCAGTTTGTCCGGTGACAGGCCGGCCTTGAGTCCACGTTGATAGGCGGTGAGGCTGGCCACCATAGTGAGGTCGGCGTGTGGTTGATAGAAAACTGAGTGGGGAGTGAAAGGGTCGGGGACGAAGACAAGGAATGGGATTTTTTTCTTGATTGATTTGAGGACTTGGGGAATTTCAGTGATACCGAAGAGGGTGTTGGAGACGATGACTTGAGGTTGGTGGATTTGGATGGCTTTTTTGAGATAAGCAGAAGTGAATAGGCGACTGCTTTTACTTAAGATATTCTTGGCATGACGATTGTCTGTAGCTTTGAAGAAGAGATTGAAGACCTGGGGGTAGTTGCGGACAATGGACTCGTACCCTTTGCCAAATAGTGAGGAGTTAAAGTCGAGTCTGGAGGGGATGATGTTTGGATTATTTTCAGTTAAGGCTTCGACGATGGCTGTAGTGATGCTGAGATGTCCGCCGCCAGCGGCGATTTCGAGGAAAAGAACTTTTGGTTGCTTAGGAGTCATGTGTTTTGGGGTTATTATAGCAAGTTGGTGAATGTTTGCCTGCCTTGGCGATGTAACTTAGGGTTGCATTGTCAGTGATGTTTAGGGCAGTATATGTGTATGGAGCCTAACCAAGCACAAGAAGATGGGGAGAAGAAAGTTCAAACTGAGTTGAGTCAAAGTTTGGGTTTGCCGGTTAACAACTTGGGAATGTTGGCTTATGCAAGCGGTGTTTTTCCTTACTTTGGTTGGCTCTCGGGTTTGTTGGTGTTGTTTTTGGAAAAAGACAAAAGAATTAGATTTCATGCTTATCAGGCGTTGGCTTTGTTTGGTGTCTTGGACATATTGATGTTACTGGTTGACCAGACGGTAATTTTGGGTCGTTTGAACCAGCTATTGTGGGTAGGGAGGTTTGTGTTGTGGTTACTGTTGATGCTGCGAACTTATGAAGGAAAAAAGTGGGTACTGCCCAGAGTGGGTGACTGGGCTGCGCGTCAGGCAGGGCGATAATTTATTTTAGTAGTACAATATAGATATGGTTAAGCTAGTTGTGGGATTGGGGAACGTGGGTAATGAATATACTCATACAAGACATAATGCGGGCTTTTTAGCCTTAGATTTGGTTTCGCGAAAAATGAGTTTCGACTGGGAGGCGGCAGCGAATGGATGGGGAGAATTGGTCCGAGATAAAAACAGGAATGTGTGGTTGTTCAAGCCGGGATGTTATATGAATAGGAGTGGAGAGGCTGTCGTGGGATTGGTGAACTATTACAAGCTGGAATGGAAGGATGTACAGTTGTCAGTGGTGCATGATGAGTTGGATTTGAACCTGGGTGAGATTAAGACGGCGTACGGGGGCGGTTCGGCTGGGCACAGAGGCGTGGCGTCGCTACGAATGATTGGGGACATGGACTGGGATGGGGTGAGGAGGTGGCGGTTGGGAGTAGGTAGGCCTGCACCTGGGGTGACTGATAGCGAGACTATTAGCCGGTGGGTGTTGTCGACGGTGGCTAGTGAGCAAAAGGGTGAGTGGGAAGGGATGCTGGAGAGGTGCGCGGAGTTGGTCATTGAGGATATGGGGTAAGGGGTGGAGTTGTTTCTGATATATAGGTTTATTGTTTGATGCGTGTTTATCTACAAAGTTACGGTTTGATGAGTTAAGTGTGTTTCATTGCGTGCGGAAATTGAAATGTGGGCAAGGTGTGGAAAAGTATTTGGAGGTTATTTTTTGCGACATTATTGTATTAGGCACAAAGTATGGCAAAGAAGATAGAAAGTGGACGGTAAGGCAGTAAAGTTGGAAAGATGGCTGGGCTTGGGTGATATTCAGACCGAACAGCCAAGAGACTTATCGGCTGACAATGTTAATTAGAGCGTCATCCCGCGCTTGATGCGGGGTCTGGGAGTTTAAATAACCTGTGGTGCACTCTCTGGATCCCGTGTCAAGCACGTGATGACGGATAACTGGAAGTTGGTTGCGGAAGAGGATTGAATTTGGTCCTTTTTCTTGAGGAAGGGGTGGTGAGGTGGCATTACTCGAAGAGCGTGGGAGTGTTGTCGCGGGTTGGCTTGATGCCCAGATGAGTGTAGGCTTGTTTGGTGAGGACACGGCCGCGGGGTGTACGTTTGATTAAGCCGATTTGGAGGAGGTAGGGTTCGACCACATCCTCAAGAGTGCGTTTGTCTTCGGATAAGGAAGCAGCTAGAGTTTCTAGTCCGACCGGGCCGCCGTCGTAGTAGTTGGCAATAGTTGCTAAGAATTGGCGGTCATGGGTGTCAAGGCCAAGTGAGTCGATTTCAAATAGAGCTAAAGTCTCGGCTACAACCTGAGGAGTGATGATGGAGGATTTGGCCACTTGAGCCACGTCGCGAGTGCGCTTGAGGAGTTTGTTAGCGATGCGGGGAGTGCCGCGGGAGCGCTCGGCTATTGAGAGGGCGGGTGGCGCTTGGACTTCGTAACCTAAAACACGGCTTGAGCGGGTGATAATCGAAGTGAGTTCTTGGGGTTGGTAGAACTCGAGTTTGTGGATAGCGCCAAAGCGATCACGTAACGGCGCGCTGATGAGGCCTGCTTGAGTGGTGGCGCCGATGATAGTGAAACGGGGCAGGTCGAGCTTGAGAGTGCGGGCGGCTGGGCCTTTGCCAACGATGATGTCGAGAAAGAAATCTTCCATGGCAGGATAGAGGGTTTCCTCGACAACTTTGTTAAGACGGTGAATTTCGTCTATAAACAAGATGTCCCCTACGCCTAAGTTAGTAAGAATAGAGGCCAGGTCTCCGGCACGCTCCAGAGCTGGTCCAGAAGTGGTGCGAATCTGGACGCCTAGTTCTTGGGCCATGATGTGGGCCAGGGTGGTTTTACCTAAACCAGGAGGTCCGTAAATAAGCAGATGGTCAATGGGTTCTGAGCGCTCTTGGGCGGCTTGGATGAAGATTTGGAGATGTTTCTTGACTTTGGATTGACCCGTGAATTCATTAAGACGACTGGGACGCAGAGTAATGTCCAGTTGTTGGTCTTGAGGTGTGGTTGAAGTGGGGGGAATGTTGGTCATCGGCTGTGCTTGAGGGTATCAGATTGTGGGGGCGGGTGCAATTGTGGAGGTTGGCAGGGAAAGAATTATTTGAGATTCTGGAGTGCGAATTTTAACTGCGATTCGAGGGTGGTGATATCTTTGGGGATGTTTTTGATAAGTTTTTCAAACTCCTGGGGTTTGTAGCCTAAGCTGATAAGAGCATTGCCCAGTTCGCTGTCCTGATAGTCTGACTGGAGGTCGAGTTCTTCTAATGAGCCGAGTTTACTCTTGAGGTCGACGATGATTTTTTGGGCGCCTTTTTTGCCTACTCCGGGAATACGTGTGAAGAAAGTGACGTCGGCTGTGATGATGGCCTGGGTGATTTGAGAGGCGTTTTGATTGAAAATTGCCAGAGCTATCTTCGGACCGACGCCGGAGACAGAGATGAGTTGACGGAAAAGGTCACGGTCTTGTAACGTGTTGAAACCGTAGAGGGTGAGTTGGTCTTCGCGGACGTGGGTGTGGATGTGGAGACGGGCGGGGGTGTCGGAGGTTAGAGTGGCAAGCAGGGGTTGGGGAGCCTGGATATCGTAACCAACGCCGTTGACGTCTAAGGTAAGGGAGTGGGTTGTGATGTGGATGACTTGGCCTTGGAGGTAAGAGATCATGATAGGAATGACTGTAGCTTAAGAAGGAGAGATTGGGAAGAAGGTGAATGAAGTAAGAGAGTTTGTGAGAATACCACGAGTCTGTCATCTCGAGCGGAGGCGAGAGATTCCTTGGCTGTTTTTGTCTTTTTGAAGGCTTCTCAAACCAAGGGATTTCTCCGCTACGGTCGAAATGACAAAGGAAGGGGAATGATAAGAGATGGGACTAACAAGGAAGATGGAATGGCAGGAGGGGAAATGGCGGCGCGATTACCGTAGCGTAAACGCATGGGTGATAGCCGCGGCCAAGGCATCGGCAGCGTCGTCGGGTTTGGGTACTTCCTGTAGCTTGAGAATAGTCTTGACCATGAACTGGATTTGTTTCTTATCGGCGCGGCCGTAGCCGGTGATGGTTTGTTTGATTTGTAGAGGAGTGTATTCGAAAATAGGAACGCCTGACTGACGGGCTGTGAGCAGCAGCACTCCGCGGGCGTGTCCGACGGACATGGCGGTTTTAGCGTTGGTGTTGAAGAACAGTTTTTCAATCACAACGGCTTGGGGGCGGAGGCTGGTAATCAGACGAGTGGCCTGGGTATGAATCTGGTGCAACCGCTCGGGGAGGTCAAGTTTGGCCGCGGTGATGATGCAGTCACAGGTCATGTCAGTAAATTGGTCTGGCGGAGAGTAGTCCAAGAAGCCCCAACCGGTGGTGGCAGTGCCTGGGTCGAAGCCAAGGATACGGGTTGACATGAAGTCATCCTAACATAAGAGGGAGAATTATTGGGGGTTGATTTCGTTGATAGTGAAGCCGGAGATGCTCTCTCCTATGGCTGTGGCTATATTCTCTAGAGCGGCAGGAATATCGTCGCTTGTTTCGGCGAAGTAGATATACGGAAGAGCTGCATCTATTCGCTTGCGGGCAGG
>CAYXHB010000010.1:0-19530 GCA_964464795.1 uncultured Gammaproteobacteria bacterium
CAAGGGTGAATTCGAAACCGAAATCACCCTCGAACAAGGCAGCAACTATCTCACTCTCTTCTCCATCGACCCCCAAGGCAACAGCAAACGCATAGACCAAACAGTTATCTACGCCACCAACTAAAGATATGAAACTAAAAATTCTCACCATCGCTGCCATCACCGCCCTCATCTTAGGTTTCCCCATCCATGCCTCCCCTCCGGCTGCCACAAGTTCCAGTGAAGCCAGTCCTTCAAGTGCCATAGACCAAATCCGCGAGGCTGTCCGCGAACAAGTCGAATCCCGCCTTGACCAGATTACCGACCGGCCAGTTGGCATCATCGGCCAGGTTACCAATATCACTAACCAAATCATCACCATCTTGGTCGACGAACAGGATTTCGCCATCACGACCACAGACGCCACCACTTACCTGCGCATTCCTGGACGCAGCCAAATCACCCGAGAGGATATTGCCCTGGAAGATTTCATTCTTATCAAAGGCACGCAAACAGGCACCCAAACCACCGTCAACGCCAACGAAATCCAAGTCATCCCTCAACCCAATCTACCCGACCGCCAGGCCCTAACTGGCACAATCACCAGCCGCACCAGTCAGGAAATCCAAATCCAGATTGACGACCAAACCTACACTCTCCGTCCTACAGCCACTACCCCTATTCGAGCCCACTTTGACCCTGACGAGTCACTAAGAATCACCGACTTATCCCAAGGCGACATCATCACTGTTGTTGGCGACTTGTCTGCCACTGCCAACCAAATCACTCCCCGCTATATCATCAGAATCTCATCCGCACCAGAAGAAGAGGCTGAGTAAACGCACTTCCTTCTGCCTTCATCTCCTCTGACTACCAAACTTGTCGAAGGGCGCGAAGCATACCATTAGCCGTCATCCCGCATTTAATGCGGGATCCGGAGAGTCCACCATCGGCTATCTAAATTCCCAGACCCCGCACTAAATGCGGGGTGACAACCTCTTTCCTCTACCCACCATCCTTACATAGGAGGCAAAAAACCAGCCCTCGTACTTCTTACCTCATTAACATCTTTCTTCTATTTTCACCTACAACACTTCCAACGCCTTTACCAACTGACTATCAAGCTCGCCATCCTCCCCGGCCGCATAATCAACTTCATAATCCGGCTTAACACCTACTTTATCAATCGACGCACCCGAAGGCAGCAACCACCGGTTAATCGTAATATGAATTCCAGCACCATTAGGATAGTCCTCAGCGGATTGCACAGTGCCTTTTCCAAATGAAGTTTTACCCACCAACTTAGCCTCTCTCAACTCACGCAAAGCTCC
The DNA here is from genome assembly GCA_964464795.1 of uncultured Gammaproteobacteria bacterium. GTDB lineage: Bacteria > Patescibacteriota > Microgenomatia > CAYXHB01 > CAYXHB01 > CAYXHB01. The sequence goes on from CAYXHB010000010.1 coordinate 1,311, forward strand.
AGCTGTAATCTCAGACGATGAAGCACTCCCCTGGTCAACCAACACCACCAACGGGATGTCTTTCAAAATCGGGTTACTACCACTTATCCGAAATGGCTCACGATTTCCGTCGGCATCTTCCTGCTGCACTGCCACTCCGCTCTGGACAAACAGCCCCACCATCTCAATAGCCTTATTGAAATACCCGCCCGGGTTACCCCGTAAGTCCAATAACACCCCGCTTATCTGCCCGCTGCGGGCGTCATTAACAATCTTTCGCGCTGCCTCATTCAGTTCCTCAGTAGTTTTATCCCCAAACCGACCCACTTTCAAATGCGCAGCTCTTTTCCCCGCCGACTCAGCATAATCCATGGTAACGCTTGGCACATCAATCTCTTGTCTTTCCACAGTTACATCCCGCGGCTCCTCGCCTAAACTAGCCAACAAAGTCAACACCACGCTTGTCCCCTTCTCTCCCCTGATTAACTTCACCGCCTCTGGAACACTCATCCCTTCAGTGGCCATGCCGTCAATTTTCAGAATCAACTCCCCAGCCTGAATGCCAGCCGCTTGCGCCGGAGTTCCATCCAGAGGCGCAATCACCGCCAGCCACCGTTCCTGAGCTGTTGTCTCAGGGTTATCTTTATATCCCAACTGAATTCCCACTCCGCTAAAACTCCCCTGCAAATCTTCCTGCGACCGCTTATTTTCCTCTGGGGTCAAAAACACGGTATAGGGATCATCCAAAGACGACACCATCCCCTTAATCGCCCCATACATCATGTTTTGCCTGTCAAGCTTGCTCTGGTCCAGATACTTCCTATCCAACTGTTTCCACACTTCCCAAAACATCTGCAACTCCTCGTCATTACTACTTGCCAAAGAGTTACCAATCACATTTATATTCCCAATTCCAGAACTAACATCAAAAGTATTTCTACTCAAAAAAGGCAAAGCATCCTGTCGCCCCAAACTATACCCACCCACGAAAAATAACCCCGCCAACCCCAACGCCCAGAGCAAATTCCGCAGCTTAACCAGCGGAATAGTCTTTGGCTTGACCTCACCTCTAGCAACGTCATTTTCTTGCATACTCATTAGCATAACATATCAATTTATTACAAAAAAACAAATATATTTAAACGTCATCTTCCACTTTCCCGTCTCAACCACCAGCCTTGTCATCCTGAGCGTAACAAAGTGGAGTCGAAGGATCTCTTGGTATGGTGGAGTTCAAAAAATACAAAAACAGCCAAGAGATTTCTCGGCTACACTCGAAATGACAACGCTGGAGTACTATCATACTTCCTACTTCATTCATCTTTATTCTTTTTTTGTCCTTTCCTACCTCTTCCCCCGTCTGCTCTTCTCGATTATCAACTTTCCTTGGTTCCCTAGTACATAAACCATCTCCCCTTCCACACCAGCAACCAGCTTCAGCAACCCGCCCCACGCCTGGTCATCTCCAAACAACGCCAACAAACTAGCATTATCCCGCACCTCGTCCAGCCATAACTCATAATTAGACGGCAGATTCCCACACACCACCGCTCTTACTCCCAAAGCATTAGCTTTATGCCAAAGATGCTGCGTCAAATAAGGCACCACCAACACAGTCCCTTGATAACTCCTGTTGAGCCACGGTATCGTAGCAATCGCCACGTCATCTTGAGCCAACTTAAGCACCCCAGACGCGCTTGGTCCCCATCCGTATTCCAGCTTAACTACCCAAGCTGGCAATACCACCTCCAAGTTGCCTTCTTCCCCATCCAAAACAGCATTATGGTCAGAGACAACCTCTCCTTGTGCCACCACTTCGTTCAACGCCATCTCTCCCTGCTCTACATTCAGACTTACCCGTCCCATAAACGGAGCCACTATTTCCAACTCGGGTTTTTTTTTACCATGCCTTGCAAGCAGCTTATCCTTAGCCACAATCGCCCCATCCTCGACTAAAACATACTTCATCCAATCTTCCCCCACACCTCCAAGTTCACTCCTCACATCCCAACTCATTTCCTGCGGCTCTTTGGGCTTAGCAATCACTTGTCCTTTTTTAAGCGTGTCTCCAGGTTTCACCAACAACTCCAAATTTGCTCCAATCACCAACGGTAATCTAAACTCAATTTCTTTCTTCACGATTTCAGCCATAAATCCCATTATACGCAAAAAGGATTATCCGGCAAACACAGTTTGGCGAAGAACTAATCAATACTGTTCACAAACGGCAGCAATCCCAAGTGCCGGGCACGTTTCACCTCTCGGCTAATCTGGCGCTGGGTCTTGGCTGTCACCCCGTTATAAAACCTGGACGACAACCCTCCTCGAGCTCGCAAGAAATTAGACAAGGTTGCCACATCCCGATAGGAAGGCTTGGTTCCGCTGGCGATGAACGGATCTTTGACTGCAACTGCTTTGCGTTTAACTTTTAACATACGACTAGATTAAAAAGGCAGGTCACTATCAGCCTCATCTTGACTAACATCTGCTTTTTTCTTACTGGCAGTCTTCTTAGGAGCTGGAGCACTCTTGGCAGCTGCTTTTTTCTCTTCAGGTTGTGACTCCTGGTTCTCAGCCGCAAAATCATCTACATAATCATTCCCATAAGCAGCTGGCGATTGTTGAGACATATCTCCATAATCAGCCCCATAATCACCTTCAGTGCCCGCTCCCTCACCTCTTCGGTCTCCTACAGCTATCATTTCATCAATTACCACTTCGGTTGTGGAACGCACCACACCATCTTGTCCGGTCCACTGTCTGGTCTGTAGTCGGCCGTTAACAAAAACCTGCCTACCCTTGTGCAGCAATTGAGCGCACAACTCAGCCAACTTCGCCCAAGCCACAACTCTATGAAACTCCACATCTTCCTTCCTCTCACCAGACTCAGTCATCCACGAACGGTTAGTAGCTAACCCAAATGAACACACAGCCGTCCCTTGAGGAGTGTAACGCAACTCAGGGTCGCGGGTTAAATTTCCAAGTAACTGAACTGAATTAAATGATCGAGATGACATATGACTAATATTACAAAACTTATTCGCTGCGCACAACCAAATGACGGATAATTCCCTCTTCAAAACTAATCTTGGTGTTCAAATCCTTAGCCTTACTCCCAGGCAAGCTCACGTCAAAGAAATAATACCACGCTTCATTGAATTTCTTAATCGGATAAGCCAAGACTTTCTTTCCTGCTTCCTCAGTCTTATCCACTTGACCACCCAGAGCCACGACAGTCTGACGCAGCCACTCCACAATTTTCTCACGTTTATCATCCTCGACGTTAGGACTGACTACCAAACTGACCTCGTAGGCCACCAAGCCCACAGACTTTTCACTCGCTACTTGAGGCGCTTTTTTAGTATTTACTTTTTTGCTGGTAACTTTTTTAGCCATTGCTGCCATAGTATACCAGAGCCAAATCAAAAAGTCAGCACGATGAACTAAATGCATTTATTTTCTTAATTCGCAAATCCGCCACCTGACGGATCGCGACCAAATTCACCCAAATTCTTGTTTTTGAAACAAAAATATCCTATAATCTTAAACCTGCCAATAACCGACACTTGCGTTGGTTAATGCACTTTTAAAGAAAGGACAACTTCAATGCCACCTCAAAACAGTGGTAAAGTAGCCGGGCTTATAAAAAGCCTGGCCCAAGAAACAGACTCCAAAGATGCCTGGCCTATTGGTGAGCAAATCATCAATCTCGCCAATTCAGACACTCACAAGTCAATGCAGTTCAAAGACTCCCTGACTGAGCTTCTGAACAACCGACAGACATCTGAGCTAACCAAGGAAGTCGCAACCTGGGTTCTAGAAGAAATCTAACCTGAGCCCTCCAAGACCCGCTTCCTCGAAGCGGGTCTTTTTGCTTTTTCCTTATGTCCCAATCATAAACTCCACCACATCTCCATCTTTCATCACATACTCTTTACCTTCCATCCTCACCTTTCCTTTCTCAGCCGCCCCTTTCCAACCGCCAAATGCTACGAAATCTTCATATCCGCAGACTTTCGCCTTAATAAACTTAGCCATAAAGTCCGTATGAATCACGCCAGCTGCCTCAACCGCACTCGCGCCTTGGCGCACCGTCCAAGCTCGGCACTCTTTCTCACCAGCCGTTAGGAAGGACATCAACCCTAGAGTCTTGTATCCCGCCCGCGCCAGTTGATCCAAACCTGACTCGCTAATTCCCAACGTTTCCATATATTCTTTTTTCTCATCTCCCTCAAGCTCCACCAACTCTGCCTCAATCTTGGCACAAATCACCACCACCTGATGTCTTCCCACTCCTGCTTTTTGCGCGAAATTATTAGCAACCTCCTCGGCTCTTACCAATTCATTCTCGTCCACATTAATTACAAACAATTCTCTCTTATCGCTCAAGAGAAACAAATCCCGAGTCAAAACTCGCTCATCCTCAGTCAAATTCACCTCAGCAGCGCAAGTGCCATTGGCCAATCCTTCACGCAATTTCACAATTCCACTCCAACGTAACAACTGGTCTTTTGGTGAATTACCTTTTGGTTCTCGCTGCTTATCCATCGTTGCCAAATCAGCCAACATCAATTCAGTTCTAATTACACTCAAGTCATCCAAGGGATCAACCGCTCCCGACCGAATTACATTCTCATCAGAGAAATCCCGCAGCACATGACAAATTGCATCTGTCTCGCGGATATTGGCCAGAAATTGATTTCCCAATCCCTCGCCTTCACTAGCCCCCTTCACCAGTCCTGCAATGTCTACGAAATTAACCACAGCTCGCACCAGCGGCGGCATTTTCCCACCATTCGCAATCACTTCTCCCAATTTCTCCAACCGACTATCATTTAGTTCCACCACGCCCACATTAGGCTCAATCGTCGCAAACGGATAATTCGCCGCCAAAGCCTGCTGCTTCTGCAGCAGAGCATTAAACAGCGTCGACTTGCCGACATTGGGTAGACCAACAATTCCTATAGATAAAGCCATATCTCCATATTCTACCGCATAACCAAATATTTTTGTTCCCAACCTTTATAATTCAAAAGCCACTGCAACCGTCCACAACCTTTCCAATCGGAGTATAATTGTTGTGCACTATGCCTCTCTACGGCGAAGAAACCACCAAATCCTTGTCCAATTTCCCTTCCTTTGCGCGCGTCGATCACGATTTCATTAAATCAATCATATTAATTAAAAAAGCCGCCGCTCTCGCCAACCACGAGGCAGAGGTTCTCTCAGAGAGCAAACTAGAATCTATCCTTACTGCCTGTGACACACTCCTTTCAGGAGAACATCAGGACCAGTTTGTCACCGACAGCCTCCAAGGGGGCGCCGGCACCTCCCTCAACATGAACGTCAACGAAGTCATCGCCTCTTTAGCTTCAAATAATGAACCAATTCACCCTCTCGACGACGTCAATAAAAGCCAATCTACCAATGATGTTCTACCTACCGCCTTGCGCGTTGACACCCTGAATCGCTTTGACAAATTGAAGTCATCTCTCAATGCTCTCGCCCAAGTTTTTACCCAACAAGCTCAAGAATTTAAAAGTATCAAAAAAGTCGGCCGCACCCATCTCCAAGACGCTGTAACGATTTCTCTATCTCAGGAGTGGCGAGCCTACGCTGCTTTTGTTAATCGAAGTATCAACCGCCTCGACCAGGCTGGCCAAGAATTGCTCATCACCAATCTCGGCGGCACAGCCGTCGGCACTGGAGTCGGAGCCGCACCGGATTATACTAACCTCGTCCACAAGCACCTCCAGCAACTCACCCAAACACCTTTTCGTCCCTCCAAGGACCTCCTCGACGCCACTCAAAATCTCGATCCATTGGTCTCTTCCCAACAAACTCTGGCCGTCATCTCAGGGGGGTTATGCAAAATCACCAGCGATCTTCGCCTCTTGGCTTCTGGTCCTCGTGCCGGTATCGGAGAACTCAAACTCCCTGCTGTCCAAAAAGGATCAACTATCATGCCCGGCAAAGTTAATCCCGTGGTCCTGGAGTACGTCAATCAAATTGCTTTCGATATTGCCGGCAAAACTCACGCCAGCCACATAGCTCTCATCAGCGGCCAACTTGAACTCAATGTATTTTTCCCTCTGCTGGCCAAAAATCTTATCGAATCCTCAATTCTGCTTAACAACGCAGTAGACACTCTCACCAAATACGCTTCAAAAATAGAAGCTAACCTGACTCGCTGCCAGGAACTGCTCGACCGCAGCTTCCTCTCTGGCGTAGATCGCGCTGCCCAAGTCGGCTACGACCAATCCGAACGCGAGATCAAAACTAAACTCCACAACTCTTGAACTCGCTTCTTCAACTTAAACCCCCTACAAACAATAGGGTATAATACTTACTATGGAAATCAAACGAGGAATCGCACCTACTCGAGAACAACAAAGAGTGGAAGGACGTAGAGACCAATCAATTCATGACAGCGAACGCTTTGAACCAGGGTCTCGATACCCACGAAGACAAAACAACCGACCAGTCCAAGGTCTTACTGACAAAACTGCTCCTAAAAACCTAGCAAGACTAAACGCTTTGCTCGGTACTAATTTTGTCCCACCTGAAGAAGAATAACTTCCCACGGGATGACTCCCCCACCCCGCAGGAAAATTATTTTTAGTACCCCAAACTCTCCTTAACAATCACCATCGTAATTCTGTTTGGCCTAGGCTCACGATTAAAAATCAACAGTTTACTCACGAAACTTCCCTCCACTCCATAAGCCTTACGTGCCCGCTCTGACTCCAACGGCAACACGTATTCGTTCAGGCGCTCCATCGCGCTATTCAAATCACTCACCAATTTCTGGGCTCCAACCACCCAGACCACATTATCTGCCCCGTATGCATATCCAGGTAGCTGACTGCCGCTGTTGGAAGCAATCACGACTTTACCGTCTTCTGTTACCGCGTGCACACTTCCGATAGCCCACTCGGGCGCGGCTCCAATCTGCTGCATTTTACGGCTATCAGTTTCTCGATTTAGGCTTGATAACTTTTGCTTAACTGAATCATACTCACCTGACTCGTTTAATGCTTCCACTAGTCCAACTTTATCCAAAGTCACACTAGTCATGGTCATCACCTCAGACTTCTTCGGGACCAAATTCAATACATACTCACGAGCTTCATTCGCAGACTCCACCACCACTGCGTTAATGTTGTTAGCCTTTAATGCTTCAACAGTCTTATTTATCTGCTCATCACTTACCACATTATTCCAGTTATTCATTACTTTCACCTCCTTTCGCCATCTCACAACTGCCAGGTTTATAGTTCAATTTATTTAGTAGTTCCTGCAATCGAGCAACTTCGCTTTCCGATAACTGAGCAAAAACATCCCCCACACTCGCCAAATAGGCCTCCACAAACTTATCTTTACTCTTAGCAAACTTGTTAGCCAATGTCAGCACCCCCACCCTCCGGTCTTGAGCTGAAGTAGTCCTCACTACCAACCCTTTCTCCACCAGTTCATCCACGAACTGACTGATTGCTCCAGGAGAAACATTCAAATACCCGGCCAACTCCTTCAACACCACGCCGTCTGGAAAGTCAGCAATCCTCAACAATATATCCACCTGTGGCCGGCTCAACTCCTGCCCTCCAAACTCAAATTTATGCAGAGCCTGCATCCCCCGCGCCACACACCCCAACTTATTAATAATCTGCAGTATTAATCGGTCTCGCTCAACTTTTGTCATATTTAATTTAGTAACTAAATTATTAAGCTACTTAACTATATTGTCAACCAGATAAAAATTCACTCTTCACAAAGCACTACCCCAACCTCATTATTATTTAATGGTTCGTCAACTTCTCCTAACCGCTCTGGATACTTTCAACAAAGACTCCTTCCACACCCCAAAGTTTGTCATTTACGTCCAATGTGTTTTACTAGCTCTTGCCAATCTTTACTTTCTTTTCAATGGCCTGGTTCTGGGAATTGAAGGCAGTTTATTCCTGGTTGTAGCCATCTTTATCTGGAACCGTTGGCGATTCGTACTAGCCACCATGCCTTTTTGTTTAGTAATGGTTGGATACACATATCTTCGCAATCTCATTAGCCAACTTGACCATACAAGTATCCACATCACCGACTTAATTGCACTGGAACAACAACTCTTTGGCGACCCCATCCCCACAGTAGTCTTACAAAATCTGGTCAACCACATGCCTTACTTTACACTCATCACCTTCTTGGCTTTCTTTATGTACGCGGCCTTCTATTGGGTTCCAACTGTCATTGGTATCTTACTCTGGGAGAAAAACCGCCGCTACTATTGGCAGTTCATGATTGGACTTATTATTCTTTCGTTCCTGGGATTTGCCGGCTATTATTTCTACCCAGCCGCCCCGCCTTGGTGGGCTAATCATTATGGTTATCTCGACCTCCCCGACCCCAAACTCCTAGATGCCCCAACATTACTCAAGTATCCAGTCAACCATACAGCAGCCATGCCGTCTCTGCATGCGGCTTATCCTACATATTTCGCTATCATGATTATGAAATTTTTCGGCCGCAAAACTTTCCCCATAATCCTTCTACCAATCCTGATTTCTGTATCAGCTGTATATTTAGCTCACCATTACATCATCGATATTATTGCTGGGGTTGCCCTGGCTGTTATAAGCATGGGAATAACCAAGGTTCTCTTCTCTGCTTACACTCAAGTTAAATCACACTATCGTCAACACTAATGACACGTCAGATTCGCATTCCTCAAAGTCTATGGCTGCTGCCAATCTTTACAATCTTTTCCCTTGCCCTCAATTTCCACTTCCTATCTGTTCCCATAATTAGCGACGAAGGAGGTTATGCTTATGTAGCTAAATTCTGGACTAACGACTATCGACTCTATCAAAATATAATTTTTGACCGACCTCAAGGCATACTTTTGCTTTATAAATTTTTTCTCCTATTTACCGATTCCATAGTCGGCTTCCGTATATTCGCCACGATCGCCCAAACTCTCAATGCTTTTCTGATTTACAAACTGGCCTCGCTTTTTCTTAAAGACAAAAAGTCATCCATCGCGTCAGCTTTCCTCTATTTGCTTTTTGCCGTTTCTCCTAGAATCGAAGGATTTACCGCCAACGCAGAAATCTTTGCCTTGCCTTTAATTCTTTTTTCTGCCTATTTAACTCTGAAAGGCCACACATCAATAGCAACTGTTTTCTCCGGACTGGCCTTCATCGTCAAACCCATTGGCCTCAGCGCACTCCTCTTTACCCTAATTCACACCAGCTTCAGGAACAAACTTTCTCGCTCTGGATTATCCAAAATTACCCAAAACCTCTTAATCTTCGGACTCACTCTCCTCCCCTTTTTGTTGCATATCTTCTGGACCTCTGGAGAGCCAGGGAACTACTTATGGATTTTTCTCAACAAAAGCCAGACAGATTCCATATTTTCACTCAACCCACAACGCATCACTGCTTTTGTTTCCAATACCATTGCCACTTCTCCGGCCTGGCTGTCATTGCTTTCACTTACCCTCTTATCATGGAAACAACTTCAATCTTCGGCCCGCCGCTTCTTCCTTATTTTTTCTCTCACCTCCTTCTTCGGACTCATGATGGGCGGCAACTGGTTTTATCACTACTACGTACAACTAATGCCTTCTTTGGCCATATTTTCAGGCCTTGGACTATTTTCCCTTATCAGCAACTTGAAAAACAACCAAAAACTACTCTCAACCTTATTCGCCTTAGTTTTTTTATGTTTTTCTTTAGTTGATTTAATGAGTTTCTATCGGCTCACACCCTATGAAATCTCCTGGCAGATTTACAACCGGCTTGCATACACGATGGAAAAACCTCTTGTCCAATATATTAGTCAAAATACCAAGCCCGATGATTCAATTTACATCGCCTATAGCGATCCACAACTTTACTACCTAACTAACCGCCGAGCCAGCCACTCGCATTTATACTGGACTCACTTTACTAACTCGCCTCGCATTCGCGAAGAGTTAACCGCCCACTTTAACTCAAAAAAACCCAAACTAATCTTGGAAAATTTCTCACCTCAAATCAAATATCAATTCCCAGACATAGACCAGGCAATCTCAGACAACTACCGTTTCAAAGAATCACTCCAAGCCGACTTGTCCACTAACACCCCCCTAACTCTTGGTCCTTCTCAGACCCAGTCTCAACCTTGTGACCACACCTACTATAAAACCAACGACGGCTTCCGGCTCTGCGTCAACATCTACGAACGAATTTAATCAAGCAACGCCGCCACCTCTTCCCAATCCCTTGCACTCATAACTTTATCTCTCAACTCCCCTGCTCCCGCAAACCCCCGCAGGTAAATCTTAAAAAACCTACGTAAAACCACAAACGGCCGCCTGTCACCAGGAAACGCTTCATAAAACAACTCCACATGCCGCCGCAACAACTTAATTTTATCTTCGCGACTAAACTCGTCAAACTCTCGCCCACTAAACACCCACGGATTATGCAACACTCCCCTGCCTATCATCACCCCATCCACTCCATGTTCTTTCGCCTTAGCCCTCCCCTGCTCCACACTCTCCACATCTCCATTGCCAATAATCACAGTCTCCACTCCCATCTCGTTCCTAATCGCGACAGCCTTACCAATCTCATCCCAATGACATGGAACCAGCGACATTTCCGCGGCCGTCCGCCCATGCAAAATCAAAGCCTCAATGCCCTGCTCCAGCAAAAACCTCACCCATCGCTCAGTCACGATTTCACTGACCCCAATTCGGGTTTTCACCGACACCGGAATTTTCCCGTCCGCCCCTCTCTTCACTGCCGCGATAATTTCCCCAGCCAATGGCTCATTATTTATCAACGCGCTACAACTGCCCTTGTTTACAATCTTACGTACCGGACACCCCATGTTGATATCTACCCCATCGTACCCCATCTCAACTACTCGTCTTGCCCCTTTCTCAAAATCCACCACATCCGTTCCCCACAATTGCGCGATTAACGGCTTTTCACCTGGCTTGAAATCCAGACTCATCAACACACTCTCGCTACCGCGCGAAAACATCCCCGTCGCATTCACGAATTCAGTATACTTCAAGTCTAGCCTGCCGCACTCATCTACCAACTGCCGAAAGGCCGTATCCGTCACCCCCTCCATCGGCGCTAATGCAAAAAAAGGCCGTGGTAAGTCCAAATAAACATTTTTCATAACACCCCAAATTATACCTGCTTTCACCTCAAAAATAACATTTAAGGTATAATATCCACCAACTCACATGAACATTGACCCCATATACCCGCAGCTAGATAGCTTCCTACAAAAATTCGTCTCGCATATTTCGGTAATCAAGGCCACTCACCCCATCAATCTGCTTGCCGAAAAACGCAAATTCTTCGAGTCCAACTTCACCTACAACCCTCAGTTCAGATACAGACCCCTCAAAGCCAACTTTGATGAATACCGCCAAAAAATCCTTCGACTTCTGCCCCAAATCCCAGATACAGAAATAGGACATCTATACGCCGCAAGGCTTAAAGAATGTCTTCATATTTTAGACTTAATTAACCATATTGGTCTCAACTCCAATAAATTCACCCCAACCAGCCTATCACTCTACGGACAACCCCTGCCAAAAACTATTGAGCAAGCCCAAAACATTCTCAAAAGTGTAATCTCGATCTCGCAACAAAACTCATCCTCTAAAAATGAGTTTCTAAATGCCCAGCAAATCGCGGATTTGTTTAAAGAAAAAATCAACCAATACAATCTTCCCAGCCAAGTCATCATCAAACCTCACACCAAATACGCCCCCAACCAAATCAGAATCGGCAAATTCAGTGGCAATATCAAAATCAGTGATGATTGCAAAAGACACAGAGACAATATATCCAGTACTATCGCTCATGAAATTGAAGGTCACGCCCTAAGGTTATTTAATGGCAAACAACAACAATATGGAATCTTTGTCACAGGAACTGCCAACCATATCAAGGATGAAGAAGGCTTATCAACTCTTATCGGAGCTAGTACAAACGACGTTCAGTACCTACGAAGACAAGCGTTGCTCACCTTATCAATTCATTACTCACTTCAGTCTAATTTCACAAACACATACCAAAAACTCAAAAAGTACATAAAAGGACGTAATACCTGCTTTAACATGACCGTCCGAAGCAAACGAGGTATTGCTGACACTTCCCAAGTTGGAGCATTTACCAAAGACATGTATCTGGAATGGATGTATACCGTCCAAGATAAAATAAAAAATGACCCCGATCTGCTAAACTACGCTTGGAACGGCAAAGCTAGTCTCGAGGAACTAAAAAAATTCACCCAGGTTCAACCAAATTCACCACTCAAACAAAAACTAATGCCATGAAAAAAATTCTCTTTTTGAACCAAAACCCACTATCAAAAAATACAAACAGTCCCAAGTTAGTTGCGGAGTTAAAACAGATTTCACCTGATCTAGAATTGAGCGATACTTACTACAATGATCTTAAAATCACGATCCAAAACAACAAAATTCAAATTTCTAATCTGAACTCAAATACAGATCTGTCATCCTATAACTTGGTAATCTTTGCTTCATGGCGTCGAGAACCTGAATTAGCCACTCTCTGCGCAACTTATTTAGAGCATCATGGCATCAAATTTGTAGATCAGGAAGCCATAAGCTTTCGTTCAGACCAAAAAATCCTCGACTACGTAAAGCTTAGCCTATCAGGAGTTCCCGTCCCCAATACAATCTGGGCATCAAACCAGCATTATCTCTCTATCGCATCAACTCTCACATATCCACTAATCCTCAAGGATAATTATGGTTCTAAAGGCCGCAATAACTATCTAATCAAATCAGCTCAAGAATTAACTGAAAAAATCACTACCCATCCTGAAGTTAACTTCATCATCCAAGAATTTATTCCTAATGATTTTGACTATCGGTTCCTTGTTCTGGGTAACCAAGTCAGAGTAGTTATTAAACGTACTCGCAAAGATCAATCAACCCATCTCAACAATACATCTCAAGACGCCAAAGCAGAACTTATTGATCCACAGACATTTTCACCAGAAATAATTCAAACCTCTATACAGGCGGCAAAAGCAGTCACAAGACAAATCTGTGGGGTAGATGTGATTATCAACTCCGAAACTCAGCAGTACTACATCCTAGAGGCAAATTCATGGCCACAAATTAGAACAGGAGCTCATTCTGAATTCAAACTAAAAGCTTTTTCTGATTACATCCATAATCTAATAAAATGAAAAAAGTATATATTTTTACCGACGACATAAACAGTCACCCAGCCACAAGACTTGCTGAGGAAGTCCACCAATCCGCTAACTCATACCAAATAATAAACTATTCAGATATCATCATCAGCTTCAATAATAACGAACCGCCTACAATTACCCATAAAAATAATCTTTTACCTGACCCTGACATTGTAATTTTCAGAGGCTTACTCAGCCTTCACGCTATACAAAATTCCTTAGTTCAAATTTACGCGCAAACAAATATTCGCATTCTCAACCGTGAATGCTACTTGGCGTGGTCCAGCTTCAATAAAGTCACCCAACACTTTATCCTGCACCATAACCAGCTGCCTCACATCTCTACTACAATCGGGGGAGATCTCAATCTCCTTGCTCAACAAAATAGTCTCCAATTTCCAATCATCGTCAAACCAGCCAAAGGCAGCCAAGGGCGAGGAATTCTAAAAATCACCGACCGAAGTGAACTTGTTTCTCTAACCGACAGTCAGTATCCTTTCCTAGCCCAGGAATTTTTAACCGCCGGTCAGGATATCCGTGTCATCGTAATTGGCAACCAAGTTATTGGCGCCATGCTCAGAAGCGCTCCTGAGGGTCAATATCTAACTAATTACTCTACAGGCGGCAGTGTACAAAACTTCGACATATCTCAACACCCACAAGTTGCTGATTTAGCCATCAAGGCCGCTAAACTATTCCACTGCGAGTACGTAGGTATAGACTTCATGCAAGACAATCAGGGTCAGTGGCGAATTCTGGAATTAAATCGCGCTTGTGAATTCGAAGGCTTCGAAAAATCCACCCAAATCAATGTCGCCCAAAAACTAATCAAATATCTACTTTCAACTTCATCATAAACTTAACACTTCACCATCTAACACTGTCGCATCTCCATTCTTCCCCTTTCCACCTCTCAGGACTTACAATGTCTCTACATGTCCACACTCTCAGACCTCGCCTCACAATCAACCCTATCACTCCCTATCACAACCAATCTTAATATAAACCAGTACCTCACACTATTTCTTACAGATACACTTCCTCGCCTCTGGCCGCTGTGGCTCATCCCATTGCTCGTCATAATCTTGCAAATCACCCTCCGTATTCGCCGCCATCTCAAACTAGCCCGCTCAGGCATCCGCGACATCGACCGTATGCAAGGAGCAGAATTCGAAAACTACCTCGACTGGCTATTCAAAAAACTAGGCTACAAAAGCGCCACCATCGGCAACACCGGAGATTTCGGCGGCGACTTGCTGCTCGAACGCGACGGCAAAAAAATCGTCATTCAAGCCAAACGCTACGACCAAACAGTTGGCGTGGAAGCCATTCAGCAGACGGTAGCTGCCAAAGGCTATTATGAAACTGACCGTGCCATTGTCGTCACCAACAGCTATTTCACCCGCGCAGCTAAGGAACTCGCCAGTGCCAACCAGGTTGAGCTCTGGGATCGGACTATGCTCATCAACCAGATCACCCACGCCAAGAACAATTAACCACTAATTGAGCTCTCCTCATCAATCCCATACACTATTCATACGACTTATGATCACTTTCGCTCAAGTATCCCGACTTATTACCCGTCATGCTTGGCCAATCACTATTCTCGCGGCTCTTTGGATTTACCATCTGGCCGTTAATCTCCAAATTTACAACGCTTACCGTCCCACATTTGATACCCAGCAGGGAATTCTTTTGTTTGCATTTCTTATGGCCATGAACCTAATCACCGCCCTCGCTATTACCGTGATGGTGATTACTTTCGCTCGTTCTTTGCCAAAAAATTCTCCAACCAAACAAATCTCCACCAAAAACCATCTTGTCTCCGAATATCCCTATCCCATGCTAAAAGTAAACAAACTCCGCGTCACCTACTCCAACCCTGCCGCCAAAGATCTCTTATCTTTTTGGAGCAAAACACACAAACAGACACTTCCCCAAGATCTCCAGGAAACCATCACCCAAAGCCTCAAAGCCAAACTCTTCAAGACCTACCAATTTCAACATGATACCAAAATCATGTCTCTGCTCGTCGTTCCAGTTAACAACTCCGAAGCTAACCTCTACGGTCGCGATGTGACTGAAGAACGCCTATCCGATCAGATGAAATCCGAATTCGTTTCTCTCGCCTCCCACCAACTGCGCACACCTCTCACAGCCACCAAATGGATTATCGAACGATTCCGCAAACCCCAAACCGGCCCACTCAATCCAAAGCAACAAGAACTCATCACACACCTAAGCCAAAGCACCATTAGACAAATCCGCTTAGTTAACGACTTGCTCAATATCTCACGCCTGGAGTCAGGCCGCGTTGCGGTTACCCCCCGCCCAACCAACCTCAATGAACTGCTGAGCGAAATTCAAGAAGAACTTACAGATACTCTCAAATCAAAACACCAAAAACTCAACATAGATATCACTACCAAAGTCCCCCAAACTCTCAACATCGACCCCATGCTCATCCGCGAAGTATTACTCAACCTCCTCTCCAACGCCAGCAAGTATTCCCCCAAAAAAGGCCACATCTTGGTAACAATCACCCGCAAAGACAAAGATATAGTCTTTAGTATAAAAGACTCAGGTATGGGTATCCCCGATTCCGACCAACCCAGTATCTTTAGCCGTTTCTACCGTGCGTCTAACGTAGTTGCCAAAGACATCGAAGGCACCGGCTTAGGACTATACCTGGTCAAGATGATTGTTAACGCCTCAGGAGGTGAAATTACTTTCACCTCAAGCGATAAGGGCACTACCTTCACCTTCACCCTCCCCCGCCACGGCAGCAAGGCTATCAAAGGCGACACCACCCTCACTCAAGCTCCAAAGAGTTTGTAAAAACTAAATTTAACTCTATCTCTAAAGTTGCTTTTCGAAACAAAATAGCCCATAATAACAAACAGAGAAAACTATGGACTTTAACAAGGAGGAATGATGATCATGCAAATGACTTTGCGCAGCTATCCCGACGAGCGTCTCGCAGAAATCCGTGACCTGGAATCAACTCAGAACGAGCTACACTTCCAAATCGGAGAGTTGCTCGGAATGGAAGATGATTTAACACAAGAGGAGCGTGAAGAGCTTTACACATTACAAGCTGAAGTCGACTCAATTGAAGAGTCGATATCTGGACTCACGGCCGAACACTTCCAGCTTTAGAATCGTTATCGCTCACCAACCGCCCTCACACCCCCAATCGCGAGATTATGGTGTGAGGGTTTCTTTTTGTCTAACACCTCGACTCTTTTCTATTGTCATTTCGAGCGCAGCCGAGAAATCTCTTTTTTCCTTTTTCATTCGTACTTCTCTTACTTCTTCCCTCTACCTCCTCGCCTTGGCCACCGCCAACTTATCCCGCACCAACTCCACCAACCGTTCCAAGTCCACATTTGACTTAATCACATAATCATTAGCCCCCAGCTCCATGGCTCTGTCCATTTCTCCGATTTGCCCCAAATTCGTCATCATTACCACCACGACATCCTTATACTCACTACTACTCGCCTTCAGCCGCCGCAAAATAGCATACCCATCCTCGTCCCCAGGCAGCATAATATCAAGCAGAACCAAATCAAATTTATCCTTCCTCAACTTCTGCCACGCTTCCTGCCCATCCCGCGCCCATTCCACCTCAAAACCACTCTCCTCTAGCGTCTCCTGCACGGATTGCGCTAGGAGTGTTTCATCTTCCACGACCAGTACCTTACGCGCCATAATTAATTCTACTATAATCAGCCCCACCCAATAATGCAAACCCCAAGCTACACCCCCCTCGCCGACCGTATGCGCCCCGCGCATCTTGAGCAAGTTCTGGGACAAGAACACCTCACGGCCCCAGGCAAACTCCTCCACTCCATTATCACCAATCGTCGTCCTGCTTCACTCATTTTCTGGGGGCCGCCGGGCACAGGCAAGACCACCCTCGCCTCAATCCTAGCCCAGAGCCTAGGCGGTGACTTAATCCGCTTATCTGCCGTGACTTCCGGCGTCAAAGATATCAGAGCTGCCGTCGCCCAGAGCCAAACTTCCGACAAACTCACCATCCTGTTCATCGACGAAATCCATAGATTTAACAAATCCCAACAAGACTACCTCCTGCCTCACGTCGAGTCAGGTACACTGATTCTCCTGGGCGCGACGACTGAAAATCCCAGCTTCGAAATCAACAACGCTCTCCTCTCCCGCACCCGAGTCGTTACTCTCAAACCCTTAACCGAAGAACCTCTCAAACAACTCATCATCCAGGCGCTCACCGACCAAGAACGAGGCCTAGGACTAACTAAAAAAGCCCTCAATCGTGAAAATATCGACCTCCTCGTCTCCCTCTCCAACTCAGACGCCCGCACAGCTCTCAACATCCTCGAACTCGCCAGCGAACTCACGACTGACAAAAAAAACCTCACTCGAGAGACAATCCTCGAAGCCGCTCAAAAAGAATCCCTCTATTACGACCGCCAAGGCGAGGAACACTACAACACTATCAGCTCATATTTGAAGAGTATGCGCGCCTCCAATGTTGATGCTGCTATCTATTATTTAGCCAGAATGATTGAAGCAGGACAAGACCCTCTCTACATTGCACGCAGGATGGTAGTGTTTGCAAGTGAAGATATCGGAATGGCTCAACCCACTGCCCTTGTCGTAGCAAATGAAGTATTCAGAGCTTGCGAAGTAATAGGCTACCCAGAATGTGCTATAAACCTCGCACACGGCACTGTGTATCTGGCCTTAGCAAAGAAAAACAGATCAGCTTATGATGCCTTGCGTGCAGCTCAAGAGGATGTTAAAAGTTACGGCAACTTGCCAATTCCTTTGAAAATTAGAAATGCTCCGACAAAGTTAATGAAGGAGTTGGGTTACGGCGAAGGGTATAAACCCTATACAGATGAAGATTTATTACCCGAAAAGCTAAAGGGAAGGAAATATTACAAAAAATAGAATGGATAAGGAATACATAATTGCTATGCAAAACCTGAAAGAAGCTTCTGAAAAAGTTGGC
>CAYXHB010000011.1:0-3780 GCA_964464795.1 uncultured Gammaproteobacteria bacterium
GGGATTGTAAGTCTACTGCCTGTTGGTAGTTTTCGCTGTCAGACTGAGGGATGAGATTGAGGGTTTGTTTTATGAGTGCGTCTGCTCTAGTATAGTCTTGCTGTTGGTAGTAGAGAACGGCTAAGTTGAATTTGGGGTTAGCATAGTTTGGTTTGAGACTGGCGGCGATTTCAAATTGGCGTGCAGCTGTGTCGTAGATTCTGAGGCTTTGGAGAAATTGCCCCAACTCGACATAGAGGAGCGGATTTTTGCTGTCTAAGGCAATAGCGTAAGTATATGATCTGACGGCTTCATTTACAGCCGCAGGAACAACGGTACTGATGCGGCGCATAATTCTGGCCCTTGCTTCCCAAACAAGAGGGTTTTCTCGGTTTAACTGATAGGCAGCCCGATTAATGTCAGGAATAGCTGCTTCAATTAAGTCTTTGATAAGTTCAGGATCACCTTCTTGAGGTTCAGGGCGTTTGGATACGGTTTCAGCTAGGCCGATTGCCAGATTAGCGTATGTAACAAAGTAATTGCTATTGGTGGGGTCATTTAATTGAGCTTTTTTAATCAATTGAAACCTCTCTTGAGAATTTGGGTTAGCTGCTTGAGTGAAGTAATAGCTGGCAATAGCTTGTCTTGAGGTCAGATAGAGAGTATAGCCGCCAAGAGAAATTAGAACTAAGCTAGCCAAGACGACCACGGCTGGAGTCCTTAAAGTAAAAGTAGAAGGTCTGTTAGGAGACAGACTGTTGATGATTAGAACAATGAAGAGTAGTCCAAGAAGAGTGAAATTGGCAGGAATTAGCAGCAGAGTAATAATAGTAATCAAGTTCATTAATGATATATAAGGATTGGTATCTCTGTGGGAAACCATGTTTTTGGCTAAGAAGAGGAATATAAGGATGAAACCAGTCACTCCTAGTATGCCTGTGACCGTCATAGTATGAAACAATTCATTACTGGAGTAAGCCGGTCTAAGCGACCACATGTTTGGCAGATTGTTGTATGCTGGTGGCTTGAGAATAGTAAAAGCAGGCAAGTAATTGTCAGGTCCGATGCCTAAGAGAGCACTTCTGGGTTGTTTGAGAATGTCGACAGCCACTTGATAACCCATTTGATAAGGGAGGTTGACGATGCTTATCTGACCAGAGAAAATTTTTATACAGATAAAGACAACAGCAAAAAGATTCACTAGCAGTGCTGTTGCAGATAGGACTTTAATAGTAGTTTGAGGTCGTTTAATTATCAACCCAACTGAGGTAGCCACGGCTAGTACGGCTAAAGCCAAGAAACTGGTAGGACTGCCTGTGGTTGACCAGAAAGGGTTAGAGCTGAAAGCCTGGATTAGTTGGACGATGGATACAAGAGTGGCGCTGGCGATAAGTGAGTAGAGGAGATGAGATAGATGTTTGGTGTTGAGAACTGAAGAACTGACAATATAGATGATTCCCAGACATACTATTAATATTGTTCTTTCGGATAAAGATTGGATTAGATTACTTGACTGAATGAAACTAGAGGCGAGATAGGCCGAGGCGAATATTAATACCGGGAAAAAACTGGCCTTAGGGTTGATGTCAAGTTTTTTGCGATTAAAAGAGGCATAGGAGTATGCGGCTATGAGTAGAATCGCTGTAACTATAGCAACCAAGGTTTTGGCGATTTGGAACTGGTTGGCAATCTGAGGAAGGTAAGCTAGCGGAAACAGAAAGATAAATGCCACGGTGATGTAAAGCACTGTCTGAACAAGGTTTGATTTATTTGATGAGTCCATAAAATTATTAAATTTTTATCAACACTATTACTATATGCAAATTTAATAGCTGTTTGTCAACTAATGGTTTTGTTGTTACTCTTAAGATTAGCATGAATCCCAATAATAGTCAGGAGAAGTTAAGAGCCCATGTATACATTCAAGGTTATGTCCAAGGAGTGGGCTTTCGGTGGTTTTTGCATAAGAAAGCTGAGGATTTGGGAGCAACTGGATTTGTTAGGAATTTGTTGGATGGTAGACTGGAAGCTGTTTTTGAGGGCAGCAGGGCTCAAGTTGAAGAAATGATTGCTTACTCGCGATCTGGACCTGATGCGGCGCAAGTTACTGATATTGATGTGGTTTGGGAAGAACATGAGGGACTGTGGGACGAGTTGGAAATTACTTATTAATAAATACTTGTAAGTTGTATACACTTAGAGAACATGGAAGGTTATATTCCGGCACAAGGTGTGGAAA
Source organism: uncultured Gammaproteobacteria bacterium (assembly GCA_964464795.1). Taxonomy (GTDB): domain Bacteria; phylum Patescibacteriota; class Microgenomatia; order CAYXHB01; family CAYXHB01; genus CAYXHB01. The sequence continues at coordinate 2,219 of CAYXHB010000011.1, forward strand.
CTGTAAGAAGAAGTAAGCTTAGCTTACAGGTGTTTTTGCCTGCGTCAGTTAGACATGAGTTGTGGGCGGTTACTAAACCTAGACTGGCTGCTCTGTTGGTATTAATGTTGGTTGCTGGGGGATTTTGGTGGCGGTGGGGATGGATGACGATAGCCTTAGGGGGGATGGGACTGGTGATGGGATTTGTAGTCATGGAGATTGACTACCTTATTAGATTACTTTCAGGAAATAACGAGCATCAGACCCAATTGCGCAATGAAGTACGAGACTTTAACTTCGTAGGATTCTGGAAAGGGATGGTTGACGAAGTTCGGTCAAGGCCGGCAACTCTCTTGAGGTCGGTTTTGTTTCAGACTGTAATTGGATTATTGGGGGTTTATGTGGTATTTAGTTCGGGTTATGTTTTTGCTAAGGCTTTGGTTTGGGCTGTTGGAGCACGGATTATCTTTGAGCAAGTGCTTGATTTGCTGTCCCTCCAGTCGGTTGAGAAATGGTTCTGGCAGTTGGACTTGAAGATGACTCAACAGATTCAGAATCTGTGGGTATTTGTGTGGATATTATTATGGATTGCTTTGGGGTGGAGGATGATTTAAGATAGTAAGCATTGTATCTATGAAGATGAAGAAAAGTTTGAAACTGCACAAGTTGCCTTTACGGGGTTTTTGGGGTAAGAACTGGTCAGTTGTGAGCGAGGATGAAGATGGGGAGAGTTTTGAGATGCAAATGGAGAGTGTTGAGGTAGCTAGTTTAACATTGGCAAGGGACGAGAAATTGGCTGGCGGTATGCATGTAGTTAAATGTTCGAACAAATCTGGTAAACAATGGTCGATTGAGGTGGATAGGTCGGTTATGGGAATGTTGAACTAGGGCGGGAAACAGTTTTTGTAAGTTGACTTTTGGGACTAATAAGCTTATCAATATAAGGATGTCTATTATTAATGTTACGGATGCTGATTTTGAAGAGAAAGTCACTCAAAGTGAGTTACCGGTATTGGTCGACTTTTGGGCTCCTTGGTGTGGACCATGTTTACTGGCGGCTCCAGTTTTGGATGAGTTAGGTGTTGAACATGAAGGTAAAGTAGTTATTGCTAAAGTTAACATTGACGAGAATCAGGAAAGCCCGGCGAAGTTTGGGGTAATGAGTATCCCAACAGTAGTTTTGTTCAAAGATGGGCAGGAAGTTGACCGGAAGGTGGGATACGGAGGCAAACAAGGATACGAAGATTTAATCGCTAAAGTAGGGTAGGTTATGAAAGATAATGTTTATGATGTGGGAGTTCTCGGTTCAGGTCCGGCTGGACTGACCGCGGCGATATATACAAGCAGGGCCAACTTGAGTACATTATTAGTTGCAGGTGACAAATGGGGCGGTCAGTTAATGTTGACCACGGAAGTTGAGAATTTTCCCGGGTTTCCGGATGGAATTATGGGGCCGCGGCTCATGGAAAACATGAGGCAGCAGGCAGTGAGGTTTGGGACTGAAGTAATAATGAAAAAAGCCGTCAAGATTGCGCGTGAGGGTAAGTTGTTTCAAATTAATGATGGAGAGTTGAGTTATCAAG
>CAYXHB010000011.1:3790-18619 GCA_964464795.1 uncultured Gammaproteobacteria bacterium
AAGTAAGGGCAGTAATTTTGGCAATGGGAGCTGATACCAAGTGGTTGGAGGTCCCTGGAGAGAGTAAGTTAATTGGCCGGGGAATTAGCTCTTGTGCGCCTTGTGACGCGGCTTTTTTTCGCAATAAGCGGGTATATGTAGTTGGTGGTGGAGATAGTGCTATGGAGGAAGCCTTGTTTTTGACTAAATTCGCCAGTGAAGTGGTAATTGTACATAGACGAGATGCTTTTCGGGCCAGCAAGATTATGGTTGACCGGATAGCTTCAAATGAAAAGATTTCAACTATCTTGGACACTGAGATTATTGAGGTTCGAGGTGGGCAGACTCTGGAGAGCGTAGTTCTGCGAACGTCTAAAGCGCGCTGGGAGACGGAAATAGACCTGGATAAACGCAATAAGGGAGAGTTGATTGCCTTGGAAGGCGATTTCGCAACCTGGCACTCTCAAGTTGATGGGGTATTTGTGGCTATTGGCCATGTTCCTAACTCAGCAATGGTTCGTGGATTGGTGGAGGTGGATGAAAAAGGTTATATCTTGGACGGGAGTGATTTAGTGGCTCCCAAAGAGCATTACAGGACAATGACAAGTATAGAAGGGGTGTTTGTAGCTGGGGACATTCATGATTATATTTATAAGCAGGCGGTGACTGCGGCTGCCAGTGGATGCATGGCCGCTCTTGATTGCGAAAAGTGGCTTGAAGGTCAGCACTAGTGTATGTCTTTCTTCTGTATTGCTATGCAAGTTTGGTAAATAGGTTGACGTTTAACTTTGGCGATGTTTTTTGAGAAGAATGGGAGATGAATTTTTTAAGAGTTTTTATCACTTGGATAGTTTTGTTGATAAAGGTGTGATAAGTGAACACTAGCCTTATTATTTTGATTAATTGGTTTGGATCGATTTGAGTCGAACCAAGGGATACCGTTGATTCCAACGGGGTCCTTCGGGTCAGGGCAATACAGACCCTCTGGATGACGGGAAATAGGGTGAGAGGGAATAGGCATGAATATACAAGAGATTCCTCGGCTACGCTCGGAATGACAATCACTGGACTGTTTTTAGTTGGGATGAAAATGTAGGTGCCGTTATCTTAAATCATCACCAGCCTCGTCATCTCGGACATGGATAGCGAGAGGCAGAGACTTGCGTCTAGGCGAGGTTGGCTTTCGCAATGACGACCTCTGTTTTTGTCGTAAGGGAGGGTCGCGGGGGTGCTGCGCCCCTACATTTTTACTCTGTCCAGCTGATGAACTCGTAGTCTCCGGTGGTGGGGAAGTAGGGAGGCGGGGCGTGTCTGAGATTAGCATCGTAGGTGATGTTGCGAGCCTGAAAGCCTGATTGAAGAGTGGTGGAGCTATTCCAATTCCAGTATGATTTTTGAGCAGAAATCACTGCGCCGAAGATGGTCAGACTGTTTCTAATAGCAGCTGTGGCTGATGGGGAGCAACCGCTAACATTGTAATGATGGCGCATAATGCGGCCGTTTTGGGCAAGGAGAGCCCCGTGAAGGACGAAATTGTTAGGGAGATTTCGGGCGAAGTAGATGTTGTTTTGAGCAATGATTCCGGCTCTAACTGAACCGTTCATGTTGGAGTAGGTGATGTTGTCATTAATCCAGATGTCCATGTTGTTAGTGGCAATGGGGAACCGGGCGGCCACAACTTGAATAGGGTGGGTGATTGTGCCTTCTAACCAAACTGTGTCTTCGGCAAAGATAATGGGGTTATCAGCTTGGGAATAGTTGCCAACCAGAGTTTGAGTAGAGATGCCTTGATAAAGGTTCTGGCAGCCGCCGGTGTTGTTGTCGTAACCACGGAGGTTGGTGGCATTCGTGACTCTATAGACATTGAAAGTTCCATCACTCAACATAATAATTCGATAGCCCCAGTTTCCTGACTGACCCAGGTATACGCCTTCTGACTGAGCCGCTGTTCTCATTTCTGCGAAGTTGACAGAAATGCCATTGAAGTCTACGGGTGTCTGAGGAAAGTTCCACAGATTGGTGTCGCCGCCGCTGCCCCAAACCGCAGGCTGAGTCACAGAAGGACTGCAACCATTGTCACTGGCGCAGGTGTAAGTATCGAGACTGGAAGTAACCAGAGAGTGGTTGATAGCGTCGTTGCGGATGCCGCCATTGGAGTGAACCGGGCCGAAGATTTCCAGTCCAGAACCGAGCCAAATGTTGCTGTTGTGTAAGAATGCGTATTGAGCCATGGATGATCGCCCATACGTGGCAGTGATGGTTCGGGTGATTTGCGGATTGGTCAGTGTCCATCCTGTTGACTGAATGGTGACAATATACGAGCCATTTTCTGGAGGCGTGACTTCAATGGAATATTGGCCAGTGACCCCGCCTTGCGGGTCGGTGAAGTCAGTAATATAAGGCCCAGGTTGGCCTGTACCTTGAGTGAAGTCGTTGGGAGCGTGGGCAAGGTGCCATCTGTAATAGTTGAGTCCAGCTTCGGCGATTTGTAGAGATTGTTCCACAGCGGTTTGTCTTTGACTAATGGTATATTGAGTGCCGACCAAAGCTCCGAAACTAAAGAGAATAATCGAGGAAATAGTGATAGTGATAAGAATTATGATTGTGATATAGCCTTTTTCGGCTTGTGGATAATTCATAGATTAGTTTTGAGATTGCGGATTTGGGCTGAGGATTCAAGGTAGTAAGCACCTTCAAGTCTGTCTGGCCTGGGGTTAATTGTTAGAGCTATGGTTACCAGTTTAGTATCTAGCAATCGAGCTGGCGCGGGTAGGGGGTTATTGGTAGTGTCGGCTGGCCAGTTACCGTTGTAGTAAGTGAAAAGAGGAGTTCCGTCATTAACTATATAGTCGATGACGAGGGTGATTTTTTCACTGCCAGCTGAGTACGTCAGTGGGGAGCCAGTTGGGTCGATGACTCCACGGTTGAGTTTGTTGTCTTGGAGGAAGTAGCGAATTTTTTCTGGTTCTGGGTCATCATCGATGTTGGCGTAGAAGATAATTTGCTGGTCGTCAGCCAGCTCAAGAGGATAAGCCCCAGTGGCTGCCGGACGAGCATTGCGTAGTTCGCGGCTAACAGCCTGGATGGCGATGTTGGCTTCGTTATAGGCTTGGCTATTGGAACTGATGGCTAGTTGGCTGTCAGCAATAGAAACTTGTAGATTGAATATCGCGAAGATTAGTATGCTGCCCACAGCGATGCTAACTAGGATTTCGATTAAGGTTAGACCTGATTGATGGGATTTTCGGTTGGGCATTTTAGTTATCATTGAGAATAATGGTCTGCTGGTCGTTGCTGGTAATGTTGAAGTCGTTAGTGGCGGTTTGGTAGTCCGGGTGGGTAACTTCGAGAGTGTAGTTGCCTTGCTGGGGAAGGGAGAAAAAAGCGTAGCCGAAGAAAGCATCAATTTCCTCTCCGGTGAGGTTAATTTCTTCAAATCCAAAACCATTGGTTAGCTTAGCTTCGGCGGAGGCGATGGCGCTACCGGAAGCATTTTGGACTAGTGCAGAAAGTGAGTAGGGAGTAGGGCTGTGTATGGCAACTTGGGCAGTGGGGCTTTGGTCGGGCAAGATGGTGAGAGGTAGGAGTGGGTTGGCACCGGCCACAAGGCTTGCGGGAAGTGAAATTTGGTAAGTGTCCCATTCGAGTTCCAGTAAGAGGTTGCCGTTGCTGTCGGTGGTGATGTTGGAATTATATTTGTAGATAGGATTGCCGTCGATGTCAGTTCCGAGAATTTTTTGACCGGTAATGGTGAGTTGGGTGTTGGGAAGAGGAAGTTGGTCGGGGTAAGACTTGGTTTGTAAGGTGACTTGTGAAGTTTTGTCAATGGCGAAGCTAACTTGGGTAAGTTCACTTTCTAATACAGTTTGGAATGGGATGAGGGGGTTTTCTACTACTGAGGAACTGACGGTCTGGTCGGTTGAGTATCCTGATTTGGTAACTGTGATTTCGTAGCAGGCTGTGCAGGGCGGAGCTCCGGGCAGAATTAAGTTGCCGTTGTTATCGGTGAATAAGTTAAGGTCAACGGGAGGGTTAGCTGTGTTAGCTCGGATGGTGACGTCAGCTTGAGGGACAGGTTGTCCGGTTGAGTCAAAAACCAAAATGGCTAAGGTGCCGCCGCCGATGATTGACTCAACACCTCTGGGGACGATGTTGGTCAGGAGAGTAATCCCGTCTTCGGTTGCAAAGGGTCCACTCCAAGTGGTTTTGATACGAACTCTCTTATAGTCTGATGGTAGGAGGTCGGCGGGGGCTGTCCCGTCGAAAGGGTCGTCTACGTAAATAACGGTAGTTTGGATAGAGTAGGTTTGGTTGTTGATTGTTTTTTGGTCGTTTTGCTCAATGGGACCTGAAGGGATGCCGCCTACTGTGCCCACGTCGTCGTAGGGCAAGTTGCGAATGGTTTCCATTTGTTGGTTAGCTAAGGCGCGGGCGGTAGATTGGGCCCTGGATAACCCAATGAAATAGTAGGTAGCGTTGATAAGTGTAAAAAAAGCATGCGCAATTATAGATAAGACAGCAATGCCGATGATGATTTCCAGATAGGAAAATCCTGAAGATTTTTTGGGCATGTAATCATTATGCAATTGTTGAGATTGGATGGCTAGTGCTGGGTGGAGTCTAGAGCAATGTGAGACTTTTTAGGAGTACTGCATGAAGATGATTGAGAAAATGGCGATGGCAAGGATGATGAGGATGGTAATTAGAATAGCGGTGATAATTTTGAGCACTTTGACAGTGTTGTCTTTGGATTCTGAGTCTTCAATGGAAGATAGAGATTGATAGTAATTGGTCGCTGCAAGGTTGACTTGCGGTTTAGTGTTCCAGTTTTGCGTGCTTGGCGCAGATGGGGCGGACGCAAGATTGGAAGTGGATGGTAGCGGTGGTGTCACGGGGGGTGTGGTGGTCGGGGGTGATGATGGAGGAGTGGGTGTCGTGTCTGTTGGTGATGGGGTAGAGGATGGTGATTTGTTCTCTGTATCTTGAGCAGACGGTGCCGGTTCTGTTTGCATTTGAGGTGAGGTTGTGTTTGAGGATGGGGAGGGCTTGAGATAGCTGGGTTTTGAATAATTGAGACTGGGAATGGTATAGGCGGGGGGAGATGATGGGCTAGGTGGGAAGGATGAAGTTTGGGTTAGAGGGGGAGCGGGAGGAAGAATTGTATTGGCGGATGAAGAAGTCGCTGGCGGAGGATTGGGAGTGTCTGTTTCAGTATTAAGTGATGAGGGACTTGCATCCTTGATGGTTGGTGTTGGTGAAAAGGTTGAGGGTTTGAATGGAGTAGGAGGAGGGACGATGTTATCTGAAACCTGGTTAATGCTAATAGGCGAAGAGGAATAAGAGGGGGCGAATGGGGTAGGTGTTGATACAGGTATGTTTGTAGCGGTGGTGTCGTTATCCGAAAATTGTTGGTTATCGCTAATCTGATAAGCAGTTATGATTTCCGAGCGTTTGTACATGCGGCGGTTGCTGGGGGAGCGGTATGATTTGATTTTGTCTCTTTTTTCCCAACGTCTAAGAGTATCCCTTGAAACTTGGAGGAGGTCGGCAGCTTCACCAATAGTTATCCAGTCTGTATTCATGATTGCATACTATTTATAATATGTGCAGAAGATATCGTCAATATGGTAATTTATGATTTATTTTTATGATGTATGATTGCTATATGAGATTAAATTCGCAACAGCTAAGGGATATTATTGAGCCAGAACCTCAAGTGTTGGCGGAGGTGCGAAAGTCGCGCTTGGATATGCAATGGGTGTTGGACGATATTGTGGATACTTATAATGTAGGGAGCATCTTTAGGCTGGCTGATGCTGTGGGTGTAAGGAGAGTCTGGCTCTGTGGTAAGACTGAGTGTCCTCCTAATCCGAGAATTGAAAAAGCGTCAGTCGGTACCCACCGCTGGGTTGATTGGGCTTATGCCAAAGACGCGATGAGCGTCATTGACGAGATAAAAATCCAGAATCCAGAAGTACAGATTGCGGCAGTGGAGCAATCGGAGAGAAGTGTAGGTTTGGATAAGACTAACTTGACTTTGCCCTTGCTACTAATAGTGGGCAATGAAACTGAGGGAGTTAGCGAGGAGTTGCTGCAACGGGTGGATACTATTATAGAGATGCCGATGAGGGGGATTAATAAGTCGCTTAATGTGGTGGTTTCGCTTGCCATGGTGATGGCCAGGATTGATGAAGCAATACGATAAGTTGGGCTGTTTGACGGTGAAAACACGAAAGTGGTGAATGTTGTCATATTCATGAGGAGAGTGATAAGGAAAAAGTGATGTAGATGATTGATTGGGAAATTTAGAAATCAGGGTTTTTTAGTTTTCGGTGTGTACACAGACGAGAATTATTGTGTTACAATATCTGTCATGCACTTTGACAGTTTAATAGTGATAGGAATGCGCTTTCTTTTTATGTAGGCAGTTGATGTCTACAAAAATTTTTTTTGAGAGTTTGATCCTGGCTCAGGATGAATGCTGGCGGCGTGCCTAAGGCATGCAAGTCGAACGGTTACATTAGAAGCTTGCTTTTGATGTATTAGTGGCAAACGGGTGAGTAACGCGTAGGAATCTACCCCTAGGTGGGGGATAGTCCGCCGAAAGGCGGGGTAATCCCGCATGGTCTCCGATGCAAGTCGGAGTAAAGTCGTAAGACGCCAAGGGAGGAGCCTGCGTCCTATCAGCTTGTTGGTAAGGTAATGGCTTACCAAGGCAATGACGGGTAGCTGGACTGAGAGGTCGGCCAGCCACAATGGGACTGCGACACGGCCCATACACCTACGGGTGGCAGCAACCGGGAATCTTCCGCAATGGACGAAAGTCTGACGGAGCGACGCCGCGTGGAGGATGACAGCCTTAGGGTTGTAAACTCCTTTCGGCCCCTCACATGAGGGGCAAAAGAAGCACCTGCTAACTACGTGCCAGAAGCCTCGGTAATACGTAGGGTGCGAGCATTATCCGGAATCATTGGGCGTAAAGCGTTTCGTAGGCGGACTTTTAAGTCATTAGTGAAATTCTGCGGCTTAACCACAGAATTGCTGGTGAAACTGAATGTCTGGAATCTCACAGGGGAGACTGGAACTGTTGGTGTAGCAGTGAAATGCGTTGATATCAACAGGAACACCAAAGGCGAAGGCAGGTCTCTGGGTGAGTATTGACGCTGAGGAACGACAGCTAGGGGAGCGAAAGTGATTAGAGACCCCTGTAGTCCTAGCCGTAAACTATGCCTGCTAGATGGACGGTCCACTGAGAGCGGAATTTTTCAATTTTCAATTTTCAATTTTCAGTAAATTAACAATGTTTCAATGATGCATTGTCAGATTTAATGAACATTGTTGCTTGGAGATTATAAATTGTTTTTTCAGTGGATTGTCTGTCGTAAGCTAACGCGTTAAGCAGGCCGCCTGGGGAGTACGGCCGCAAGGCTAAAACTCAAAGGAATTGACGGGGGAGCGCACAACCAGTGGAGCGTGTGGTTTAATTCGATACGAAGCGAAAAACCTTACCTAGGTTTGACATGCTAGCGTCCTATTTCCTGGAAACAGGAGAAATTCGTAAGAAGGTTAGCAAAGCTGCTGCATGGCTGTCGTCAGTTCGTGCCGTGGGGTGTCGGCTTCAGTGCCGTAACGAGCGCAACCCCTGCTTTGTGTTAAATGTACACAAAGAACTGCCCCGCGCAGAGCGGGGAGGAAGGAGGGGATGATGTCAAGTCAGCATGGCGCTTATGCCTAGGGCTACACACACCCTACAATGGGTCGGACAATGGGTTGCCAAACCGCGAGGTGGAGCTAATCCCATCAAACCGTCCCTCAGTTGGGATTGCAGGCTGCAATTCGCCTGCATGAACCCGGAATTGGTAGTAATCGCGGATCAGAAGGCCGCGGTGAATACGTTCTCGCTCCTTGTACACACCGCCCGTCAAGCCAGCAAAGTTGTTAGCACCCGAAAACTCACGTATGTGGGACTAAGGTGAGAACAGCGATGAGGACTAAGTCGTAACAAGGTATCCCTACTGGAAGGTGGGGATGGATCACCTCCTTTCTAAGGAGAAAATTGGCGGGTTAAGTTTTAATTAACTTACCGAACCAACCCCGACGCTTGGTGCTATCAGGGCGTGTAACAAGTACTGATAGAAGTTAATTAGCACGTACATTGCGTGGTAATTAGCGTTTTTTGGGATTGTGCATACCTATCACTATTAAGCTGTCAAAAGACTTAACTTTTTGTATTATGTCCAGTTTGTTGGCTAGTCGGACTCCTTGGTGGAAATCAATTTTGAACAGTGTGCCGGAGATATTTATGATTGTAGGTTCGATTGTCTTGGTTTTTGTTGGGATTGTATCAACTGTGTTTGCCGTTGGAGCGACCTTGATAGGTTTGTTGGGATTGGTGTGCAAGCGGAGGAATGGAACGATTTAGTCTTTTGTAGTTTTGTGATTGTTAAGATGTGAGAGCGTTGGTCTATAATGAATAGCGTATGAGTGATTTAGTTTTTTTGAAGTTAGCTGTGCCAAGAGAAAATGAGTATACGCCGGAGTCGGCGGCGACGATGTTTTCGTCAATGGCTTACTTTGAGAGGCCCAGTTGGATTGGGGAGAAGTTGTTTAATAAGTCTATGCAGAGGTTCTCCTTGGAAACCATGGTGGTCGATCAGAAAGTGTCTTTTTACGCCAGTATTAATAGTGAGTATGGTGATTATTGGGATAGTCAATTCCAGGCAGCGTACCCATTGGGGTTGGCGGGTGTAATTGAGGGTGATTATTTGGCGGGGTGGGAAGATAGAGATTTGCATATTGCGCAAATTGTACTGACGAAACCGTACTATTATTTGTTTAAGACTTACAAGGAATTTGCTGACGTGGACCCGATGGCGTTGATTTTGGGAGTTTTGAGTAAAGCGAAAGTGGATGAGATGATATGCTTTCAACTAGTAATGACCGGAGCCGGGAATTGGCGGTCGTTGCCAGAGCGGATGGTCAGTGAAGGCATTAAGAAAGCAGATGGGACAACTCAGGAAGTAGCTGGCAAGAGTATTATTAGTGCTAAGTTGGCCGAGAATGCATTCTGGACTGGGATTAGAATTGTGGCCAGTAATCAGGATTCGTTATCCGCGGTTGTAAGTGCGTTTGGGAGTCTGGGTCGAGGAGATGGAAATAGTTTCAGAATTGCCAAACCGGCTTCATGGAATAGAAAAAAATGGATGCGAGGATTTTTTGAAAGAAGCATGGTTGGAGTGCCTAATAATCAGATTTTGACGGTATCTGAGCTGGCGACGCTTTGGCATATGCCGAACAAGGATGTTAAGCTCCAGAATTTGACTTGGGCTAAGAATCTGGAAACTGAGGCCCCTGATAATTTGCCAGTGCATGCTTTCATGAGTGAGGAAGAACGCCAAAATGTAAACTTTTTTGCCAAGACCCACTTCCGGGGCGATGATATGGTGTTTGGGATTAAGAAAGAAGATAGGACTCGACATATGTATGTGATTGGAAAGTCCGGGGTAGGAAAGTCGACATTGCTTGAGAATATGGCAATTGGAGATATGAAAAAAGGCGAAGGAATGGCTTTTTTGGACCCGCATGGCAGCAGTGTGGAGCATCTGCTACATTACGTCCCGAAGAATAGGATTAATGATGTGGTTTATTTCGACCCATCAGATACTAATCATCCTATCGCACTTAACATTTTAGAAGTGACAGAGCCTGGGCATCGGGAGTTCGTCGCTTCGGGGATTGTGTCGATTTTTAACAAACTTTATGGCCATTCTTGGGGACCAAGATTGGAGTATATACTGCGTAATACGTTATTAACTTTGACTGAGGTTCCAGGAACGACATTGCCGAACGTGATTGATATGCTGACGGATGGTAATTATCGCAAGTATATATTGGCGCGGATATCTGATCCGGTGATGATTAAATTCTGGAATGATGAGTTTGGGCGGATGGATCCTAGAAGACAGATTGAGGAAGTGGCTTCTATTCTTAATAAGGTAGGTCAATTTGTGTCCTCGCCGTTGATTAGACGGATAATTACGCCTCCTAAGAGTTCAATTAACTTGGAGCAAGTGATGAATGAAGGAAAAATTCTGTTGGTGAACTTGTCCCAAGGTCGGATGGGTGAGGATAATGCGGCTCTGATGGGAGCAATGATTATCACTAAGATTCAGTTGTCAGCTATGAGGAGGGCGAGGAATCCGGAGGTTAAGTGGAGAGATTTTTTCTTATATGTTGACGAATTCCAGAATTTTGCTACCACGTCGTTTATCAAAATTTTGTCTGAAGCCAGGAAATATCGGTTAGGATTGATTTTGGCTAATCAGTATGTGGAGCAAATTGACGAGTCAATTATGGCGGCTATTTTGGGGAATGCCGGAACTCTGGTGACGTTTTTGTTGGGGTCAACTGACGCACAGAAGTTGGAAAAGGAGTTCGCCGAAGTTTTTACATATAATGACTTGACGCATTTGGGGAGAGGAGAGGCAATTCTTAAATTGGCGATTGATGGATTGACTAGTCGTCCATTTTTTGTTAAAACACTACCTCCTGCTGCCAGCCAAAATCAGAATAAAGATAAGGTAATTCGGATTTCACGCGAGAGATGGGGGCATAAGGACAAGTAGGAAGGAGAAAGATATCAACGAATTTGTGAACACTTAACAGTATTTCATTTTTTGTAGTTGACAAGAAAACGGCAGATGCAGTACCAATAGAAAAGACATATTTTATGGCAGTTACTTTTTCTGAATCAGTACCATTAGGGTGGACAGCGGTAGATTTCGATTTGCCCAGCGTTCAAGGTGATAAGGTGGGTCTGGCTGACTTTGAGAATAAATCCGGATTGATAATTGCGTTTACCTGTAATCATTGTCCATATGCCAAAGCTGCTTGGAAGCAGTTAGTTGAGTTGCATGGAGATTATGGAGATGAGGTTGGATTTGTAGCTATTAACCCTAATGATGATGAGGCTGAACCTGAAGATTCATTTGAAAACATGCAGGAAGTGGTGGATGAGTATGGAGTGGAATTTCCATACTTGCGGGACGAAACCCAGGAAGTGGCTCATGAGTACGGTGCTGCCTGCACTCCCGATGTGTATTTATTTAAAAAAAGTGACGATGGATTTGAACTGTTTTATCATGGAAGAATTAACGATAACTGGCAGCATCCTGAGTTGGTGAAAGAAAGAAGTCTTGAAATTGCGATTGAAGCGTTGATTAACGATGAGGAAGCTCCTGAAGAGCAACTACCCAGTATGGGGTGTAGTATTAAGTGGAAGTAGGGTTAGAAAGAATAAAGGTGAAGGATGTAAGAAGTACGAATGATTTGTGGGTGGTTTGGAATGATCGTTTTTATTGCCTGATTAGAAACGTAGTTCTGCCATCTTGCGTATATTCATTAAAATGATGACATTTTTTTCGTCATTGCGAAAGCACAAATTATCCAAGATTATTAAATTAATTTGTGCATGTGGCAATCTGGTATTTGTAGTCTAGAATTGTCAAAAGCCCCAGATCCCGCATTAAATGCGGGATGACGCGAGAATGTAGGGAAGATGACAAAAAAAGAGTAACGTGTGGGCTTGTGAGGACTTGAACCTCAGACCTCCAAATTATCAGTTTGGCGCTCTAGCCAGCTGAGCTACAAGCCCATGAGAGGTAATTATAACAAATTTTATCAATTTAGGGGACGAGGTTGTGTGGAGTTGAGATATATAGAATATATAAATGAACTGGGTGGTTTTTTGATTGACACATGATTGATTTGGCCTTATACTTCCTCATACCATTCGTCCAAATGGTAAACCGTCGAATTTTTCCACATGAGTGCCCTTACAATTCATACAAGAAAATAAAGTTTTTCTAACTTTTTTGTTAGAGAATTAACGGTTTGCCAGCACGAGATGCTGGTTTTTTATTGACAATTTAATAGGTTTGACCTCGCAAATGAGTCTGGTTTGGGTTACAATTAGGCATTAGTTTTACTAATGGGCCTGTAGCTCAGTTGGCTAGAGCGCTTCATTTGCAATGAAGAGGTCAGGGGTTCGAATCCCCTCAGGTCCACAAAGATTTTGGTCATTAATAGTTGGTAATTTACCACAAATTATTAACTACTAGCGACTAAGCAAGTGGCTGGCAGAGTTTGTAAATTTAAAAATTTGCAAAAACAAATGCAAGCAGTACTTTGAAAAGTGAAGAGAATTGGGTTTTTTTGTAAAAGGCTAATTCTTCTAATTTGCAATAAATTGTAATTTAGTCGGAATTATTTTAATGCTTTCATACTCAAGCAAACGGTGGATGCCTAGGGATGTTTGGCCTAAGAAGGACGCAATTGGCCGCGATAGTCGTCGGGAAGGAGTCAATATCCGTTTGATCCGGCGGTGTCCGAATGGGGCAACCCAGCCACATCATATGTGGTTATTCCACGTTTCGTGGAAAGGGAACCTCCCGAACTGAAACATCTAAGTAGGGAGAGGAAAAGAAATCGTAAGAGATGCCCTGAGTAAGCGGTGAGCGAAAAGGGCAGAGCCTAAACCTACCTTTTATAGGTAGGGGTTGTAGGGTTCTTGATATGGGAGAATATGTGATAGGTGAACAACTTGGAATGGTTGATCAGAGAAGGTGAAAATCCCGTAACCGAAATTATATATTCCCCTAAAGAATACCTAAGTACTATGGAGCACGATAAAACTCTGTAGGAATCTGGGGCGACCACGCTCCAAGGCTAAATACCAAACATCACCGATAGTGAACTAGTACCGTGAGGGAAAGGTGAAAAGAAGGGTTTGTGACCCTGTGAAATAGAACCTGAAACCGTTTGCTAACAAACCGTGGGAGTCCGCCTCGGCGGATGACCGCGTGCCTATTGAAGAATGAACCGACGAGTAATTGGACACTGCAAGATTAAGGTACATCGTACTGTAGTCGTAGGGAAACCGAGTCTGAATAGGGCGTTTTAGTAGTGTCTAGTTGACCCGAAACCAGGTGATCTATCCATGAGCAGGATGAACCGTGATGAAAATCACGGGGAGGTCCGAACCCGTATCAGTTGCAATTGGTTGGGATGACTTGTGGATAGGGGTAATATGCCAATCGAACCTGGATATAGCTGGCTCTCCCCGAAAGGCGTAGAGGCGCCGCGTCTATTATTAACACGAGAGGGGTAAAGCTACTGGATATTCTTGGGGCATCTCCGGGTGTCTCTAGCGTAACCAAACTCTGAATACTCTCGTGAACGGATAGGCAGACACCAATGCCGGGCTAAGCCGGTGTTGGGAAAGGGAAACAGCCCAGACTCTCGTCTAAGGTCCCTAAATCTTGGCTAAGTGGTTAAGGAAGTGTTTTCTCTCAGACAGCTAGGAGGTTGGCTTAGAAGCAGCCATCCTTTAAAGATAGCGTAACAGCTCACTAGTCGAACCCTGTCGCAAGACAGGAGGAGAGAATGCGCCGAAAATGATCGGGGCTCAAGCCAAGTACCGAAGACAGAGATCTTGAGTTTTACTCAAGGTGGTAGGGGAGCGTTGTAGTAGCAGTGAAGTTTGACTGTAAAGTCAGGTGGAGCCGCTACAAGTGAGAATGTCGGTATGAGTAGCGAAAGCAAGGTGAGAATCCTTGCCGCCAAATTCCCAAGGGTTCCTCCGCAATATTCGTTAGCGGGGGGTTAGTCGGCTCCTAAGGCGAGGCCAAAAGGCGTAGTCGATGGACAACTGGTTAAGATTCCAGTACAGATATGCAGACGTTATTACTCAGGGATGGACAGAGGTGGATGAGCTTAGGCATGGCGTTGAAGATGCTGTGTGCAAGCAGTGAGATAGTGATGATTGGAAAATCCGTCGTCATGTTTTAAGTCAAGCTGTGATGCAAACTTGGTTACTTTCGGGTAATTGAGAATCAAAGTAGTTCAGCTCTCGAGAAAAGATTCGTGAGGAGTCTGTGTGTTTGCCGTACCGCAAACCGACACAGGTGGGAGGGTAGAGAATACCAAGGCGAGCGGGCGATAGTGGTTTAAGGAACTAGGCAAATCAACTGGGCGTAAGCTATGCGAGATGCCCTCCCCGATGCATAATCGGGGCTCAGTGAACGAACTTCAAGCGACTGTTTAGCAAAAACACAGGTCTGTGCAAAGGCGAAAGCCAACGTATACGGGCTGAGACCTGCCCAGTGCCGGTAAGTCATGTGCGAGGGTGATTGTATTTTTCGAAATGCATGAGCTTTCAATCGAAGCTCCGGTGAACGGCAGCAGTAACTATAACTGTTCTATGGTAGCGAAATTCCTTGTCGGGTAAGTTCCGACCTGCACGAAAGGTATAACGACTTGAAGACTGTCTCAAACCATTACCCGGCGAAGTTGCAATGGCTGTGAAGATGCGGCCTACGTGTAGAAGGACAAGAAGACCCCGTGGAGCTTTACTGTAGTTTGGCATTGGCTTACGTTTACTGACTGTCGAGAATAGGCGGGAGAGTTTGGATTTAGTCCAAATTCGTCAGTGGAATACCGCTCTTTGGTATATGTAATCCTCACTTTAGGAGTCTGGAATCGACTTCGGGGACAGTGTCAGATGGGCAGTTTGTCTGGGGCGGATTCCTGCGAAAAGGTAACGCTGGAGTGCAAAGGTTGGCTTGGTGCGGATGGACATCGCGCTGTAAGGGCAAGGCCATAAGCCAGCTTGACTGTGAGAATGACGGTTCAATCAGAGACGAAAGTCGGCCCTAGTGATCCTGGATGGCTTTGTGGAAGGCCACCAGCTTATCGGATAAAAGCTACCCCGGGGATAACAGGCTAGTCACGCCCGAGCGTCCATAGCGCCGGCGTGGTTCGGCACCTCGATGTCGACTCATCGCATCCTGG